>JAMCQB010000145.1 GCA_023382175.1 Nitrospirota bacterium | reverse complement strand
AACTTATTGTCAGGCTTGCAGTATTGATAGCCTTTTTGTATCTTCCTGCTTGTTCCACTCTGCAACACTTAGGCCCCACGGTCACTGAGAACGGAGTTGTCTTCAGGCTTAAGTATCCCGAAGCAAAAAGGGTTAATATTGTCGGGAGTTTTAACCAGTGGGATAAAGATAAAGACGCCCTTTCCGGCCCTGATGCTGACGGGGTATGGAGCATAACCTTGCCTATGAAAGATGGCCGCTACGAATACCTCTTTTTAACAGATGGAGAAAAATGGATGCTGGATCCTTCTGTTCCATCTGCAGATGATGTATTTGGCGGGAGGAATTCGGTCATTCACATTAAAAAATAATCTTAGTTTGTAACCTTTTGGATTTTCATTCGTCTTATGTATAAGAAAGTTGATAAAGATGATATGCAATCAGAGGAATATTCGATCATTAAACAATGCATGGACGGCAATGCAGATATTTATTCAGTTTTAGTAGAGAGGTATAAGGGCATGGTTTACAACGTAGCATACAGAATGCTTGGGGAAACCGAGTCGGCAAACGACATGGCACAGGAGAGTTTTATCTCCGCATATATTGCCTTAAAGGATTTTAAGAAGAATTCTAAATTCTCCACGTGGCTCTGCAGTATAGCCATTAATAAATGCAGAGACCATCTTAGGAGTAAGAAGGACACCGTCTCAATCGATGAAATAGCAGAAGTATCTGTCTCAAAAATTGCGACCCCTGAAGATGCAGCATGCAACAGGCAGATTAGTCATGACATACAAACAGCCCTCAATGAATTGCCTGAGGAGTATCGAGAAGCGGTTGTTTTAAAGCACGTTGAAGGGTTGGATTACAATGAGATGGAAAATGTACTAGGGGTTAGTTCAAACACCCTTAAGATAAGAACCCATAGAGGCAGGGAAATGTTAAAGAAACTCCTGAGGGAAAGGGGGATTTCACATGGATAAAAATATGGAGCTAATTCACAAGCTTTTGGATGGAGAAGTATCCGAAGAAGAAAAGAAAGAAATTTTAGACAGAATAGATTCTGATCCTGTTCTGAAAATGGAACTTGACGCACTCAGCATGGCTGTCCACATTGTGGAAAAGAGCGAAAGATTATCTGTGCCTCCATCTTTTACATCAAAGGTAATGGGAAAATTACCGGTACGCAAGAGCTCTTATAGAGAAAAGGTGTGGGATTTCTTTTTCAAAGACAGGGTCTTGCGGTGGAACATGGTTACTGCTGCGGCAACCGTGTGTTTAGTGATAATAGTTTTTACAGGGGTTTTTCAATTTCAGAAAAAACATAGCTTAATCTCACACACCAATATCTCAGAGGGGTCAACTGTTACAGTTAAATTTAATATTTACGTCCCGGATGCAAAAGAGGTTGCTATTGCGGGAGATTTCAATAAATGGAAGGTTGATGGGAAGAACATGATGAAGAAACAGGATAACGGCATATGGACCATAGAGATACCACTGAAACCGGGAGCCTATAACTATATGTTTGTTATGGACGGCAAGGTCTGGTTATCTGACCCGAATGCTGAATCATATCAGGACGACGGGTTCGGGTATAAGAATTCTGTTTTAAAGGTTACAAAATTATGAGGGTAGAGAAAATGAAAAGACTTATTTTGTTTTTGACAATAATCAGTCTACTGATGGTTTGTGGAACAGCAATAGCTGAAACAGGACAGAAGGCTATTGAAGAGATAAGGCTTTCCATAGAGAAATCCGCATTCTCAAAAGAAACTAAGATATCTCTTCTCAAGAAGGTAAACGATGCGGTTAATGCAGGGATTCAGCCGGGTGATGTCGTAATTATTGTTAACAGAGGGATGAGGCAGAACCTTGATGGCAAAGCCATTGAAGGTTTTATCGGTATTGCCGTAAAAGTAAAGAATCAAAATCTGCCTGTCAGACCTGTTCTTGACAGGATGCAGCAGGGGCTATCAAAGGGAGTGCCTGCGGATAGGATTATGGGTGTAACAGGAATGCTGGCAGAAAAACTTTCTGTGGCTAACACGATTGTTAATGACCTCATTAAAAGCGGTGTAAAGGCAGGTAGCGGCAAAGCAAAAGAAGAAACTATACAGACTGTTGCACTGGCGCTGGAAAGGTCAATTCCTGAAAATATTATTACACAGACTGGGATGAGGGTGAAAAAACATAATCATCCCATATCAATGTTTGAAATATCTATTGATACAATGACCAATCTTGTAGGGAGCGGCATGCGTGTGGAGCAGGCTTCAAAACTTGTTAATAAGGCAATGGATAGGGGATATTCTGAAAAGGATATATTGAGAATGGAGAGGGAAATATTCAGTGAGATTAAAGAAGGAAAGAGAATGGAGGATGCAGCAAGAAGAATGGAATCCGTAATGGAGCGCGGAGGCTTCGAACGCAGTCACCGAGGTATGGAAGGCGGACAGATGCGCGGGACATCGTCTGGTATGGAGAGCGGTTCCAGTATGGGTGGGTCTGACAGTAAGAGTGGCCCAGGCTGGGGTGGTGGCTCAGGAATGCAGAGGAGGTGAAGGGATTATAGATAAAAGCCAATTAACATTATAAGTTTGTTGGAAGCATGGTTTTAGTCTAAATTAACAAAAAATTCAAAGGAGGGAAAGACAATGTTAAGGAAAATCTTATCAGTAACAATAGTGGCAATCCTGCTAACATTCGGGGGTGTTGCAAATGCAGTAACCCTTGATGAGGCCAAGACACAGGTCGAGAAACATGCTACAGATAAAAAGTTAAATGCCAGAGAAAGGGCAGAAGCAGTCGAAGTATTAAAAGGCTTGGTGGAAAAGGGCGTTCCTGTGGAACATGCATCTAAAGTAGTTGATGCTTGCATAGATAAAGGGATTAGGGGGAAAGAACTTTCTAATATCGCAAAATCCATTGAATCAGTTACTCCCGATGCAAGAGACGAGGCATCCGATGTTGCTGCTGCTGCCATTACACATAACTACAAAACAGAAGATGTCATAAAGACAGTGGAGGCAGTGGATATGGCTGTAAAGGATGGAGCAAAGCCAGAGAATGCTGCTAAGGTGGTAACAATGGGCATGGATAAAGGATTAAGCGGAGATGCCATCAAAAAGACAGCTAAAAATTATGGGAGTGAGATTAAGAAAGGGAGATCTCCAGAGAGAGCAATGGAACGTTCCATGTCTATGGATAAGGATAGGGTTAGGGACATGGACAGGATGGGCGGCTCCAATATAGGCCGCAACCCCGGTGTCGATACTGGTATGGGTCGGGGAGCAGATATGGGCCGCGGTTCGGTCATGGATGGTGGCTCAGGAATGGGTGGGCGCAGATAAACATACCTGCATCTTTCAATGTCTTGCCTGCTGTGACTACAGGGGGGCGTATGCCTCCCTGTAAATAATTTTTTAAAGGAGGAACAATGCAGTCTAAAAAGGTGTTGAATTCAGTGATGTGTCTGTTTGTCGTGGTGTTGTCGGGTCTCGTTTTTGTTCCAAAGGCGTCGGGAGAATTAATTTTTGATGTGGGAGTTAAGGAAACCTATGAGGACAACATCAACGGTTCTCCGGTAGATGCTGACAAGAAAGGTGATTTTTATACAACCATCTCTGCTGCTGTCGGAGGATATACAGAGGTCGCCGATGGTACATACCTCTTTTTAAGGGGTGATGCCGCAACCTATCTTTACAGCAAGTACGATGACCTTGATGCCACCATTGGTGGAATCAGCGCGGGGGTGTATAAGGAATTAGGCGATATATTATCGGCCCAGATTGCACTAAAGGGGAAGATAAAGGAGTTTAAGGGAGAGCCTCGCGACAGCAATGCCTATGGCGGAACCTTTGAGCTTAAGCAACAGATTACACGCAAATTCTGGATAAAAGAGGGCTATGAGTATGAGAAGAACAGCGCAGACTCAAGGCTCTTTAGTTACGATGGCCACTCAATTGGTGTGTGGTCAGGATATAAGATTACACCGGAGACAATGCTTAATGTTGGTTATAGTTATCTCACCCGTAAGTATGATGATGCTTCAGGTTTCAAGACAAAATCTCATACTGTCTCGGTGGGTGCAGTAAGGGAGCTTGTTAAAATGGTATATGTGAATCTCGGTTATGACCGTCAGTTTAATGATTCCAATGTGTCAAATACAGACTATAAAAACAACATTTACACCATTGGTGTAACATACAGTTTTTAAAGGAGGATACCATGTTTAAATTGAAAGTATTAGCAATTTGCGCGTTAGCGGTAGTGGTGCTTTTTTCAGGCATTGCCCTTGCTCAGGATAAGGCTGAAATGGCCAAAGAACGCATCATAGGCTTTGGAAGTGGCACCGGCTTTGGAAGCGGTGGTGGATTCGGTAGCGGCAGTAGAGCAATAGATGGTTTTGGAGGTTCAATGAGTTCAAGGGGGTTAATGAATATGGGATATGGCTTTGGCTCTGGATTTCGATCCGGCACAAATAGCGGGCCGATGAGCAGGGGCGATGCATGGTCAACCAGCAATACAAACACATCTACAGGCGGATGGCAAAGATAGTATTTAAGTGATATTTCAAAATAGGCGGCGGGGCAACTCTGCCGCCTATTTTTGAATGGTATTGTTCATTTGACAATCTTTACAATTCTTCATAATTCCTTCGATACTCCTTCAAACTCCTTTGGTATGCTTAAGGCATAAAATCCAAAAAAAGGAGGAAGAAGGAAATGAAAAGGAGTATAGTAGTAACAGTTTTGGCAGCGGCATTAGGGTTGTTCATTGCAGGCGGAGCGTACGCATGGTGGGGCGGTTACGGAATGGGATATCAAGGCACTAACCCGCAGGCAGCACAGAATTTCCAGAATGAAACCCTGAGCTTAAGGCAGGCGATTATGACAAAGAATCTTGAACTTCAGAATGAGTATAACAAACCTGCCCCTGATACAAACCGTATCGCCACACTTCAGAAGGAGATCATAGACCTTCAGACAAAGATTCAGGCAGTTGCAGACAAGTACGGTATTTCCGGCGGTCACATGGGCGGTATGATGATGGGACGAGGCATGATGGGTCCTGGGATGATGATGATGGACATGTGCCCTATGATGGGCTGGTAGTAGGAATAGGATTAAATTGCAAGTTTGTTTGAAAAGGAAGACATGGTATTTCCGCTCATTCTCGACAGGCATCACGCTTTTCAACGACAGGTTAAGGCTAAGGTTGAGGCTGAGTTTTCCTTTCTTAACCTTAACCTCAACCTTAACCTGCGTTACGCATGGGCTGCCGAAGCCGCTCCAATACTATGTCTTCCTTTATTTTTACTTGCTGAAATTTATAGATAACATAAAATGAAAAATTTTTTCTTAGTAATATCATTTTTAATAGCTTCCATTTTTCTATTCTATTCCCATGCCGATGCAATGAATGGATGGTGGGAAGGACCTTATGGCGATTATTGCCCTATGTGGGGATCTTACGGCGCAAGAAAGATAGTCAAAACAGCAAAGGAAGCAAAGAAAATACTGCAGGAATATTTCAAAAATGAGCCTGTTGTAATAGGAAATACTAAAGAAAGGGAATATTTTTTTGAGGCGGATATTAAAGATAAAAACAATAATTTGATAGATGTAGTGATAGTAGACAAAAGAACAGGCAGGATAAGATCAATATATTAGCCGTGGAGGTAAATATGATGCGTAATTGGATGTGGGGAGATGGAATGTATGGATACGGTATGGGCTGGGGATGGTTCGGCCCTATCCTGATGATAGCCTTCTGGGTGCTGGTAATTTTAGGGATTGTCTACCTTGTGAAAGCACTTGCCGGCAGAGGTGCATCTTCTAAAGAAGAGACACCACTTGATATTTTGAAGAAGAGATATGCAAGAGGCGAGATAGATGCGGAGGAGTTTGCAAAGAGAAAAAGGGATTTAGAGTCTTAATCCCCATGAGTTAAAAAAACTTCTTGACAGATATGTTTTCATTTTCGTATTCTCAAACAGTTGAATATATGTTCATATGTTATAAATGTATGCTGGCTTGAAAAAAGAATTATGAAAGGTGCGTCATTATGAATGCTGAGTTAAAAAAATTTAGAGGCAGTTGCCATAACAATGCCACTGAGACAATAGATGGGCTTAGAAAGATAGTCCTGGTAGGAAGCCCAAATGTCGGCAAAAGCGTTGTTTTTGGAAACCTTACAGGGAAATATGTAACTGTATCAAATTATCCGGGAACTACTGTTGAGGTGACGAGGGGAAAAGGCAGGATAGAAGATAGAGAGTTTGAGGTCATAGATACCCCTGGGATGTATTCCCTGCTTCCAATAACCGAAGAGGAGCGAGTTGCAAGGTCTGTCCTTTTAGAGGAGAATCCCGACGCGGTTCTTCAAGTAGCTGACGCAAAGAGTATGGAGAGGATGCTCCATTTGACCCTACAGCTCATCGAGGCTGAACTGCCGGTTATCTTAGACCTTAACCTCATGGACGAGGCAGAGAGGTTGGGGATGAAGATTGACCTGAATCTCCTTGAACAAGAATTAGGCATACCGGTTGTTGCCACTGTGGCTACAGAAAACAAAGGAATGGATATCTTGCGTGACAGGCTCATCCAGTACAAAAAGAAGGCAGGCAAGACCGTTAAATACGCCGAGTCTTTAGAGTCTGCTATTCATACGATAGAGGAAGTTCTGAAGGGAGAATTTAACATCTCAAAGAGGGCTATTGCCCTTCTACTGCTACAGGATGACCCTGACATCAAGACACTTATTAAGGAGAAACTGGGAGGGGACTATATACGGTTAGAGGAGATAATTGAGGAGACGAAGAAAAGGTATGCTCAACCCCTTCACTACATCATAACCCTTGCAAGACAAA
>JAMCQB010000097.1 GCA_023382175.1 Nitrospirota bacterium | reverse complement strand
CGCCACCGCACCAGATTCTACCAATGAAACCAAGGCTCTATCTGAAAGTGGGCGACAGGGTCCGGCACCTGAGATATTTTGCCTGGGGCAGTGGTGTGGTGGTGGAAGAGAGCCACTCAACCCTTGCCGGGGGCTTCTGTCTTGTGAGAGTCCTTTTTGATGACGGTGTGGAAAGATCATTCATAAACGACCTTGATAATGAATGTTGCTGTTATTATGCGGGCCTCCGTGCCGTCTAGGTCTAAAGTTTTAAGTTATGTTTTATTCATAACTCTCAAAATTAAAAGAAAAATCTTGACAAATCTCCTCTGGAATGCTTTAATTTCCTTATGGTTCCTCTGCCCGGCACAGTTACGGAGGACAGGCCATCTGTTCTTGTAGTAGATGACCTCTGGTCCAACCTTGAACTGATGGAGGCGATCTTCGCCAGCGCCGGGTTTGAAGTGTTCAGCGCATTGGGCGCCTCCTCAGCCCTTTCCATATTCGACACCCATAAAATCGATATAGCCATCCTTGATGTAATGATGCCCGGCATGGACGGATTTGAACTCTGCAGAAAACTGAAATCCATGACCGGAAAACGGTTCTTCCCCGTCGTACTTCTTACGGCCCTCACCGACAGGCAGAGCAGAATAACCGGACTTGAGTGCGGCGCCGATGACTTCATCAGCAAACCCTTTGATGCCGCTGAGCTGACCATCAGGGTGAGATCCCTTATAAAGCTGAAGACCCTCCAGGACGAACTGGAACATTCAGAGAATGTGATACTCACCCTGGCAGTGGCCATGGAGTCCAGGGACCCCTATACCCGGGGACACTCCACCAGGGTGGGTGACATTTCCATGGCTTTTGCCTCCTTCCTCGGATTCAGCAGGAAGGAGCAGGAACAGATGAGAAAGGCGGGTATACTCCTCGAATATGGAAAGATAGGAGTGAGCACCGACCTTCTCTGCAAGGACGGGAGACTCACCGGTGATGAACTGGAAGAGGTAAAGCGACATACGATCATTGGAGAGGAGATATGCAGACCTCTCGTCTCGGTGAGAGGGATTCTCCCCGTTATAAGAAGCCATCATGAGCGATGGGACGGCAGGGGTTTTCCCGACGGCCTCCGTGGTGAAGAGATACCCGTGAGCGCGCGGCTGCTCTCCATAGCGGATTCCTTTGATGCCATGGTCTCGAAAAGACCTTACCGTGGGGGAAGGTCGGCATCCACGGTGGTGACGGTTTTCAGGGATGAAAAGCACAGCGGACAGTGGGACCCCAAACTGTTGGAGCATTTTGTCGAAATGATAACCCGGATGGAACCAGGGGGAGGGCAGGAATGGTCAAGCTTGCAATAGCCGGCGGCAACATTGCCGGCAGCACAGTAATGTCCATGCTCAGGGGAGATCCTGATATCGAGATCGTCGGGATTTATGAGAAGGACCCTGAGACCCCCGGGGCTGTCCTCGCACAAAAATGGGGGATTCCTCTCTTCTACGATATCAACATCCTCGCCACGAAAGCCAGGCCAGAAATTATCATCAATGTGACCGGAGACGCCAAACTCAGTGATACCGTGCGCATGCTGTTCAACCGCATGGAAGTCATCGACGCCACAGGGGCACGGTTCTTGTGGAAGACCATCGAGAAACAGAAAAAGGCAATGATTGAGCTTTACAAGGCCATGGAAGATCAGAAGAGGATACTCTCCATTGCAGAGACTGCCGGCCTCGCGGAAAACCTGGAGGAACTCATCGGCTTTGTCCTTGACAGGGCCATGGAAATAAACGATTCACAGGCAGGGAGCATTGTGAGGGTGGAGGGTGATGAGATACACCTCCTTGCTGCCAGGGGGCTGAGCAAGCGGTTTACCGAGAACAGACACTGGAGGGTGATGCCCGGCGGGCTGGCCGACGCGGTGATAAAGAAAAAGGAGATCACCGCCATCAATGATATCTCTGAGGTGAACTTTACGAACAATCCTGCCCTCATCCGCGAAGGGATAAAGGCGGTCCTTGCGTGCCCCATCATCTTTAATGACCGTGTCTACGGGATTATGTACCTGGATGATTTCAAGTTGCGGCAGTATTCCGAGCGGCAGAAGCGGGCGATCAGCCTTGTGACGCGGATTCTCGGCATTGTGCTTGACCGGCCGGATCTCCTAAGAAAACTGAGGGGACAGGAGGCGGAACTGTCAAGGCTCGAGGAGAAATTCGAAAACAAGGTGAAGGAGAGGACAGAGGAGCTGGAAAGAATGAACCGGGAACTGGAGCGCGCCAGCCGGCACAAGTCCAGGTTTATCGCAAACATGAGCCATGAATTGAGGACGCCCCTTAATTCCATCCTCGGTTTTTCCGAGGTCCTCGAGGGGAAGATCTTCGGCGAATTGACCGAGAATCAGGAGAGGTATGTGAAGAACATCCATTCCTCGGGGAAACACCTCCTGGAACTGGTGAACAACGTCCTCGATATCGCCAAGATAGAGGCAGGCAAATACGAGATGACCTATGAGACGTTCCTCGTTGAAGACATGATCGCCGAGATATTTAACGTCATGAAGCCCATGGCCGACAGGAAAGCCATTGATCTCGGCCTCAGCATAAGCGACAATGTGGATGCCATAACCGCGGATATGGTGAAGCTCAAGCAAGTCCTTTATAACCTCATCTCCAACGCCATAAAATTTACCCCCGAGGCCGGCAAGGTGAGCGTGGCCATCGGGAAGGAAGCGGGCCATGGCGACTCCGAGGGTCAGGAGATAGTGACGTTTGCAGTGAGTGACACCGGGGTGGGCATCCGGTCCGATGATCTTCAGCGGATATTTGATGAATTCGAGCAGGCAGACAGCGCTTTTTCGCGGCAGTACGGCGGGGCAGGGCTCGGCCTTGCCCTTACGAAAAAACTTGTGGAACTCCACGGAGGACAGGTGGCGGTGGAGAGCAGGCTCGGAGAAGGAAGCACGTTCACGGTTTCCATTCCCCTTATCACCCAACTGCAGGAGAAACAGGCAGAAGAGGTGGAAGCGGTGAACCTCAACTTCCCCTGGATGAATGAAAGGGCGCCCCTTATCCTGGTTGTTGAAGACGATCCCGCCAGCGCCGAGCTTCTCACCATACACCTTACGCAGGCCGGGTACAAAGTTGCTCACGCCTTTGACGGCGAGGAGGCAGTGGCAAAGGCCATGGAACTCAGGCCCTTTGCGATCCTCCTCGATATCATGCTGCCCAAGAAGGACGGCTGGGAAGTGCTCCAGGCGCTCAAAAGCAATGAAACCACTTTAAATATTCCGGTCCTGATCCATTCCATCATCGACAACAAGGACCTTGCCTTTGCCCTTGGCGCAACAGACTATCTGCTGAAACCCCTTGACAAGGACGCCCTCCTGGACAAAATCCAGGGGTTAAGCTTCCTGAAGGGCAAGAAACATCCCACCACCATTCTTATCATCGCCTCAGACGGAGAAACAGAGGTGTTGAAAGAGGGATTTGATCCCCAGGAATTCCTCATCTATGCTGCGAAGGAGGGCAAGAGGGGAATAGAGCTTGCCTCGGCGCTGCGGCCCGATGTGGTGCTGCTTGACTTCGAACTTCCTGACATGCTGGGCTTTGATGTGGTGAAGGAGATGAAGGTGTATCAGTCAACGCGCAATATCCCCATATTCATCCTCACCGAAACGGACATACCTGTGGAGGACAGGATCAGCCTCATGGGGAAGATCGAGTGGATCATCAGGAAGCACAAGTTTGATATTAAGGAGCTCATCGATCACATCACGGAGATAGAGGTCCTCTACCCAAAAAGGGCAGGACTGGTGGATGAATTAAGCGGGATATTTAACCACCGTTATTTCCAGCTGCGCCTTGCCCAGGAGGTGGAGAGGGCGGTGCGATACAAGCAGCCGCTGAATCTCATGATCCTGGACGTGGATTTCTTCGGCCAGTACATAAGGGACAACGGCGAACATACGGGGAACGTTGCGCTGAAAAAGATTGCCGAACTCCTCACAAAGAACATCCGCGGCTCTGACGTTGTGGTGAGATACGGCGGAGACGCCTTTGCCGTAGTCCTGCCCAATACAGTCCTTTCTGCAGCCCTCTCTTTAGGGAACCGGTTCAATGCTATAATAAGAAATTACCCCTTCTCCCATGAGGAGACCCAGCCCAAGGGAAGGCTCACCGTGAGCGTGGGGCTGGCCTTTCTTGACGGGCAGACGCCTGAGGAGCTCATTCTGAGCTGCGAAAAGGCCCTGGCCCAGGCCGTCAGGAAGGGAGGAGACAGGGTAGAGATCTATGCAAAAGAAGGGGATGAACAGAGTGAGGTCTCTCAGAAGGCGAAGGATTTCCTCTCATAATCACTCGCGGGGAGAGGCAGTCCGGACCCGTTAAGAGCAAAAGTGAGCCGCAGAGCAGAAATCTTCTATGACACGTTTCAAAGCCCCCTTGGACGCTTGTTCCTCGTGTTTTCGGGAAAAGGACTGACGGAAATCGGCTTCGAAGGAGAACGCCCGACCTATCCCCGGGGCAAGGCTCCCGAACCATTCAGAAATCAGCTGAGGGATTATTTCAGCGGCAGGCTGCAGGATTTTCATCAGGACATTGTTTTCCTCCACGGCACCGATTTTGAGAAGAAGGTCTGGCTCTCCCTTATGGAGGTCCCCTACGGTGAAACGAGAACGTACAAATGGCTTGCGGAGAGGATTGGCAACCCAAAGGCAGTGCGGGCCGTGGGACATGCCCTTGGCAGCAACCCCATCCCCATCGTCCTCCCCTGCCACAGGATCATCGGGTCTGATGGCTCTCTTGTCGGCTACACCGGCGGGATTGATATAAAGAGAAGACTCCTAGATCTGGAATACTACTATCTTATTGGTGGGAAATAAGGTTCTGGCCGAAGAGACCCGCCAAAAGCACCTCAAACATTCTTCCCCAACTCCTTGTTGACCATATGCCATTAATGGTTATACAATTAGGCCATGCGCGATACCGAGGCCGACACCTGTCGAAAGTACGTCTTGCCAAAGCTCTACGACGCCGGCTGGAACGACGACCAGATAAGCGAGCAGAAGACTTTCACCGATGGTCGAATTGTGGTAGTCGGCGCCAAGTGCTACCGAAAGAACCCCAAGAGGGCCGATTATCTCCTGAGATACCGGCGTGATTTCTTGATAGCCGTTGTCGAGGCGAAGGCATCTTACAAGAACGCCGGAGATGGACTGCAGCAGGCCAAGGATTATGCCGAAACGTTAGGGCTGAATTTTGCCTATTCTACAAACGGGCATGGCATCGTCGAACATAACTATCTGACCGGCAAGGACAGGTACCTGGCCACATTCCCTGCGCCGGACGAACTCTGGGAAAGAATCAGGCGGGCAGAAAAGATCACCGACAGTAAGTCTGCGAACAGACTAATATCTCCCTGCTATCACCTATCTGGAAAATCTCCCCGATACTACCAGGAAATTGCGATCAACCGCACGATTCAGTCGGTCCTCAACGGGAAGAGACGCATTCTCCTCAACATGGCCACCGGTACTGGCAAGACAGTTGTCGTGTTCCAGATTATATGGAAACTCTGGAATACCCGCTGGACCAGAACTGGCGAGGACCGACGGCCCAAAATTCTCTACCTCGCCGATAGAAACATTCTCATCGATGATCCCAAGGACAAGACCTTCAGTCCTTTTGGAGATGCCCGGTGGAAGATCGAAGGCGAGGCGGTGAAGAGCCGTGAAATTTACTTTGCCATTTATCAGGCGATAGCAAAGGATGAAAGAAGGCCGGGGCTTTACCGCGAATACGCGAGGGATTTCTTCGACCTAATAATAGTTGACGAATGCCATCGGGGCAGCGCACGGGATGAAAGCAACTGGCGTGAAATCCTTGAGTATTTTGAGCCCGCCTACCAGCTTGGCATCACGGCAACACCGCTGAGGGAGGACAACCGGGACACATATCGCTATTTCCGCAACCCCATTTATACATACAGTCTGAAGCAGGGGATTGAAGACGGGTTCCTTGCCCCTTACAAGGTCCATCGTGTGGTCTCTTCTGTGGATGCGACAGGATGGCGGCCGTCGAAAGGAGAACTTGACCGGTTCGGCAGGGAAATTCCGGACAGCGAATATAACACCGGAGATTTTGAAACCATCGTAGCCTTGAGGGCACGGACAGAGGCTATAGCAAGGCATCTCAGCGAATTTTTGAAGAAGACCGACCGCTTTGGAAAGACGATCGTCTTTTGTGTAGATCAGGAACATGCCGAAGAAATGAGGAAGGCTCTGAACAATCTCAATACTGACCTCGTGAAGACGTATCCCGATTACGTGTGCCGTGTCGTGTCTGAGGAAGGCGACATCGGCCGGGGTCATCTCAGCCGTTTTCAGGAACTCGAAACCGAAACACCAGCGGTACTTACAACCTCAAAGCTCCTTACCACGGGAGTTGACATACCGACCTGTAAGAATGTCGTCCTCGTGAAGGTCATCAACTCAATGACTGATTTTAAGCAGATCATAGGCCGTGGCACAAGGGTTCGGGATGATTACGGAAAACTCTATTTCACGATCCTGGATTATACCGGAAGCGCCACAAGGCTTTTTGCCGACCCTGCCTTTGATGGGGAGCCTGCTTTCATAACCGAAGAGGAGATCAACGATCAAGGTGACGTTATACGCAAAGACGTTAGTTCGCCGCCCGAAGACGATACATACCCCGAAGATACCGCCGGATATGGCGATTCATTGCTCAGTGATAACAGGCCGGACAAGCAGCCCCGAAAATTCTACGTGGACAATGGCTCGGTCGAAATCGTGGCTGATATGGTTTATGAACTCGGAGCAGACGGAAAAAAGCTGCGGATGGTGAAGTTGACCGACTATACCGGCGAGAAAGTGAGAGAGATTTTCACCTCTTCGGCGGAGCTCAGATCAAAGTGGAGCATAGCGGAAGAAAGGGCGATGATCATAGAGACGCTCTCAGAAAAAGGAATCGGCCTCGAAGAACTGATAGAGACTTCAGGTGATCCCGGGGTAGACCCCTTCGACCTGCTCTGCAGCCTGGCTTTCAACGCACCGAGGAGAAGCCGGAGGGAGAGGGCCGAAAAATTGAAGAAGGAGAGGAAGGACTTTTTCGAAAAATACGGCATCGATGCCAGACAGATTCTCGACGAGATACTCGACAAGTATATAGAACACGGCACGCCGCAGTTCAAAATACCGGACATCCTGAAGATAGACCCGATAGCACGGCACGGCAACGCAATCGAGATTTCGACGAAATTCGGCGGGTCCGAAAACCTCAGGCAGGCGCTGTCGGAGATGCAGGCCCTGCTTTATGCTGCATAAAGAGGAGAAATAATGGCAAAAAGAATAAAGACTCAGCAGCCTATGAGCACGGCACAGCAGTTGGGCTCGATCATCAAGTCCTGCCGTGACATCATGAGGAAGGTCAAGGGGCTCAACGGAGACCTTGACCGGCTGCCGATGCTCACGTGGGTGATGTTCCTGAAGTTCCTTGACGACACGGAGATGATCCGGGCGGAAGAGGCGTCATTGGCCGGAAAGCGATATAAGCCTGTTATTGAGGTCCCTTACCGTTGGCGTGACTGGGCAGCAAAGGAAGACGGCATCACCGGAGATGACCTGATTGCCTTTATCAATAACGACGAGGCAAAAGGACCGGACGGCAAGAGAGGAGCGGGGCTTTTTGCGTATCTCCGCTCGCTCCAGGGGGCAAACGGCGGAGACAGAAGGGACGTCATCGCCACGGTCTTCAGGGGGCTGAACAACCGCATGCTGAATGGTTATCTCCTCCGTGACATATTGAATAAGGTAAGCGGGATCCACTTTAATTCGTCCGACGAAATACACACCATCGGCTATCTTTACGAATCCATGCTCAAAGAGATGCGGGA
This sequence comes from Nitrospirota bacterium, assembly GCA_023382175.1. Classification (GTDB taxonomy): domain Bacteria; phylum Nitrospirota; class Thermodesulfovibrionia; order Thermodesulfovibrionales; family UBA9159; genus JAMCQB01. The sequence goes on along the minus strand of JAMCQB010000097.1, from coordinate 22,236 downwards.
TTCAGCCGGGGACTCGGGAGAGTTTTACACCCCGAGGGCGGTCATTAAGTTCATGGTGAAGGTCATCAACCCGCAGCTTGGCGAAACAGTCCTTGATCCTGCTTGCGGCACCGGCGGATTCCTTGTGGAAACGTTCGAACATTTGAAGGCTCAGTGCAAAAGGACTGAAGACTTCCGAAAGCTCCAGGAAGAGTCCCTGGCCGGCATCGAGGCAAAGTCTCTGCCCTATCTGCTTTGTCAGATGAACCTCATGCTCCATGGCCTTGAGTACCCGCAGATCGATCCGGGCAATGCCCTGCGTGTTCCCCTGAATGAAATCGGTGACCGGGAAAGGGTCGATATCGTACTCACGAACCCGCCCTTCGGCGGTGAGGAGGAGAAAGGCATACAGAATAATTTCCCCGACGACAAACGAACTGCTGAAACAGCGCTTCTGTTTTTACAGTTGATCATGCGCAAGCTGAGAAGGCCCGTGGGAGGGAAAAAGCCGGGCAGATGCGGAATCGTTGTGCCGAATGGCACGTTATTCGGCGACGGCGTCTGTGCCAGGATCAAAGAGGAATTGCTGAAAGACTACAATCTGCACACCATTGTCCGCTTTCCGAACGGAGTTTTTGCGCCCTATACGAGCATCCCGACTAATCTCCTCTTTTTCGACAGGAGCGGGCCTACAAAAGAAATCTGGTATTACGAACAACCCCTTCCCGAAGGGAGAAAGAGCTATACGAAGACAAAGCCGATGCAGTTCGAGGAGTTCGGAGACTGCATCAAGTGGTGGAGTAAGAGAAGAGAGAATAACCGTGCCTGGAAGGTCAAGGCGTCTGACGTGGCCGCGAACAACTTCAACCTGGATATCAAGAACCCGAATGGAAAAGAAGATTATGAGCACCAGCCGCCAGAGAAGCTGGTAGAAGACATTATCGCAAAGGAGCAGAGGATTCTTGAGATCATGGCAGAGATCAGGCAGGTCTTGGCTGAGGGAGCGAAGGCGTGATTATGTGAACTAACAAGAATACTGGCAAATTCCGTAGACGCTGTCTGCGGAATACCTCAACAGCCGAAACTTGCCAAATGCTCAACAGTGTCGGGCATTTCACCACGACGAAAGTTCAGACAGTGTCTGAAAAATTGTCGACTGTGTTGGCAAAATCAATAAGGTGATAACTACTATCATGGAAATCGCGAAGTTGCTGAGAAGGCAAGCATGAAGGATCTCAGTTTTCGTGTTTATGTTGATGAGTCCGGCGACGAAGGATTCGTATTTCACCCTGACGGTTCCGGGAGCTCTCGCTGGCTTGTTCTTGCCGCTGCAGTTATCCGCAAGAAGAATGATCTCTCGCTTGTGCGGACTCTTGAAGATGTCCGTGCTTTGCTTGGGAAAGCACCGCGAAAAGAGTTGCATTTCAGAGATTTGAAGCATGAGCAGAGAGTGCCTTACATAAAGCACGTAGCAAGCGCTCCGATAAAAACGGTCAGCGTGCTGATTCATAAGCCAAGCATGCGGGACCCGGAGAAGTTTCAGTCGGAGAAATTTCTGCTTTATCGATACGCGTCTCGCTTTCTTCTTGAGCGTGTTTCGTGGCTTTGCCGGGACAAACATAATCCCGGCGAGGGTAATGGGAAAGCGGATATTGTGTTCTCGAATCGTAGCATCATGTCCTATCAAGAGCTTACAGGCTACCTGCAAACCCTGAAGACAAAAAGTGACCCTTTGGACGTGAGGATTGATTGGAATGTTATCGACCCCGAGAGAGTGTCGGCTGTCGATCATTCAAGGCTGGCGGGCTTGCAGATTGCTGATGCCGTTGCATCAAGCTTCTTTTTCGCTGTTAATGTGAATCGCTACGGCGAGGTTGAAGGCAAGTACTCGCGGTTCCTTCTACCAACATGTTACCGGCACAGGGGAGTTGCTCTTGGGTATGGGCTTAAGTTTTGGCCTGAGGACTTCCAGAAACTCAAATCGACAAACTCGCATATTGCGATGTTTGCCGATGAGGTTAATCTCTAATGCAGGCCCCAGGTTCGAGGATCCCACCCCGGAGGGCTGCCGCTGTCGCCAGCGACCTCTACAAACCCTGCGCTTGCCTGCAAAAATATAATCGCACATTCCGGCTGCTTAGTCAAGGATTTTTTCAGGGATTTTTTCAGGGAGGACGAAAATGAGTAAGGCTTGGCCGAAAGTGCGGCTGGGGGAGGTGCTGAGTCACCGCAAAGAATTTATCGATGACCTCCAGACCTATAAGCGTCCGCGTGTACAACTGCATGCACAAGGGATCATCATTCGCGACGAAGTGGTAGGTGTCCTAATAAAAACTAAGAAACAGCAACTTTGTTGTGAGGGTGACTTTCTGATGGCCGAGATCGACGCTAAGGTCGGCGGGTTCGGACTCGTTCCTGGGGAACTGGCCGGCGCTATTGTCAGCAGCCACTATTTCTTGTTTGTCGCAAATGAAGATCGCCTCGACCGACGTTATCTCGGCTGGTTCATCAAGACACCTGAGTTTCGGAAGCAAGTGGAGGCACAAGGGTCAACGAATTATGCAGCCATTCGCCCCGGAGACGTGCTTGGTTATCAAATCCCCCTTCCCCCTCTTTCCGAGCAGCGGTGGATTGTGGCGCGGATTGAGCAACTGACCGCAAAGATCGAAGAGGCGCGGAGGCTGAGAAGACAGGCGGCGGAAGAGGCGGAGGCGCTCTTTTCGACTGAGATTGTTGCTCTCTTTTCAAAGGGCGAAGATTCTGGCTGGGTAAAAAATACCTTAGGAGAATATGTTGTAGACTGTTGTTACGGTACTTCAGAAAAGACGACAGACGACGATTCGGGAACTCCTATTTTGCGAATGGGCAATATTCAGGGTGGTCGTCTAAATTATTACGATTTAAAATATCTTCATCTTGGTGAAACAGAACGGTCAAGACTCTTACTGAAGAGGGGCGATATTCTTGTTAACAGAACTAATAGTGCTGAATTAGTGGGTAAGTGCGCTGTGTTTGATAAAGACGCAGAGTTTGCTTTTGCATCATACCTGATCCGGCTGAGATTGGACACAACCAGAGCTAATCCCAATCTTGTCGCCGCTTACATAAATTCAGACGCAGGGCGTGCCTATATGTTCCGTGAACGCAAACAAATGACCGGTCAGGCGAACGTAAATTCCACAAAGCTAAGAGCACTGCCGATTGTATTGCCCCCTATCTCCGAGCAACGCCGCATCGTCGCCTATCTGGACGACCTCCATGCAAGAGTGGACAGTCTGAAACGCCTTCAGACCGACACTGCCGCCGAACTCGACGCTCTTCTGCCGTCAGTGCTTGATAAGGCTTTTAGGGGGGGAGTTGTAGCATGAAGGAGCCTATTGATCTGAATGATTCACGCTGGGGCGCATATGTCCCCTGGTTTTTCAGGGCGGGCGAATTTGCGGCTACGGGCAATTACCTCCTTTTTTTTGAGAGACTAAGTCAGCGGCTTGACAGGTTATTTGCGTACAACGAGCCAGGCATTCAGAATCATTCCCATTTCGGGGACTTATTGGAAACGGAAAGTTTTCAGCGGTATCATCATGACAGGACTAAGCAACTGCCTTCTCAGATTAGTCTGTACTTCCATCCCAGTACGTTGAAAGCAGACTTTACTGCAAGGATATATTTGGATCCCGAGGTCAAGAAAGCATCTGACTTATCTTCTCACTTCGACAGCACATACTGCAGTTTGGAAAATATACGGCCGACAGGGACACTAAATTGAAGGAAATGGAGGCAAAGGCAAATAGCGCCAAGCTGCGAGTGGAAAGGATAAAGCAAGAAAGAACAGAAACTGTTTATCTGTCTATATTCAATGAACGATTCGGCGTACTGGAAGTCCTCTTAAGACAATTGCCAAAGACTGGTTGGGTTGATAGCCTTATCGTTGATATACGGCGGTTCTTTGCCGAAGCGAAAATTATGTTGGACATTAAAGAAGTGCCGCCACTTATTGTTCCAATAGAAGAGGCCTTATTACAGCGCAATGTGGTTGATAATTTGCTGCCTCGCCTTGCGGAGAGATTTCCGGAAAGAGCACAGGAATTGGTTCGGGCTTACCACGGGATGCTCACAGGAAAGGATCTGGACTCGATTTTCATAGAAGCGTTCAAGACCCTCGAAGAGATAGCACGCGCCATTACGAACGACAAAAAGTTTGAATTTGACAGGATGAATTTAAAGAAGTACTTTCCTCTTCTTCACGCGACGACTCACGAAACATTGATAAAACTCGCAGGACATCGGGGCGATAAGGGGGGACATGGGAAAAGTTCGCCTCCTCCTCATGAAATCAGATATTTGCTATTCACTGTCTGCAATATCGCGTTGTTACTCTTGGATTATCCGAAAAATAGTCAATAGTGGCGACCGCATGATCATCCACTGTACCCAAAAGCTCGCCAAGAAACTGCCAGAAGTATCGGCGGAGGCGCTTGAGGAGACGAGTCCTTTGGGAAGCTGGACCGCCAATCTCTATTCCATCGACAGGCGGCAGTGTGTGCTCTTCTGCCATGACGAAACCCGCTATGTTCTGTTTCAGCCGGGCCTGCGCAAGGCACAATTTGACGAACTCGGAGCTCTGCACCGTCAGTTGTTTCTCGATTCACTGGTCGCGCAGGGTGTGGAGCGAGCGCAACTGAAAAGAGTTGCGCTTGCCCTTGGTCTTGCTCGTTTCGACTGCGCCACGGATCGCTCGGTTCTCGGGTCCATGAATATAGCCTGCAGCGATCTGGACGGCATGCTGGTACGGGTGGCGAATGTCATGGAATTGGAACCGATAGCAACAGGACTTTATCTGAACCATCGTCCGCGAAAGTGCGTGGCGCCTGGCTCTGGCCGGACAAGGCTGTGATAGAACGGGTCAGCCTGCTGGGGGAAAGAGAAAACATGAACCATGAATCTTAAAGAAATCAGACAGCAGCTCGTGGATTTTGCCAAAGAGCGGGACTGGGACCGGTTCCGCGGCTACCGTATATAAGCCTCGGTGACGTATCTCCTCATCATCCTGTGGGAGTTGAAGTAGTAGGCGTTTTTCCCGATGGCGTTCTGCATGATCCGTATCCACGTGTGCCTGTCGCCGTAGAATGTGGGGATGATAGTGTTTTCGAGTTTGTAGTAAAGGTCCTCAGCGTCCCGCGTATCCATGTTGCTGTCAGATACCTTGTTCTCGGAGGGCTGGGGACCTATGGCCCAGCCGGTAAAACATTCTATATGTCCCTCGATCCACCAGCCGTCCAGGACACTGAAGTTGGGGACTCCGTTATGGGCGGCTTTCATTCCGCTGGTGCCTGACGCCTCCAGGGGCCTCAGGGGGGTATTGAGCCAGACATCAACTCCGGACACAATCTTCAGGGCCAAATCCATATTGTAGTTCATCAGGTAGGCGATCTTAATGCTGTCCTTAAGTTGCTCTTTTATGCCGAAGATCTTCTCGATGAGCTGCTTTCCGGCATCGTCCCGGGGATGGGCTTTTCCTGCATAGACGATCTGCAGCTTCCCCCCGCCGATCCTCCTGAGCCTTTCGAGATCAGAGAAGAGAAGGTCTGCCCTTTTGTATGCAGTCGCCCTCCGGGCAAAGCCGAGGGTGAGGATATCAGGGCTCATCTCGATCCCTGTTTCGGACCGGATAAAATCCATGAGGGTTCTTTTCGCCTCCATGTGAACTTCCCACAGTTCCTCATCCGGGATGCGGCCCACCCGCACGAACAATTCAGGCTCATTTGCCCAGCCGGGAAGGTATTTGTCGTAGAGTCTCTTGAAACTCTCGCACGTCCAGGTGTAGGAATGGACGCCGTTGGTGATGGCGTAAATCTGGTATCCGGGGAACATATTCTTTGAGACTTCCCCATGCTTCTTGGCTACCCCGTTCACAAATTCGCTGAGGTTCAGCGCAAGGAGCGTCATGTTCAGGCTGTCCTTGCCCCCCAGGTCCTTCAGGACGTTCAGGGGTATCGGCTCTCCCAAAACTTTCGCCACAATGTCATAGGAAAACTTGTCATGGCCTGCTTCCACAGGAGTATGGGTGGTGAACACGCAGAGGTCTCTTACCCTGTCCACATCCCATACAAGGCGCTCATCCCACACTTCTTCTATATCCCGCTTGTATTCCTTTAACAGCTCCAGGGCAAGGAGGCTCGCATGACCCTCGTTCATATGATATTTTTTTATTGCGAATCCCAGCCGGTGGAGCATCCTGGCGCCGCCGATCCCGAGGACGATCTCCTGTTTCAGCCTGTATGCCTTGTCCCCGCCATATAAAGAGGAGGTGATGTCCCGGTCGTCAGGCCCGTTCTCTGCCACATCCGTGTCCAGGAAGAAGACAGGGATATTCCCACCGGTCAGGCTCTTCACTTCATACAGCCACGCCTGAACGTACACATCCCTTCCCTCTATCTCCACCGAGATCTTTTCGGGCAGGAGGTCCATGAACTGCGACGGGTCCCAGTCTTCCGGAGCTTCCGTCTGCCTGCCTTTTTCGTCAAGCACCTGGTGGAAATATCCCTTTCTGCAGAGGACGGTGACCGCCACCATGGGGAGTCTCAGATCCGCTGCCGACTTAATGGTATCCCCTGCCAGCACGCCGAGGCCGCCACTGTAAGTGGGCATATCCGTCCTGAGGCCGATTTCCATGGAGAAATAGGCGATCTTCGGTTCCTTGGTGAGCTCCTGTATGAGGTCTTTGTTCATACGATGGTCCATTGCTGAGGCAGAAAGAGTCTCTCATACGTTGCCATGGCAAACCTGTCGGTCATACCCGCCACAAAATCACATACCATCCTGTGTCTGTTCAGTTTCTTTTCCGCGGGGATATCCCTGAAGACCTCTTCAATATGCTCCAGATAGTATCCGTAGAGATCACTGAGGATCTTTTTTGCCTTGATAAATTCTCCCATGATCTTTCCGCTTTCATAGACTCGCTCATAGAGGAAATCCCTCAGCCTGTAGGTCGCCGTGGAGACCTCTTCGCTCATGGTCAGTTCCTCCAGATCTTTCCTGAGGGAATTATATATCACATCCTTCACCATGGTGTCTATCCTTTTGGAATGGTTTTCTCCGAGAACCTTCATAATATTCCTCGGAATATCCGATCTCTTTATCACCTCGGCCCTCAGCGCATCATCAAGGTCGTGATTGACGTAAGCGATGATATCGGATACCCTCACCGTGAGACCTTCCAGGGTCTCCGCCTTCTCTCCCGGGGCATCGGGGATGATCAGCCCCTTGCCTTTGGAATGTTTTACTATGCCATTTCTCACTTCATGGGTGAGGTTCAAGCCCTCCCCCTTCCTTTCGAGAAAATCCACCACCCTGAGGCTCTGTTTGTAGTGGTCAAACCCCCCCGGGTGTATCTCCCTGAGGACTGACTCCCCTGCGTGACCAAAGGGGGTATGCCCGAGGTCATGTCCGAGGGCAATGGCCTCGGTGAGGTCCTCGTTCAGGCGCAGGGCCCTGGCGATTGTCCTTGCAATCTGAGAGACCTCAAGAACGTGGGTGAGTCTCGTCCTGTAATGGTCACCCCTCGGCGCCAGAAAGACCTGGGTCTTGTGTTTCAATCTCCTGAACGCCTTTGAATGGATGACCCGGTCCCTGTCCCTCTGAAAACAGGTCCTGATCTCCCCCTCCTTTTCACGTTTCATCCTGCCTCTGCTCTCTGCGCTGGGGCAGGCCTTTGGATGGAGGATTTTTCTCTCTATCTCTTCTGTCTGTTCCCTGATCGTCATACGCAAAAAAACAGGAAAAAGGTTGAGGTTACGGTTGAAAAGAGGATTTCCCCGGACTTAGCCTTAACCTTTGCCACGGTTGTCATTACTGAATCACCTCTATGATAGCACTTCCCGGTTGGGTTCTGTCCGGACCTATCTCAATCCCTGACAAAAAAATCTCTTCCGCTTCTCTTTCCCGCGACTCATCATTGTAATGGAACATGGCGATTGGTTCGCCGGCTTTCACCTGCTCCCCGACTTTTTTGTTCAGGATCATCCCTGCGGAATGGTCGATGGCATCGGTGATCTTCTCCCTTCCCGCTCCGAGGAGCATGGACGCCCTGCCCACTTTCTCCGCATCCAACCTGACGAGATATCCTTCCCTGTTCGCAGTTATCTGTTTTGTCATCTTTGCCGACGGCAGAAGACCCGGTTTAAATGCTGCCTCAGGATTTCCATGCTGTGAATCCACCATCTCGACAAATTTCGTAAAAGCTGCGCCATTATTGATGAGGTCTTCAAGACCTTTCCTGTATTCTTCCAGTCCGGCGACATCTCTTCCTGCAAAATGGAACGTCTCACCGTGGATTGATGCTGCCACCTTGAGCATCCATGCAGCCAGAGTGAGGGTCACTTCCCTTAGGTCATCCGGCCATTTTCCCCTCAAGGCAGAAATGCATTCCTTTATCTCGAGGCTGTTTCCGACGGTTTTCCCCAAGGGCTGGTCCATGTCGGTGAGGATTGCCACCGTCTTCACTCCCACGGAATTTCCGATCTTCACCATCGTTGTCGCAAGTTTTCTTGCTTCCTCTTTTGTCTTCATGAAAGCCCCTGAACCCACCTTTACATCAAGCACAAGGCCCTGGATACCTTCGGCAAGCTTCTTTGACATGATGCTGGATGCAATGAAGGGGAGGGAATCAACCGTGGCTGTCACATCGCGGAGGGCATAGAGTTTTCTGTCCGCAGGAGCTATCTCTTCTGTCTGTCCCATGATCGAAAGACCGGCGCGTCTGAGGTTCTCTTTGAATTCGGTGAGGGAAAGGGAAGTCCTGAATCCGGGCATGGATTCAAGCTTATCCAGGGTTCCTCCGGTGTGACCAAGTCCCCTTCCGGCAATCATGGGAACGATGATCCCCGCAGAAGCGAGGAGCGGCGCCAGGATGATGCTTGTTTTGTCTCCAACCCCGCCTGTGGAATGTTTATCTATCTTGGGCCCAGGTATGTCGGAGAGGTCAAGGAGCGTGCCGGAGTTGAGCATGATTTCGGTGAGGTGAACAGTCTCCTCCTCGCTCATCCCCCGGAAAAAGACCGCCATGAGGAGCGCCGAGACCTGGTAATCCGGGATACGGCCCGCGGTATATCCTGCAACCATATGTGCCAGTTCATCTCGTGAAAGTTCAAGGCCGTCGCGTTTTTTCCTGATGATGTCATAGACTCTCATGGCTGTTCTCCATAACTATAGACAGTCAAAGCTTACCATAGGATTATTCAAAAATGAACACTCAAGGAGCCGGTGTGTACCGATAGTTCTCTCCCCTCCCTTGACGGGAGGGGATGAAGGGGAGGGTGAAAAGGGGGAAAGAGCAAATATGTTAAAATCAGAGCATGAAAAGAGGAAGGGGCAAGGTGTATCTCGTCGGAGCAGGGCCCGGTGACATCGGGCTTCTCACCGTGAAAGGCATGAAATGCCTCCAGAAAGCAGAAGTGGTTGTCTATGACCTGCATCTCAACGCCCAGGTACTTAACTATATCAACCACGACGCAGAGTTCATCTACGCCGGGAAACGGGGCGGCCACCATACCATGACCCAGGACGAGATAAACGATGTCCTTGTGAAAAAAGCAGACGAAGGAAAGATCATCTGCAGACTCAAGGGAGGTGACCCTTTTGTCTTTGGCCGGGGCGGCGAAGAGGCTGAGGTCCTTGCGAAAAGAGGCATCCCGTTCGAAGTGGTCCCCGGGGTAAGCTCTGCTGTTGCAGCGCCTGCCTATGCCGGGATTCCCCTTACCCACAGGCTGTATTCCTCATCCTTTGCGGTCATTCCCGGCTATGAGGATACCACCAAGGAGGAATCTGCCATTGATTGGGCAAAGCTCGCAACCGGTGTGGGCACCATTGTTGTCCTTATGGCGGTAAAGAATCTCGACATGCTTGTTCGGAAACTTATGGAGAACGGGAGGAGTCCGGAGACCCCTGTGGCTGTTGTTCGGTGGGGAACCAGGCCTGACCAGAAGACCATCGTCAGCACATTGAAAGATATTGTTTCGGATGTGAAAGGACATGAGATAAATCCCCCTGCCGTGGTTGTAATCGGCAACGTGGTGAAGCTCAGAGATACCCTGAAATGGTACGAGGACAAGCCGATGTTCGGCCACCGGGTACTTGTCACGAGGGAGCACTCCACTGGGTTCGAGCCCCTGGAAGAGCTGGGCGCAGAGATCATCGAGTTTCCGACCATCGAAATTGTTCCCCCTGAAAATTATGACGAGTTGGATGCTGCCATCGAGAAAATTGGTTCCTATACGTGGATCATCTTTACCAGCGCAAACGGTGTTAAGTATTTTCTGAAGAGGTTCTTTGAAAGAGAAGGAGATATCAGGGACCTCAAGGGGATAAAGCTCTGTGCCATAGGCACAAAGACCGCTGCCGAGATAAAGGAGTACGGGATGAAGGTGGATCTCATACCCGAAGCATTCCGGGGGGAAGGACTCATAGAGGCGTTCATAAAAGAAGTCAGAAGTCAGGGGTCAGGAGTACAAAATGCTGACCCGTTACACGTTACACGTTACGCGTTACGAGGCTTGAAAATGCTCATGCCGAGGGCTGAGGTGGCGAGGGAGGTTTTTCCTGAAAAGGTGAGGGAACTGGGGGGAGAGATCGATGTTCCTGTTGCCTATCGGGCAGTGAAACCCGAGCTCCATGGGAGGAGGCTGAAGCGGTTCCTGAAGGAAGGCCGGATCACTATTGCCACCTTCACCAGCGCTGCCACTTTCAACAATTTCATCGAGATGATCGGCAGTGATGCTTTCGATCTCCTGAAAGGTGTCTCCATCGCGGTGATCGGCCCCGTGACCGCAAAGGCTATCGAGAAGGCAGGGTTGAAGGTTGATATCATGCCAAGGGAGTCCACCATAGAGGCCATGGTGGAGGAGATCATAAAAGAGAAGGCAAAGGTGAAGGTATAGGTATAGGCAAAAAAATCCATACCTCTGTCTCTACCTCCACCTGCCTCAGCTCGTGATCACGACTTTTTTTACAAGGGGCAACGATGAGACATTATCGAGTATCCGTTTCGGACAACTTTCATCTCTGAAGGAAATGGTAATGCTGAATGTTGATTCAGAGCGCCCCAGGTCCCTCTCATAGTCGATACGGCTCACGGATGCCCCGCATTTTTCAATCGCTGATCTGATCGACTCTTCATTGCCCAGACCTTCCACGACGATGGTTATAAACTTATAGGAGAGCCGGGGCATCTTATCTTCAACTCTCCTCAAAAGCCAGAGTGAAAGGTAGGTAATCACAAAACTTGCAAGACCTGCCGTGTAAAGGCCGCTTCCGATGGAAAGGCCGATGGCAGAGACGATCCAGAGGCATGCGGCGGTAGTGAGTCCCTGGACGTTCAACCCGCTCTTTACGATGACCCCTGCGCCGAGGAAACCGACACCGGTGATAGCTCCCGCTGCAAGCCGCGCCGGATCGATACGGATGTAAGAAGGATCCCACACACTCAGGTAATGATAGTACTCGGACACGGTCATGATAAGGACCCCGGCAACGCAGACGAGAAGGTGAGTCCTGAAGCCTGCCGCCCTTCCGTGAGTAGACCTCTCGAAGCCGATAATGCCGCCGATAACTGCACCGAGGAGGAGTCTGATAATGATTTCGGTATTGCCTATCATGGTGCTACCTTCACCTTCAGGAATTTCCTCTTGCCGATCTTTATTATGTGTTCTCCCGGCTGGAGTTTTGTGTCGGGATCACTGAGCGAACTCTCACCGATCTTAACCCCGCCCTGCTTCATAAGTCTGATAGCCTCACTGGTGCTCTTTGCAAGACCTGCGTCTTTTATTATCTGGGGCAGCCAGCCTGTTGAGGCCATCGATATTCCAGGGATATCCTCAGGAATCTCCCTGTCTCTGAATATATGCTCGAAATCTTTTTTCGCCTTTATGGCAGCGTCCTTGCCCCAGTACCGCTCCACGATCTCAAAGGCAAGGTCTTCCTTCGCCTTTTTGGGATGGACCGTTCCGCCAGTAATTCCCTGCTTGAGGGCATTCAACTCTTCCATGGAGATATGGCTCAGAAGCTCGTAGTACCTGATCATGAGGATATCACTTAAGGACATTATCTTCCCGAACATCTCCCGGGGCGCCTCACTTATCCCGATATAATTTCCGAGGCTCTTGGACATCTTTTTCACCCCGTCGGTGCCTTCGAGGAGGGGCATGATCACGAGGCATTGCGGTTTCTGACCATACTCCTTCTGGAGTTCTCTCCCTACAAGAAGATTGAATCTCTGATCGGTCCCGCCCAGTTCCACATCTGCCCTGAGCATCACAGAGTCATAGCCCTGTACCAGAGGGTAGATGAATTCATGGATGCTAATGGGTCCCTGGTTTGTGAATCTCTGCTTGAAATCCTCTCTCTCAAGCATCCGTGCAACGGTGTAGTGGCTTGTGAGTTTGATAAGGTCCTCAACAGCCATGGAGGACATCCACCGGGAATTGAAATCGATGATGGTCTTTTCAGGGTCCAGGATCTTGAATATCTGCTCTTTATAGGTCCTGGCATTCTCAAGGACCTCTTCTTTGGTGAGGGGCTTTCTCGTCTCGCTCTTCCCGGAAGGGTCGCCGATCATTCCCGTGAAGTCCCCGATGAGAAATATCACCTCGTGACCCAGTTCCTGGAACTGCCTCATCTTCTCGAGAAGGACGGTATGGCCAAGATGGATGTCGGGGGCGGTGGGATCAAACCCTGCCTTAATCCGCAGGGGCGTATTCTCTTTGAAGGACCTTTCGAGTTTGTGGATAAGGTCCTTTTCGAGGATTATTTCCACGACACCCCTTTTGATTAGCTCAAGCTGTCTCTCAGGCTCTAACATGGTTGATTATGATAAACCGTTGATATGAGTTCCGTCAATTACGGGAAGTCAAAGGCTGCGCGGATAAGGAAGTATTTCAGGAAACTATCGCAAAGCAGATAGCAGGGAACATCCTGCTCACACCATTCCGAGGGCCTCTTTGGTCAACCTCTCCGCTGTCTCAAAGACAGCTTTCTTGCCTTGTTCGGTCCTTGCCTCTATGTAAAATCGCACCTTGGGTTCTGTGCCCGAGGGGCGAATCATGAGCCATGAACCGTCGTCAAAGACGAGCTTTGTCCCGTCAACGGTGATCATATCCCTGACCGTTCTCTGTGTCCCGCCTATGATGAGGGTCGACCCTTTGCTGTAGTGCTCCCTGATAACGGAGAGCTTCCTTATCAGGGGTTCTCCCACCAGGGAACGGTCCACCGAGATGCCGGCACGGTCCGGATAAAAATGTCCGAATTCGTTCATGATATCTCCCAGGTAATCGCTCAGGTTCTTCCCTGTGACCGCCATCATTTCTATGGCAAGGAGAAGGCCGAAGAGGGCGTCTTTTTCAAGGGTATGGTTATATCCTGATATTCCGTCTGATTCCTCAAAGGCGACTATCGCCCTTTCAGGGGATGTCCTCAAGAGATAAGGCCTGAAGTTCTTGAACCCCACCTTTGTCTCCTTTACTGCCACGCCGAGTTTTTCTGCTATGGCATTCACAAAATTGCTTGTCCCCACCGACTTTGCCACGACACCGGAGATTTTTTTGTGTACACGGAGGAAATGAAAGGCCATGGCCCCAAAGTAGTTCATGGGTATCTGCATGACGCCGTCGGAATACCGTATGCGGTCTCCGTCAGGGTCCATGATAACCCCCAGCCTGAATCGTGCGCTGCTTTCCCTCAGGACCTTTTCCACTCCTGCCATGTTTTTCTCCGAAGGTTCAGGCGCCACACCACCAAAAAGGAAGTCATCCTCTGTCCTCAGATAGATGATCTTTGAGCTCTCTCCCAATATCCTCTGCATTTTGCCCCGCGTCGAACCATGGACATTGTCAACGCAGACGACACAATCAGTTTGTGTGATAAACTCCTTGATCCTTTCGATGTCAATGGTCTTTCGCTCTTTAATATAGTCGAGATACAGCGCTGTGAGATCCACCCTGTCGACCCTTTCAGGTTTTACCGCTTCAATAACAACCGCCTCTTTCATCATCCTGTTGGATATCTCTTCTATCTTTTCGGTGATCTCAGAGCCCGCGGGACCGCCGTCAGCCGGGTTGAACTTGAAGCCGGCGTAGTTTGCAGGGTTATGGGAAGGGGTGAGGTTTATGGAGCATGCTGCCTTGAGCATCTCGATCCCGGCAGAGAATTCCGGGGTGGGCGCTTCCCCCGCATACCAGGTTTTTATCCCTTCCCTCTGGAGAAGCCCTATGACTTCCATGGCGAAATCCGGGCCGAGGAACCTGTTGTCATGTCCCACGATGACGCCTCGTTTCTTTATCTCCTCAAAGCCACTTACCCCCATGGCTTCCATCACCGGCCCCTCTTCTGCCCTGAACATCTCGATGATGGCCGACGTCACCACCCGCACATTGTTGAATGTGTAGTCAGTGCCGATCTCACCCCGCCAGCCGGAGGTGCCGAATACCACTGTTGCAGGGGCTGTGTTTTCCCGTGCGAACTTCTCTATAACAGAGAGCATTCCCCTGTTCCCGGAAATATCAGACATGATGAGCTTCCAGCAGGAAGCAGCATCTTTACAATCCATTTTCCCCTCCGTTGAAGTCAGAAATTTTTCCTGTCTGGTATTATTATAGTGGAATAGTTAATGGAGGGATAGTAATATCCGTAAGGATAGATTTATACCATGAAAAAGCTTGCTATTACTATCGGAGACCCGGGAGGCATAGGGCCTGAAGTGGTTTTGAAATCCCTTCTCTCAAAGGAGATTAGCAAGAGCTGTAAAGCTGTAATTGTTGGTGATCGCGTTGTAATCGAGGAGGCTATCGAAAGATTGACCCCTCCTTGCCCCCCCGTAGTAAGGGAGGGATGGGGGGGTGAAGTGGGGTTCTTAAACGATATTGAACTGATTAATACCGGGGTGATAACGGACAGGGATTTTGAAAGAGCCCGACCGACTGCTGCGGGGGGAAGGGCATCGGTTGCTTACATCAAAAAGGCTGTTGAGCTTGCAATGGAAAAGAGGGTGGATGGTTTGGTCACTGCCCCCATTTCAAAGGAGGCGCTGAAACTTGCGGGGTTCCCCTGGCCCGGTCACACAGAGATGCTCGCTGAGCTCACAGGGACGAAGGAATTTGCCATGATGCTCACGGGAGGACCGTTGAAGGTCATCCTGGTGACCATACATACCGCATTAAAGAATGTTCCCGGCTTTGTGACAAAAGAACGGGTACTGAAGACCATCCGCCTTGCAAAAAAAGCCTGTGACATGCTGGGCATCCAGAGACCGGTGATCGCTGTTTCCGGTCTGAATCCCCATGCAGGGGAATCTGGGATACTGGGGACAGAAGAGGGGGAGGAGATCTCACCTGCAATTGAAGGGGCAAAGGAAGAAGGGATCATTGCGGAGGGTCCCTATCCTCCTGATGTGATATTTCGCAAGGCATACAAAGGAGAGGTTGACATGGTGGTCTGCATGTACCATGATCAGGGATTGATCCCCCTGAAGATGATAGCCTTTGACACGGGCGTGAATGTGACGGTGGGACTGCCCATTATCAGAACATCTCCTGACCACGGGACGGCATATGATATCGCCTGGAAAGGGGTCGCAGACCCGTCAAGCATGATAGAAGCGATACGGATGGCAATAAGCTTGAAATTGGAGAATTAAGGGAGGCGATCATGTTATTTGAACCTTTTTCCTTCAGCGGCCTGAATCTTAAGAACCGCTTGGTTCGTTCTGCCACGTATGAGAAGAGGGCGGACGAAGACGGCTTTGTGACAGAGTCGCTCATAGAGCTTTACGAAGACCTCACCAGGGGAGGCATAGGGCTTATGATCACCGGCAATGCACTGGTGCATCCATCGGGGAGGACTATTCCCCAGATGACCTGCATTCACAGCGACATATACATCCAGGGCCTCAGGAAGCTTACCTCTGCTGTTCATGAGCTTGACGGGGTGATCGCCATTCAACTTACCCATGGGGGCAGGCAGTCCTTTCCTATCCTTCTGGGAGGCAATGACCCTCTGGCTCCCTCAGCGGTATATGACTCTTCAACGAAGATCATGCCCAGGGCAATGACCGACACGGAGATATGGGAAATCATCGATGCCTTTGCGGATGCTGCACGGAGGGCGAGGATCGCGGGGTTTGACGCTGTCCAGATCCACAGTGCCCACGGCTATCTCGTGAGCGAATTCCTTTCCCCTTACACCAACAGGCGTGATGATTACTGGGGCGGAGACGAAGAGAGAAGGTTCCATTTCCCGGAAGAGGTCTACAAGGCGATGAGGAAAGAGGTGGGGGAGGATTATCCCATAATGATAAAGATGAACGCGGATGATCTTATAGAAGGTGGGTTGAGGGGCGATGAAGCGGTGAAAATAGCCGTCCGGCTCGAAGAGCTTGGGCTTGATGCTGTGGAGGTGAGCGGGGGCATGTACGAGTCGAACCGGAAGACTGCCCAGCCTGATATTCTGAGCCCTGACGAAGAGGCGTATTTCAGGAATCACGGACGGGCATTCAAGAGCAAGTTGCATATCCCGGTAATGCTTGTGGGAGGGATGAGGTCCCGGACCGTTATGGAGGACGTGCTTCAGAAGGGGGAGGCGGATCTGATCTCCCTGGCGAGGCCGCTCATAAGGGAGCCTGACCTGCCGAACAAATTCAGGGAAGGCAAGGAGGGGGCAGACTGCATATCATGTAACGGATGCATGGACTTCGGGAAGCTCGACGTTGTGGAGTGCATACAGCTTCGCTGAGCCGGTGTTATTTAATCAAATATATTCACCGCAGAGCGCGCAGAGGTCGCAGAGAAGGAATAGGTGATTTTGATTTGCTAAACTCAGCGTACTCTGCGTTCTCAGCGGTAAAATCAGTTTTTGTGGAATCATCGATTTTGTTTCGTGTCCATTAGGGCTGATCCGCGGCTAAAAAACTTCTGTCAGGGCTTCTTCAGAAAAGCCGTAAGGACAATGGCAGTACCCGCAAATAACGCCGCCATATAAAAGCTGCTGGAAAAGCTTTCGGTCTTTTCCGCAAGGACACCTGCCACTGCAGGGCCGATGATCTGGCCGAAGCCAAAGATGAAGGTTACGAATCCGAAGGCCTGTCCAGCCTTCTGGGCTCCCACGTAGTCTCCCACAGCCGCCGCCATGATTGAAGGTATGCTCCAGGCAACAATTCCATAAAAGCCGATGGAAAGGTAAAGGAACGCCCCGGGCAACTTTGTGGCGACCAGGAGATAGGCGAGCATCTGGAGGGAAAAAACCATGATCAGTCCTGTTTTCCTGCCGAGTTTGTCAGAGAGAGTACCGAAGACCGGCCCTGAAACAAGACTCAATAGGCCGACCCATGACCAGAAATTACCTGCCACTGCTTCGGGAAAACCCCTCTCGTTGACCAGAGTGGTAACGATGAACGTGGCATAAATGACATAGGTGTAGCCGAAGAGGAAATAGATGGTCCCGAGATGATAGATGACCCCTTTTTTGTAAACGTTTGTTGTCATTTTGTCGATGATCTGTGAATAAAAGGGAGCAGTATCATCACTGCCGATGGGTCTTAACCCTTTCTCCTCAGGTCTGTTTCGCAGGAAGAAAAGGCCGATGAAGGCGATGGCGAGAACGATACATCCCAGCACGAGCCAGCTCGTCCTCCACCCCTCAGGACCCACAAGCCCGTTGATGAAGGGAATGAGCTTCCCTGAGATGATGATGGCGAATCCGCTCCCTATCACAATAAACCCTGCTGCCCTGCCCCGTATGGTGCTGGCGAACCAGTGGGAGACGAGACCCATCACCGGAACGTTGGATGCGC
Source organism: Nitrospirota bacterium (assembly GCA_023382175.1). Lineage (GTDB taxonomy): Bacteria > Nitrospirota > Thermodesulfovibrionia > Thermodesulfovibrionales > UBA9159 > JAMCQB01. Next base: position 4,424 of record JAMCQB010000097.1, on the reverse strand, counting down.
CGCTTCCGATACCCGTGAGGAAGTAGAGGGCAAGAACGTATTCAAAGCTTTTTGCCCGGCTCACAAGTATCATCGACATTCCCACAAGGAGTAAGGCAAAGAAAATGAGTCTCCGCGCTCCCACTCTCATGGCCAGAAAGCCGCTTATGAGCACTGAAATGAGGTATCCCGCGAAATTTGCGGTGCTGATGAAACCCATTTGTGAATAGGAAAGGTGAAGGGTGGATGCCATGGAAGGCAGGAGCATGCCGAGGGCAAAACGGCCAAAGCCGAGACATGCAAGGATGCAGAGGGTCCCGGTAAAGACAATCACCCACCCATAGTGGAAGGGAAGTCCGCTGCCTGAATTTTGCATAGGGGAATATAACACGGCTGGGATAAAATGAAAAAGGCGGGAGAGGCAATCAAACGCGGGCAGAGGGCAAAGCTGTTCTTAACCGGGGGGTTCTGCGGTTCTGCTGTCGGGTCATTCATAATCTGACAACGCGCGTATGAGGGAAGAGATGTCTTCTTCTGTATGCGCAGCGGTGACCGTCAATCTCACCCTCGGCTCTTTCACAGTGGGCGGTCGGATGGCGGGCACATAGATACCTCTCTCATATAAATATTGTGAAAGGTTCAATGCCTCGTCGACACTTCCGGTCTTCAGAGGGATGATGGGCGTTTCACTTTCCCCCGTGTCAAAACCCATTCCCTTGAGAGCGTCCACCAGCATATTGCGATTCCTCCAGAGCCTCGGAATGAGTTCAGGCCCCTGTTCGATCAGATCCAGCGCCTTAAGGGAAGCTGCAACAGCACACGCGGGAATTGCGGTGGAAAAGATGAAGCTTCTTGCCGTATTAATTATCCATTGGATGACATCCCTGTTGCCTGCAACAAAGGCGCCGAAGGAGCCCAATGCCTTGGAGCATGTCCCTATTTGGATGATCCATGGTTGGGGCTTTAACGCGAAATGGGCGAGGGCGCCCCTTCCATTACCGATCACCCCCGTTCCATGGGCATCATCCAGATAAAGGAGTAGAGAGTTCGGAGTAGAGAGTTCGGAGTTGAGAGAAAAACAAAGGTCATAGATATCTCTTAATGGAGCAGTATCACCGTCCATGCTGAACACGGTATCCGTAACCACCATCGTTCTCTTTCCTTCTTTTTTTTTCATCAATGCAGCGAGATGAGCCACGTCCCTGTGCCGGTAGACAACGGTCTTTGCCCTGCTCAACCTGCAGCCGTCGATGATGCTTGCGTGGTTAAGCTCGTCACTGAAAATTACGTCTCCTTCTCCTGAGACGGCAGGGATTATCCCTGTGTTGGCAGCATACCCGGTGTTGAAGATGAGGGCAGCCTCTGTGCCCTTGAACTGTGAGATCTTTTGCTCAAGGTCCCTGTGAGGGACGCTCCCTCCCCCCAGGAGTCGTGAGGCGCCGCTGCCGAAGCCGAATTCCTTCATGGATTCCGCAGCAGCCTTTACGATCTCCGGATGGTTTGCAAGACCGAGATAATCATTGGAGGCAAAATTGATCAGCTCTCTTCCGTCCACCCATATCTTCGCATTTTGCCCGGAAGCGCGGTCTTTTATGACACGGTTGAGTCTCTGTTGATAGAGTTCCTGAAGCCTTTGAGAAAACATGGATTTTTCCTTCATTATCGTAGCACAAGCGCATTAATAATTTTAATCAGCAGTTATGTTCCATTTATAATTTCACGCGGATCGGCTATTTTCAAGGGTTTGCGAGCTTCGCTGAAATCGTGAGATGGTCGCCTTTCTGCAGAGTTGCTCCTTGACAAGGTTTTTGTTCCTGTGATAACCTGCTTAGGCTCACATTTTCAAGGAGGAAAAAGCCGAATAATGTTAGAACTGAATTATTGGTTCTTTGTTTTGCTCCTGAATTTTCTTGTCCTGCTCTATGTCCTCAATATCATCCTGTTTAAACCCCTCGTTAAGCTCTTTACCGAGAGGGAGGATTCGATCAAGGGGTCCCTGGATGCTGCGAAGGAGATGAACCGGAGGAAAGAGGATGCCGTGGCAGCCATGAACCGCGAACTCAAGGAAGCGGTGAGCAAGTCCAATGAGATATTCGACACATCGAGGAAAGAGGGGCTGCAGCGCCAGAAGGAGATACTGGAAGGCGCAAGCACGCAGGCCCATGAACTTATTGTGAAGGCAAAAGCAGAGCTGAAAACAGACGCCGAAAATGCAAGGAAGAAGCTCCGCGCCGATGTGGAGAAATTTTCAGACGAGATCGTAAAAAAACTGGTGGGCGCGTGAAAATAAAAGTTCAAAGTTCACAGTTCACAGTTCAAAGTCAAGAGATGCCTTCAGCTTCTTACGCTTCACGCTTCACGCTTTACGCTTCACTTTTTTTTGTCATTTGCGTTGTTTACAGTGGAATTGCCTTCGGCGCTGAAGGGGCTGCCCATGGGGGGCTATGGGAAGAATATCGCTGGAAGGTACTCAATTTCGCCATTCTTGTAGCTGTCCTCGTCTATTTCATGAACAAGCCGCTCAAGGAGTTCCTGCGTAAAAGAACGGAACTCATTGAAAAGACCCTCAAGGAGGCAAAGGAAGCAAAGGAACTCGCTGAAAAGGCCCTTGCCGAGGTTCAGGAGCGACTGAAACTCAAGGACACGGAGATGGAAGAGCTCCTCTCCCGCACGAGGCTTTCCGCAGAAAAGGAACAGAACCTTCTTGTTCAGCAGGGAGAGCAGATGAAGGAGAAGATCCTTGAGCAGGCAAAGAACAATATCGAATATGAATTGAGACTGGCCAAGGAGGCGATAAAGGCAGAGGCTGTGGAGGTCGCCATGGAACTGGCTGAGAAAAAACTGAAGGACAAGCTCACCAAAGAAGAGCAGGTCAGACTCATCGAAGAATCCCTTAAAAGGATGGAGACAAAGAATTGAAGCGGCAGCAGGCAGTGAAAGGATATGCAAAGATGTTCTTTAATACCGTGGGCGTTGATGCCGTGCCGAAGGCCCTGGATGAACTCATGGCAGTCAATGCCGTCATGCAGAAGAGCAAGGAATTCAGGGGTTTACTGGAAAACCCCCTCTTTACCCGGGAGGAGCGTGAAAAGGTTATGAAGCAGGCCTCGTCCAGGCTGAATCTTTCTGACAATACGGTGAGATTCATCCTTTTTCTGGCTGAGCAGATGGTCATGCCTTCTTTTCCGGAGCTTATCCAGATCCTGACGGCCATGTACCTCGAAAAGAAGAAAAGGGCAAAGGCCGTTGTGGTGACCCCCATCGATACAAACAGGAAATATGACGAAGCCCTTAAGGCTTCCCTGAAGAAGCTGACCGGTAAAGAGGTTGACGTCGAATATGTGGTGGACCCCTCACTTCTCGGAGGAGTCATAGTGAAGGTGGGAAGCACCATGTATGACAGCAGCATAAAAGGCCAGTTGCGGCTTTTAAAAGATGATCTTATAAAGGGGTGATTCCATGGAGATTAATGTCACAGAAATAAGTGAACTGTTAAGGAAACAGATAACGGACTTTGAGAAGAAGGTTGATGTCAGCGAGATCGGGTCGGTGATATCGGTGGGAGACGGTATTGCCAGGGTCTACGGCCTCGAAAAATGTATGGCCTCCGAGCTCCTCGAATTCCCCAACAGCGTCTTCGGCATGGCCCTGAACCTGGAAGAAGACATGGTGGGAGCGGTTTTGTTCGGTGAAGACTCCCTCATAAAGGAGGGGGATATCGTAAAACGTACCGGCAGGATCATGTCCGTGCCGGTGGGTGACGCGATCATCGGCAGAGTGGTGAATGCCATTGGACAGCCCATTGACGGAAAAGGTCCCATAAATGCCACCGAGACAAAAATGGTGGATATCGTGGCTCCGGGTATTGTTGACCGCCAGCCTGTGAGAGAACCCCTCCAGACAGGGCTCAAGGCCATCGATTCCATGATTCCCATCGGAAGGGGACAGAGGGAACTTATCATCGGTGACCGGCAGACCGGCAAGACGGCCATCGGTGTTGATGCCATCATAAACCAGAAGGGCGGAGATGTGGTCTGCATCTATGTTGCGGTAGGGCAGAAACGCTCCAATATCGCCCGTGTGGTGAAGATTCTTGAGGATAACGGCGCCATGGGGCATACCATTGTGGTCTCTGCCACTGCCAGTGAACCGGCCCCTCTCCAGTTCATTGCCCCTTTTACCGGGTGCGCCATCGGCGAATATTTCAGGGACAACGGAAAGCATGCATTGATCGTGTATGATGATCTCAGCAAACAGGCTGCGTCATACCGGCAGCTTTCCCTGCTCCTCAGACGTCCCCCCGGACGTGAGGCATATCCCGGCGACGTCTTCTATCTCCACTCAAGGCTTCTCGAGAGGGCTGCGAAACTTTCGAAGGAACTTGGCGGAGGATCCCTCACCGCACTGCCTATCATAGAGACACAGGCTGGCGACGTGTCAGGGTA
>JAMCQB010000062.1 GCA_023382175.1 Nitrospirota bacterium | reverse complement strand
TCTTTACCACGAATAAGCGTTCTCTCCATCTTTTCAGCCGCGCCGGGTTTCAGGAAGAGGGCACAAGGCGGAAGAGATTTTGGGTGGGGAATGAGTATATTGATGAGGTTCTGATGGGGAAGGTTCTGGAATAGCGACTTTTCCTTTTTTATTTGATTCCCGCCGGTCCTTACTTTAACCCCAGCACATCCTGCATATCATAAAGTCCCGCTGATTTGCCGTGGACCCAGAGGGCTGCCCTTAACGCCCCCCGCGCAAAGGTATCCCTGCTGGATGCCTTGTGGGTAATCTCTATTCTCTCCCCCAGGCCTCCGAACAGGACCGTATGCTCGCCCACAATATCTCCTGCCCGGACGGTCTGGATGCCAATCTCCTTCTTTGTCCGCTCCCCGATCATCCCTTTTCGCGCATAGACTGCAACGTCGTCGAGGTTCCTGTTCACCGCCTCAGCGATCACCTGCGCCATCTTCATGGCTGTGCCGCTGGGTGCATCTTTCTTCATCCTGTGGTGCGCTTCGATGATCTCTATGTCATAGTCGTCGCCAAGAACTCTGGCCACATCCTGCAGGACCTTCAATAAAAGGTTAACCCCCAGGCTCATGTTGGATGCCATCACACAGGGGATATTTTTTGTGAGCGCCGCTATCTCGCCGAGCTGATTCTTGGTGAAGCCCGTCGTCCCTATAACCATTGCCTTTCCTTTTGCGGATGCGGTACTGAGGTGCTCAAGGGTCGAGCTGGTGTGGGTGAAGTCAATGAGCACATCAGCCTGGTCAATGGCTTTTTCGATGCTGTCCTCAAGGATGACACACATTTCCCCCCTACCAGTAAGGATTCCTATATCCTTCCCGATATCCTTATGCCCCTCTCTTTCAAAGGCGCCCGTGAGTTTGATGGATTCATATTCTTTTGAAAGGGCAGCAATTCTGTTTCCCATTCTCCCCATGGCCCCTGCCACAGCTATTCTCACCATAAACGTAACTCCTTTCCGGTTTTCTTAATTTCGTCAATAAGAATCCCACCCTTATTGTTTTGATTATTCCGTTCTTTAGACAGACAAAACATACTTCTCAAGACGATCAATTTTCTTAATAATGTCCTCATTGGGTTTACAGGACTGAATATCTTTTTTTAATTCTTCTAATTGATATTCGATATCCAGTTTTACTTTTTCCTCCATATAGGACTGTTTAAATTCTGGAACGGAAAGCTGCTTTTGAAAGTACTTTTTTGCAGTATTCATTTTTCACCTCTCAATGTTTTGCGGATTGATATTGCCTTTTCAATTTCGCCTTTTGGCGTTTTTTGTTCCTTTTTTACAAAACCATGCGTAAAAATAATCAAGCGTTTTGACTCGTAAAAGTAAAGGCTCCTTGAAATTCTATTCTCAAGACTTACCCTGAGTTCAAATATCCCATCGTCGAGATGTTTGGACAAATTTTCCTTAGGCTGTATCCCGTTACTTCTTAGTTCAAGCAGTTTGTCCATATACGCAAATATTTTAGCACGTTCTTTAAGGCGCAGGCTCTCTAAAAAGACTATCATAGGAACTTTGCCGTTGATTTCTGCAAAGTCATAAGTAAACTTCATCTCATGCCTCTTGTTTCCCTAAAATAAACAACCCGTCGTTGTTATCTGTCAGCGTCCACATTCTTTAATGGGCGCTGTCCCTATTTGTAATCTCGACCTGTCCTTACTCAAGCGTCAATGCCAATCGCAGTAAACCTTGAATGTTCGGGAAAGGGCCATGGACGACCATCAATGGGATACTCATTGAAATCAAGAGTGGACCTTAAAACCGAGAAATCAAACCCTTGCCATCGTTTATAGCCCATAAGCGTCGCATAGTCCGCGACCTCCTCAGATATCCAAATGCAGGGAGTTGTCACGGGATCGCTCCCGGCTTTATGGAGTTTTCTTTGCCATTCCTCCAAGAAGACCCCTCGCATATGGGGCTCCGATAATGAGTCGATGTGTTGGATTCTGATGTCGCAGGGGTCGCTACCACCCACTAACGTCTTGTCGATAATATCAAAGGTGTGAACCCCCTTAGTGCATGCGCCAAAGTACTCATGGAATCCATTATCTTTTGCACACTTCATTACATCTATTGCGAGTTCTAAGGCAATGACATCGGCTATAGTCTCCGCTGTATTTATGCGAGCCCATACATTATCGTACAGCGTGATAAGTGTGCTCCAGTCGCAACCCACTGGGAACTTGCTCTGCCGGACAGAACGCTGGAAGTCTCGCAGTCTAGTCAAGACGCTCGCGTCGCTGAGGTACTCGTCTCGGGTACCTAAGACATCAAAGTAAAAAATAAAGGCTTCCATCTCTTGCAAGGTTTTTGCCTTCTCGCCACCGGCTTTCATTGATAACCCCCTGTATGCTTAATCAAAGATTATGGCGGCGGTTCATCTTTAGCTTCTTTTGCGGGAGAAAAGACTTAACACAATGACGCCAAGGTTCCCGAAAAGAATAAAAATTGCACCGAACAATTCATCCCAGCGTGCAAGAATTTTCGTTTTCCACATTTCTGCATCAAACATTTTGGATTCTGCATCAAATCGTGCCCTATCAGCGTCAACTCGCTTGATCCTATATTCTTCTATCAAGATTTGTGTTCTTGAATCCGCTTCAGCTTGTTTCTTCAATTCATTTATGGAATCCTCTAAAGAAAGTGCCAAACGACCCTTCTCTTCTGCCAACGTCTTATAGTGATTTAGTAACTCAGAGTATTGGAAATAAGTGAAGGCCACGGATGAGCAGACTAGAATAAGGATGGCAATGCTTAATAATCGGATACTGAGAGCAAAATGCTCCATTTCACTCTTAAGCAGATTCACAAAGGAAAGGATAACGAGTAGGAGCGAAAATATCAGAATGAGTAATGGCAACCCTATTTTTACAATGAATCCAGTTGGCGTGAGTAGGAGCCGAGAAATGCCGAACAACCCAAGAAAGACAAGCACACCTAGTATCAGGAAAGTAATTTTTCGCAGGCTGCTATCCTTCTTTTCATTCCAAACTTGCCCTGATAGGCCATCTTTTATTCTAACAAGTTCTTCTTTATTGTTCTCCACGCCTGCGGTTTCTTCGGGTTCTCTTTTTTTCTCTCCCAGTTCCTTCGTTCTCTCCGCTTTCCATTTATCGTATTCTTCCTTGTTCTTGAACTCTGGCATTGTTCTCCTCCACTTTAAGGATATTCATTACCCGACCCGGCTCACTTCTGGACGGGTTGACACACTATTCTTATTCTTTAATCTTTGAGGACAGCACCATGAGTTTTTGATTACGACCGAAGTACCCTCCCCGCAGACAGATGATCGCAGTTATGTCCTTCGGGGCGTTTTTGAATTTTCTTGCGACTGTTTTGTGCCCTCTCTTAAAGCCTCTTCGATACCAATACTTGGCTTCGCTCTGTAACAATTCATAAATCTTATCATGAAGCTTGATTCTAAGGTCCGAACTCGACGAAAGAGGGTTACCTTTCATTAATGCCTCGATGTCACGAATTGTCTTATTGATTGTTCTGCTGCTGGCTGCCTTTTCGATGTCTGCCCTGCTTTCCACTTTGCTGCCGTAAATTTTCATTCATTCTCCCCCCTTTTGCTTAACAATGAAGAAAAACTACAATTCACCAATTCTTTTCAGGAAGCTCTCACGTGTTTTGTCACTATACCATCTGCCTTTTTGTATCATCTCGTCCAGCAGAGGCTTTACCTTCTGAATGATGCCTTTTTGCTTTGCCATTAGGAGGACCGCTAATGTTCCTGTAGCAAAGATATTCTGGTTTTTTGCTATATCGTAACCGATCCTCTCATCAATTAAAAGAATGTCTGCCTTAATCTCTCTCGCAAGAACTATTGCTTCTGCCTCCCCTGCATCCAGATCATTAAGCAAAAACCCAAGATAATCGGTCCCTTTTATATCAATCACCTTAAACCAATCGGCATCAATCTCTCTGTAGGCGGAAAGTTTCTTGGTCTTCATTTCCTGATGAACAGCCCGTGGTATATAAAGCTGATTAAAGAGAAGTCTTAGGATGTCTAATTTGTGGATGGATGATAAAGATAGTATGGGTGTTGTATCGGAGACAACCTTCATTTATGCTTTTGCTGGGCATGGGCAAGTTTTAATGCCTTTCTTGAACCTTCGATCATCTGATCTATCATTTCGTCATCGTAGTCAAAGATATATTCACCTTCATCCCTTAATTTCTTTATGAAGTCAATCCTGTCCAGCCCTGCAAGTTCAGCCGCTTTCCCAAGGCTCAATTTCCTTTTGCGATAAAGTGTTATGGCGTTGTTTAGGAGCATTTCCCTGACAAACTTCTGTTTCCCTTCCTTCAGTGATACAAGAATGGATTCGTCTACCACCACTTTCAGCTCTGCAACTTTACCCATAAATCTCTCCCTATTTTTCTTGCGTTTCTATAGCAGATACATTATATCATACCGCAAAATAAACACGGCGTTGAATCTGTGATATCCCAAGATTGCCGATAGAGAACGTGAAATAAATTCAGAATGACAACGAGAAGGAGAGACGTGGTCATCCCTCTGCCTTCTTACTCTCTTCCTCTTCTTTGTCATCCTCGTTTCCCTCTATCCTGTATTCCTCCGACGCCCATTTCCCCAGGTCGATGAGCTTGCACCGTTCAGAACAGAAAGGTTTCCAGGGATTCTCCTCCCACGTAGTCGTTTTCTTGCACAGAGGACAGGTGATAATCATTGTGGAGTATTTTGTATGGTGACCCCACTATTTTTCAAGCCTTTGACGAGGAGGTCCGCCACAAGGCCGTTCACCAAGCCTGTAACTGTCCCGATCAATATGAGAACCGGTGTTATGATGAGTACCGGCTCTATCTTCTGGATGAACAGGATGTATGCGAGGAAAAGCTGTGCAAGATTATGGAAGAGAGCGCCTATCAGACTCAAGCCCACGGGCCCGAAGAGTCCGGGGAGGAGAGAGAGGACGAACCCCATGGCGAGGATGCCTGAAACCCCTCCGCCCAGGCTCAGGATGAATCCCGGTCCGAGGAATGAACCCGTAAAGAGAGAAGCGATGAAGACCCTTACCAGCGTAACCATCATTGCCGCCCTGAACCCGAAGAGGATGAAGGCGGCGACCGTTATGATGTTTGCAAGGCCGACCCTGATCCAGGGTATGGGCATGGGAATGAGACTCTCAAAGCCATGCAGGGCAAGGGCGTACGCCGAAAGGATGGCAATCCGGTACTTATCCTGTAATTGCATCTACTTTCCTGTCTTTTGGTTCCTCAGACCCTCCCACCGTTACGGTAATCCTGCCAGGCAGGCAGATGATTACTCCCCTGCTGATCCATCCCTGGAGTTCGCAGAGCTTATTGGGACAGGACGCCCCGGTGACTCTTGCCTTCCTGTCTTTTATCTCCAGCGTGAGATGACCAAAGGGGCTTCCCACTTCTACTCTCCTGTCGGTGTCCAGCGGATACCGGTGGGTGAGTTTCCCTTCCACCTCAATGGTCACATCCCTTGGTTGAGGCAGCACCTCTTTCATGAAGAAGATGCCGATGAATGAGACGATGAGCAGGAGTATGAAGAGGATCCTGTCTCCGAGGGTTGTTCCGTTAACTGTTTCTTTTAAACTCAATCTTGTCCTTTATTCCGGGGGTGATGTGTATTTTCCCCTCCTTATCCACAATCATGCCTTCAAAGCCCAGATGCTTCAGAAGCTCCATCCCCTTTTCAGGGCCGAGCACAAAAACCGCAGTGGAAAAGGAATCCGTGGAGACGCCATCCTTTGCCATAACGCTGACGCTCTGACAGCCACGGGCGGGATACCCTGTCCTGGGGTCGAGGATGTGGTGAAACCGTTCGCCGTCAATGATAAAAAACCGCTCGTAATCGCCGGAGGTCGAAATGGCCATATCCCTGAGCTCTATGGTTGCCAGTATCTCGTCGTCCTTTCCCTTCTGTCTCGGATTCCGTATGCCGACCCTCCAGGGTTTTCCATCCTGCTTCAGTCCGAAGGCCTTGATATCTCCTGCCACGGCCACAAGCCCTGATTTAATGCCGTGCCTTTTCAATGCCTCCGCAGCCCGGTCAGCAGCGTATCCCTTTGCGATGCCTCCGAGGTCAATGAGCATCCCCTTTTTCTTGAGCGCGACAACGGATTTCTCCTTAGCGAGATCTATTAGTCTGTAATTCACAAGGCCGAGCTTTTCGCTGACAGCCTTATCATCAGGTTTCGCTCTGGTGACGAAATTCCATAATGAGCTCTCCGGACCGATGGTGACATCAAATGCGCCGCCGGACTGCTCTGATGCGTACACCGCCTTTTCTATTACCTCAAGGGTCTCCGGGGAAACCCTGACACCTGAGACTCCTGCATTCCGGTTGATCAATGCAAGCTCGCTTTTGTCGGAAAAAAAATTGAGCAACATATCCAGTTTGCCGATCGCTTCAAAGGCCTTTGCCATTGCCCTGTCAGCGGCTTCCTCTGAGTCGGCAACCACATGAATGGTGACTACGGTATCCATGAGTATCATGGTCTTCCTGTATAGGCTCTCCTTTTTCGGGGAACAGGAACAAAGGACAGCAAGCAGCAAGCAGTAAGCAGTAAGCAATGTAACGGCCGTAACGCGTGAAGTGCATTTATTTTTTGACGTGTAACGTGTAACGTGTAACGTGTAACTGTTTTTTATCACGCCACCCTCGCCACACCTTGGGCGAGCTTCTGTCTCAGAAATCTGCCCGTATGCGAGTGAGGATTGCGGGAAACGTCCTCAGGGGTTCCGGCGGCGATCAACCGCCCGCCGTTCTCGCCCCCTTCAGGACCCAGGTCAATGAGGTAATCTGCGGACTTTATCACATCCAGGTTGTGTTCGACCACGATGACTGTGTTTCCCCTGTCCACAAGGCTGTTCAGCACGTCAAGAAGTCTCTGGATATCTATGAAATGAAGACCTGTGGTAGGTTCGTCCAGGATATAAAGGGTGTTGCCTGTTGCCCTCTTTGCAAGTTCCCGGGAAAGACGCAGCCTCTGGGCTTCGCCCCCGGACAGTGTGGGCGCAGGCTGGCCCAGCTGGAGATACCCGAGACCCACGTCCTCCAGGATCTCAAGTTTCTGCTTTATGGCAGGGATGGAAGCGAAGAATTCCAGGGCCTCTGATACGGTCATGCTGAGCACTTCGGAGATATCCCTGCCCTTGAATTTTATATTCAGGGTCTCTTTGTTATATCTCCGGCCTTTGCAGGTATCGCACTGGACGTAGGCATCGGGAAGGAAGTGCATGGCGACCTTCAACAGTCCTCCGCCATGACATTTCTCACATCTGCCGCCGGGGACATTGAAGCTGAACCGCGAAGAAGAAAACCCCCTGATCCTTGATTCCTGGACCTGGGCGTACAACTCCCTTACCGGGGAAAAAACACCTGCGTAGGTCGCGGGGTTGGACCTCGGGGTCCTTCCCAGGGGAGACTGGTCCACGCAGATAACGTTGTCGATCTTGTCCGCTCCTGTTAAGGCGCGGTGTTTCCCCGGCGTGACAACGCTTTTGTGTATGCTTTTCATCAATGCCTTGTAGAGTATCTCGATGATGAGCGTACTCTTTCCGGAGCCGGAGACACCGGTCACGCACGTAAGCGTTCCGAGGGGGATATGCACATCGATATTCTTGAGATTGAATTCCTGGGCGCCTGTGATATGGATAAAGTCCGCGGGTCTCCTTCTTCTCATCGGCAGGGGAATGGCGAGCTCTCCCTTCAGGTACTTCCCCGTTACGGAACGTTCATTATCCTGTATGTCTGACGGGGTGCCCTCGGCAACGATCCAGCCGCCCCTGGCTCCCGCTCCCGGACCTATGTCGATCACATGGTCTGCCCACCGTATCGTTTCCTCGTCATGCTCTACGACGAGGATAGTATTCCCTGCATCCCTGATGGAGGAAAGGCTTTCGAGGAGTTTTGTGCAGTCCCGGGGATGGAGGCCAATGCTCGGTTCATCAAGGACATAGAGGACTCCGGTGAGGGAGGAACCCATCTGGGTCGCCAGCCGAATCCTCTGCGCCTCGCCTCCCGAAAGGGTGAGGGACATCCTGTCAAGGGTGAGATACCCCAGGCCGACTTTGATCAGGAAGGAGAGCCTGTCCTTGACTTCCTTAAGGACACGGGAGGCGATGGTCCTTTCCCTTTCGGTCAGCGCAAGTCTGTTCACGAAGGAGAGGGCGCCGTCCACGGTGAGCCTCGAAAACTCTCCGATATTCATATCTTGTATCTTTATGCTCAGAGCCTCCTCCCGCAATCTCATGCCGCCGCAGGACTTGCATGGCTTTAACATTTCAGGGGAAAGATCGGCGTCGCCTCCATTATCTGCTGCCCTGAAAGGGTCGATGCCCTTCTCCAGTCCGCTCACGCCAAGACCGTGACAAAGGGGACACGCGCCGTAACCGCTGTTAAAGGAAAAGAGCCTCGGGTTTATCTCCGGGAAGCTTATGCCGCAGCTCAGACACGCCATTGCTTTGCTGAAGGGAATGTCCTTCTCTTCTTCCACCAGATTAATCATGACCGTGTCCGAGTAGCCGAGGGCCACGTCGATGGCGCTCTTTATCTTTTTTTCGATGCCGTGCTTTATGATGAGTCTGTCGATCACGATCTCAATAGTATGTCGCTTCTGTTTCCTGAGGGTTATCTCCTCGGTGAGATCAACCATCCGGCCATCAATCCTCGCCCTTACGAAGCCTTCACTCCTCATCTCCGCCAGTTCTCTTCTGTATTCACCTTTCCTGTCCCGCACAATGGGGGCAAGGACCTGCAATCTGGTCCCCTGAGGCATGGACATTACCGAGTCAATGATGCTCCGGACATCGCGGGTGGATATCGGCCCGCCACAGTTATAGCAGAAAGGTCTCCCGATCCTGGTATAAAGGACCCGCATGTAATCATAGATCTCAGTAATGGTACCGAGGGTGGATCGGGGACTTCTGGTAACGGTCTTCTGGTTGATGGCGATGGAGGGAGAGAGGCCCTCGATGAAGTCAACATCCGGCTTCTGAAGCTGATCGAGAAACTGTCGTGCATATGCAGAGAGACTTTCGACGTACCTCCGCTGTCCTTCTGCGTAGACCGTGTCGATGGCGAGGGAAGATTTTCCCGAGCCGGAGGGGCCGGTGATTACGGTGATTTTTTCCCTGGGCATAGTCACGTCGACGTTCTTGAGATTATGTTCCCGTGCGCCCTTTATGATGATACGGTCCTGCATGATGGTAATTAATTACTATACCTCATGAAAGAGACTGCATGCAATTCTGATGTGCGCCAAGTAACTTCTTCTGCGTTGAGTATGACCTGTACCACAGCAGAAGTGGCCGGCGGATTACGAGGCTGCACTACCGTTGTTGAAGCGGCAATAAAAAATCTGGCCTCCCCTTATGCGTGACTCCAAGGCAGCAATCGGGATGATGCATGAATTGAAGGAAATGGGGTTATATCTGTCTATAGACGATTTCGGCACCGGTTATTCATCCTTAAATTATCTTAAACAGTTCCCTATAGATAAGCTCAAGATTGACATATCTTTTGTAAAGGATATTGCATCCGATCAAAACAGCGCTTCTATTTCAAGGGCGATTATCGCTTTAGCTCATGGTCTGAACCTTAAAGCGATAGCCGAAGGAGTTGAGACTGAAAAACAGTTGGCATTCATGATAGAGAATCACTGTGACGAGATGCAAGGTTTTTATTTTAGTGTCCCGTTACCTGCTGAATTCTTCAAAGAATTGGTATTAAGCGGGAGGCGTTTAGTGGTCTAACGGGCGCTAATCCTTGTGCGTCTCATATATCTCCTCAAACTGTTTATGCATATCTTTGAACGCCTCAAGGATTTTGGGATCAAAATGTTCAGGCATTGTCCTTCCATCGCCTTCGGTTATTATTTTAAATGCCCTTTCGTGGTCAAACGGAGGTTTATAAGGCCTCCTGCTCCTCAGGGCATCATACTGATCTGAAATATTCATTATCCGCCCTTCGAGCGGGATCTCCTCGCCTTTAATACCATTGGGGTAGCCGCCTCCGTCCCACCTTTCGTGATGGGATAATGCGATCCTCTCAGCCATCTGGAGAATCCTCGAGGGAGAGCCGTTAAGAATCCTGGCGCCGATTATTGTGTGTGTTTTCATAAGTGCGAATTCTTCAGGATTCAATCTTGCAGGTTTAAGAAGAATATCCGATGGGATACCTACTTTGCCGATATCGTGCATGGGGCTTGCATAAAAGATCGTCTCTGAATCCTCCCCAGGCCATCCAAGCTCCTTTGCCAGCAGTGAGCAATAATAACTTATCCGCTTAATATGAGATGCCGTGTCCTCATCTTTGTATTCAGCAACTACCACCAGTCTGTGTATGCTGTCTATGTAACCTTCCTTTATCTTATCTCCGGATTCTTCAAGTTTCTTGTTTGACCTGCTGAGTTCCTGAAGTGCAAGTTTTAATTGTGATGTCCTCTTGCTGACCTCTGATTCAAGGAGTTCATTATGCTGCTTTAAAAAATCCTCAAATTCCTTGACCCTCAGAAGGTTCTTTGCCCTGACCATAAGCTCTGAAGCGTCAACAGGCTTTGCAAGAAAATCATTAGCGCCGGCTTCAAGACCTTTGATCCTTGATTCCCTGTCTGTAAGGGCAGTTACCATTACAACAGGAATGTGCCGGGTCAATGGATCTTCTTTGAGTCTTCTGCATGCTTCATATCCGTCCATCTCGGGCATCATGATATCGAGGAAGATTAAATCAGGCACAAAGGCTTTTGTTTTTTCCAATGCCTCAAGACCGTTTTTTGCGGTTTCAAAGGCATAGCTAT
Organism: Nitrospirota bacterium; assembly: GCA_023382175.1. Classification (GTDB taxonomy): domain Bacteria; phylum Nitrospirota; class Thermodesulfovibrionia; order Thermodesulfovibrionales; family UBA9159; genus JAMCQB01. Next base: position 19,738 of record JAMCQB010000062.1, on the reverse strand, counting down.
AATTTGTTAGTATTGCGACCATAAGCTTGAGGTTCCTCTCTTCATCATCAACGATGAGGATTTTCGGCTTTTTGGTTCCATCCGGCATATTACCCCCCTTTTGCCAGTTTTACTGCCTCTTCTCCGTCTATAGCCTCTATAGTTTCACACCCGGAGTTTTGAAGCACAACTCTCAATAGCTTACGGTTCTTTTCGTCGTCATCGGCAATAAGTATCTTCATTTCTTCAGCGGTATTGTGAATATAAATTCTGAGCCTTTCCCCACTTCGCTCTCTCCCCATATCTTTCCTCCATGGAGTTCGACAAATCTCTTGCAGAGGTTAAGGCCAAGTCCTGTGCCCGGATATTTCTTTGACAGAACAGTTTCAAGCTGCTGGAAGGGCTGAAAAAGTTTTGGCATATCTTCCTTTGATATGCCTACCCCTGTATCCCACACTGTAATCCGAATCTCGTTATCTGCCTTAGTGATATTTATGCCGACGTTACCTCCATCAGGCGTGAATTTCATCGCATTACTCAAAAGATTGAATATCACCTGCTTTATTTTCCTTTCGTCAGCAACAATACTCTCAATCTCTTTCTCGACATCGGTCTTAATCTTTATATTGTGTTTCATCGCCTTTTCCTTGAACATAACAAGGCTTCTTTCGATCAACTCTCTCAGGTTAAACTCGGAGGGTTCAAGTTCCATCTTCCCTGCCTCAACCTTTGACAGATCAAGGATGTCATTAATTAGATTAAGGAGATGCTGACCGCTGTCAATAACATCGTTGAGATATTCCTTCTGCTGTTCGGTCAGAGGCCCTGCCATTCCATCTGCCATTATCTCGGAAAAACCAATAATTGCATTCAACGGCGTCCTCAGTTCATGCGACATATTTGCAAGGAAATCTGACTTTGCCCTGTTTGCAGACTCTGCCTCGGACCGTCTCTGTTCAAGCTCGGCATTAAGGTACTGCTGCTCCCGTATCGCATTTTCAAGCTCTTCCGTCCTTTCCTCTACCTTTTCCTCAAGTCTTTCAGAATAATGCTTAACCTCTTTTAACATCCTTGCATTATTTATAGCCAGCGCTGCTGTGTTTGCAAAAGACATTGCAAGGTCTTCGTCTTCCTGAGTGAAGCCCCCTTCCTTTTCTGTAAAATAAAGCCTGCCGGTGACTTTATCATGCAGGATAAGAGGGACGCCTAAAAATGTCTTCATCGGAGGATGTCCTTCAGGGAATCCTATAGAGGCGGGATGCTTTGATATAGCGTCAACACGGAGCGGCTTGCCTTCTTTTAAGAGATGACCTAAGAGCCCTTTACCCTTAGGCAGTCCTTGTCTTTTCATCATGCCTTCAAACATCTGCTCATCAATGCCTGAGGACACAAAATGTTCGTATATACCTTTTTCATTCAGGATGCCTATGGCAGCATACTTGCAGCCTATTAACCGGCGGGACCTGTCCACTATTTTTTTCAGGAGGCGATCAACCAAAGGTTCGCCCATGATGTCTTTTATTGAGTCGTAAAGCGCATTACGGTTTTCAATGAGCCTCATGTTTTCATCAAAGGTCACATTAAGGGTTTGCGCCATATGATTGAAGCTCCTGGATAGCGTTCCTATCTCATCTCTGCCTTTTATATCAACCATTGCATCAAAATTCCCTTTTTTTATCTCTTCTGTTACGTCCCTTAGCTTTAAGACAGGCATGACGATGCTTTTTCTTACGAATAGGACTGTGAAGATTGCCGCAATAAAGAAGAATCCAATGGCATAAAACCTGAAGGCGTCAAAGTCGTCTATCTCTTGTTTATGGTGAGCCTCTAAAGACGTCACAAGCGTTTCGATTTTGCTGAAGTTTTCACGGATGGCTGAATGGCATTTTACACACGACTCATTTTTTCTCTCGGGAGGAAGTTTCATTATGCTGAGGATGGTCGGCTTCTGGGTGTTCTGCCATAGCTCGATCAATGTATTAATATGAGAGATTGATTCTTTATTCTGTTTTGGCATTGGCTTAAGAGCAAGCCTTTCACTTCCATCTCTCAGTCCATAAAGCGTTTCTTCATATCCGGCCATCGCCTTTTCAGTCCCTTTTGTATGAGCCTCTCTGTCAGGAGATGGCTGGAGGTTTAGCATGAGCATTACTTTATATCCAATGCTGCGCATCAGCATCCGCTCCCTCCCTGCAAGATTAATCCTCCTTGCCTCGCCATCTATGTGGTGTGTAAAAATATAGCCGGCAGAGATATAGACAGCAAGAAATGCAAGCATTATGAAGCTTATAAAGATAAATTTTGCCGTGAGGGATTTAAAACGGAGCATTAGACTTTCCTCATCAGACCTTTTTCCTTATTCTGCGGAAATCTTTCACGGTCAGGTCTGCACCTTCAAGAAGCCTTTTAGTAATGAGGTCATTAGTAAAGTCACAGAGGAAACCATATCTGTCATGCCGGACTTGATCGGCATCCAGTGTCTTTCTGGATTCTCGCCTCGGCGAGTCGCTGAGGTGACCCGCTTTCGCGAGAATGACAAGATGATATGCAACAATCGTCTGTTTCTGTGTCCGCGGATGTCTCCACTTTTGATGACTCCCTGATTGATCAACCTTTAATCTCGAATCAGTCACTCCTTGCCATAATAGATTCAGCAAATGTCCTTATAGCGTAAGTATATCACAAAGCCTAACCGCTCACCTTAACCCGATTTCTGCCTTTCTGTTTCGCCTGATACAATGCCTCATCTGCCTTATTAATCAGTTCTTCTTCTTTTTCCGCTCCCATTCTCTTACTAATGAGTTCATATATGCATTTTCCGTGACGGTACGCTCCTGTTCTGCTATACTTCTTCCTGGTGGCAGGCAATAAGGTGATTGATATTCATGTCCATATCGGGGGTCCGGGAGATTCCGGCTCGGGATGCAGGATGTCGTCCCACTTTCTCTTCAGCCCGGCCTTTGCCGCCATGCTCATTGCCCTTAAAGCCTCTCCCTTCACAGACATCAAGGACGCAAGGATCAGAGAGATCATTCTTGAGGCGGTCAACACTTCGGACAAGACTGACTATGCCGTTCTCCTTGCCCTCGATGGAGTGTACAGGGACGGCTGTTATATTGAAGAAGAGTCCCATCTCGTCACTCCCAACGATTACGTCATCGGTATTGCAAAAGTGAACCAGCGGGTGCTCTTCGGCGCCTCTATTCACCCTTACCGCGGCGGAGATGATATGCTTGATGAGACCCGACGGTGCATTGATAATGGTGCAGTGCTCTTCAAATGGATACCCTCCAGCCAGCAGATCGACCCGGAAGATGACCGGTGCATGCCCTTTTATGAAGTCCTTGCAAGGGAAAACATTCCTCTTCTCTGCCATACGGGAGCGGAGCTTGCTGTGCCGACATCGGATTTCAGCGCCAACCGGTACAATGATCCCCGGAAGCTCGGAAGGGCGCTTGATGCAGGGGTGAAGGTCATAGCTGCGCACTGCGCTGCGCCCTACCTGGGTGCGGCGCTCCCCGCTGATAGAGGATACTTTGATGAACTCACGGAGATGCTGAGGATCTCGGAACAGAGGGGATGGAAGCTCTATGCCGACATCTCAGCCTTTTGCACGCCGACACGGATTCCCTGTCTGGAACGGATAAACGCTGAAGTAAGGGAGGGGACCATAAGCCCGCAGAGATTTCTTTACGGGAGCGACTTCCCCATTCCCATAGTGGATATCAACATCTTCAAAAGGCCTCTGGAGATCAGGGAACTTCTTGAGCACGTAGGGAAACAGGAGAACCCGCTGGATGAAAATTACCGCATCCTCAGGGAATTCGGGATCAATGATTCCATCTTCACGAATGCGTGTGATGTTCTTGATATAAAGCGGTGATAAACCGTCTCCTCATCACTCGCATACAGAAGGGGTCAAGTGACGCGGGTGAGGATTGCCTGTTTCTGAGTTTATCAGAATCGTGCGCCACTGGCAACAAACCGGGGAAAACAGACAAATTGACTTTTTCAGAGGCTGAGATAGAATAAAAATGAAGGCTTTCGCTTAATAACGTGTTGATCTTTTTCAGGAGGTGCATTATGGCCAAGAAAGAATCCAGGGAACTGGCAAAAGCTGAGCCCACGAGGCAGCTCTCTCCCTTTGAGGAGATGGAGAAACGCTTTGAAGAGTTTTTAAGGAGGCCATTTTCTCTTCTCGGCCCGTCATGGCTTCCGAGGCTCAGGATGCCCGAGATGGAGGAGCTCTCGCCGACGGTGGATATTTTTGAAGACGCCAGTGATGTGGTGGTGAAGGCGGAACTGCCCGGAATGAAGAAAGAGGATATCGATGTAAAGCTGACTGAAGGCGCCATCACCATTTCAGGAGAGAAGAAGAAGGAAGAGAAGATCGAAAAGAAGAACTATTACCGGCTGGAGCGCTCTTTCGGTTCCTTCAGCCGGTCCTTCAACCTGCCGGCAGAGGTGCAGACTGACAAGGCCAAGGCGCAGTTTAAGGACGGAATTCTGGAAGTGAGGGTTCCCAAGACAGAAGAGGCGAAACAGAAAGAGAAGAAAGTGTCCATCGAATAATGCCTTGTCTTTGTTTTTGCCGGCTTTTCCGGGAGCCTGCACAGCGGCGCCAATGCTGAGGTGAACCCATCGGAAAAAGGGGATAAGGGGACTCCCTCGTCAATACCTTAACCCTTCTTTTTGATATTCCGGAGTTTTCCCTCTATTACAATTGAAATTGATTTGCTATAATGGGAATGAATCTGGAGGGGGTCCCACTTCCTATGAGGGAAAGGGAGAAGACTAAGGAGCAGCTCCTGGCCGAATTGACTGAACTGCGTCAGCGGGTTGCTCACCTGGAGAGCGTAAAGGCAGACCTCCTTCAGGCAGAAGAACGATTGAGCAACGTCTACCGCAGCCTCTTTTGTTCTCAGTTCGAATGACGCGAACGGTCCACGCCATCTGAAAAGGCATCTTCTCCTTCACTCGGCGGATCAGAGGAGAGGGGATTGGTCCTTGTTTGAAGTCAGTGTTTTGCGAATGCCTTTTCGAGTCCGATGAATTGATCGAACTCTTCTTTTATCTCCGTAGCCACGTCAGCCGAAGAGAGAAGACCCACTAACTTTCCATTCTCGGTAACAGGCAACCTTCTTATGTTCGCTCTATTCATTATTCTCAAAGCAGAGTCAATATCCGCATCGGCGTTGATTGCAATAGGATCGGTTGTCATAACGTCGCATGTGTAGGTCGCCTTCGGGTCTTTGGAGTCTGCGGCCACTGCTATGGCTATATCCCTGTCCGTCAGTATCCCCCTAAGCTTCCACCCCTCTTCAACCACAAGAACCGAACCAACACCGTATTCCTTCATTTTCAAAGCAGCCTCATGAACAGATGAAGAGGGCAGGACAGTAACCAGTTCCTTCTGCATTTTTTGTCTTACCAACATAGTTTCCTCCTTCCTCCGGGCCAATCCCCTCACCGAGCTCCCCGTCAATCAAAAACAAAAACCGAGCTTGCCAACTTCCTTCGGCAGCTCGGCCGTCTTCTCTCATAAAGACCCGCCGCTTTCCGCTCCCTCTTCGCAGAGGGTTAGGCTTTGTCGGGACTATTTCTTATTTTTATATTATCACAAAATAGCACTCTTTTCAACTAAAAAATTCTAATCGAATCGATAAAGTTATTAAATGTTTCTTTTATATCGGGAAGTTATGGCCTTATCCGCACTCCCGCGTGGGACCGGCGCTACGCAATCATTACAATCGTGACTCCTGCGCCGCCTTCGGACTGCTCGCCCTTCCTGAAGCGCTTTACCAGGGGGTGGCCTTCCAGGTGCTGGCGTACTGCTTTGGCCAGAATCCCTGTCCCAAAGCCATGGATGATGGTGACCTCGGAAAGCCCTGCCAGTGAGGCATGGTTCAGGAATGGTTCCAGTTTTGAGAGCGCTTCATCCACCCTCATCCCCACAAGGTTCAGCCTGGAGGAAACCGTCTCATCCGTTCTCTCGATGTGCACAGCGCCTCCCTTTGTCTCTGCGGACTTCCCCCTCTTGAATCCTATATCTGCCACAGGGACTTCTATCTCCATGCTCCCGGACCTCACCCTCAGACGGTTATGCTTCGCATCCACTCCCATCACCGATGCGTCATAACCAAAGGACCTTACAAATACTACATCCCCTTCCTTTATTTCCGTGATCAGAGGAGCGCCGCGATCGGCAACGTCGTATTCCCTGAGCTTCCGGACCACCTCTTCCCGTCTTGCCTCCGCCTGCTTTATCGCCTCGCGGCTCTTTTCCCTGCCCTTTTTCCTGATCTCTTCCAGCAAGGCATTCATCTGTCTCTTGGTATCCGCAATAATATCCGAGGCTTCCTGGTATGCCTTTGCAAGCAACTCCTTCTGCCGAGTCTCTGTTTCAGCCAATCGCTGCTCCAGGAGCCTGTTCTTTTTTCCTGTCTCTGCCTGCAGTTCATTGATTTCCCTGAGGGCATTTTCATACTGCGCCCTCTTTGCATTGAGGTCTGCGATGAGGTTGTCGAACTCCACCTTGATCCCCCCCAGCATGGCTTTTGCAGAGTCGATGATGGAGTCAGGCAGGCCATACCTCCTCGCTATCTCCAGGGCGTGGGACTGACCAGGCTCTCCGACACGCAGCCGGTAGAGGGGTGTGAGTGTCTGCCGGTCGAATTCCATGGAGGCATTGATCATGCCCTCTGTCCTGTGCACGAATCCCTTTATGTCCGTCAAATGGGTGGTGGCAAAGAGAAGGGCGCCCTTGTTCCGTACCTCCTTCAAGACGGCGCAGGCGAGGGCAGCCCCTTCCTCGGGATCAGTGCCAGTGCCGAGCTCATCGATGAGGACGAGGGATTTGGCATCTGCCTTCTTCAGGATCGAAGAGATATTCGATACGTGAGCCGAGAAGGTAGAGAGGTTGTTTTCTATGGACTGTTCATCTCCGATGTCGATGAGGAGATCATGGACGAGCGGAAAGCTGGACGAAGAGTCTGCAGCCACAGGCATGCCTGACAGGGCCATGAGCTGGAGCAGGCCGATGGTCTTAATGGCGATGGTCTTCCCACCGGCATTGGAGCCCGTGATCACCATCACGGTGGTTTCCACTCCCAGTAGAACATCCAGGGGCACGACTTCCTGTGCGGCATCCGACTTCCGGAAACTGAGCATGAGAAGGGGATGTCTCCCATTCACGAGACGGACAAAACCGGCTTCATTGATCTCAGGGTTCTCCATAGTGAGCTCATCGGCAAAGCGCGCAATGCAGTTCAGGAGATCGAGGTAAACGATGATTCCATACTGGATATCCATTTCATCAGCCACTGCCCGTATCTTTGAGCAGATATCCCTGAGGATGCGTATCTCTTCGGCCTTCTGCTCGGCGATAAGGTTTTCCAGCTCATTGGAGAGGCTTATGATGGCAAGGGGTTCGATGAATGCGGTCTCTCCTGACCTCGAGACATCATGGACCACGCCGGGCACCTGTCCCTTGGAGTCCATCCTCACAGGAATGACCCACCGGCCCGATCTTTCGGTGATGAAGTTGTCCTGGAGAAAGACCGAAATCCGTTCGTCCCTCGTCATCTCCTCCAGTTTCTTTGTTATCCTCCCTTCGAGACGCCTCACCTGTCCCCTCAGTTCAGAAAGGGCGAAGGAGGCGCTGTCAAGGATGTTGCCTTCGCTGTCCATGGACTTATTGAGAAGGGCGAAGATATGGGGAAAGCCGGTGAGGGGACCTGTGAGTTCCGTGAGAAAGGGAAGGGCCTCCTGCTCCTTCATCTGCGACGATATGTCATTCACGATGGCGAGGAAGGGCATGAAGGCAGAAAGTTCCCTTGACTCAAGGACAGCGCCCTCAGGCCTTATCTTATGGAGAAGGGGAGCAACATCAGAGAACTGAGAGAGTTTGAGCGGACTTCCCTCATGGGATATCCTCCTGATCTCGGCTATCCGGCCGAGCCTCTTCCCCATCTCCTCACGGTCACTAAGGGGAAGGATATCCAGCACCGCTTTTTCCGAGGCATCGCTGTGGGAAAAGGTCGAGATTATCCGCAGGAGTTTCGGAAACTCAAGGAGATTGAGGGTGTTTTCCGTTATCATCAATACGTCGAATCAAACTTAAAGACCGAAACCCTCCATGATCCTCTTCTTCTGCTTTTCGATGATCTTCTGCCCGTATTCCAGGGACTTAATCACTTCTTTCTTGGCGCTGTCGGAAAGCTCAACGCCCCTCTCGATGATGTCCGAAGCCTGATCCTTCACGGTGCCCACGAATTCGTCCACGTTCTGGATCGTATCCTCCACAAGCTCTACCGCGTCCCGTTTTACCCGGCGCGCAGCTTTCGAAATGTCCTTTCTCGTTTCACGGCCCGATTTGGGGGCATAGAGAAGGGCAATGCCCGCGCCGATCAGTCCTCCCAATAAAAATGCGCCTGCAATGGTTTTGGTATCTTCGCCCATGATATTCTCCTTTCCAATGGTCTTCTTTCTTTTAACTCTATCAAGAATGTTCCGAAGAGTCAATGTTCATGATGAAGGGATTCCAGTTCCTTTTTGTTTGTCCGGGACGTTGATTATCATCCGGGGAGAATATAGAATAGTGGGCGATGATTGTGGATGAATTAGATCTTGCCGTCATACGGGGTCTTTCCGAAGAAGAAGCTTCCCGAAGGCTGCAGGAAGAAGGGTATAACGAACTCCCTTCCACAAAGAGGAGGAGCATCTTTGCCATCGCCTTTGAAGTGGTCCGGGAGCCCATGTTCCTGCTCTTGATCGCTGCCGGCGCCATCTATCTCGTACTGGGCGATATACGGGAGGCTGTAATGCTCCTGGGATTTGTCTTCGTCGTCATGGGAATTACTTTATACCAGGAGCGTAAAACCGAACGAGCCCTTGAGGCGTTGCGGGATTTATCCAGTCCCCGGGCCCTTGTGATCAGAGACGGCCGGCAGAAGAGGATCCCCGGCAGGGAAGTGGTGCGGGAAGACTTCATCATTCTTTCTGAAGGAGACCGGGTGCCCGCAGATGCGGTGCTTCTTTCGTGCGTGAACCTCTCGGTGGATGAATCCCTCCTCACCGGAGAGTCGGTTCCGGTGCGCAAGTCCTCCTGTGACGGGACAGTGGAAATGGCCCGCCCCGGAGGTGATGACCTGCCCTTTGTGTACTCAGGCACTCTTGTGATACAGGGTTTTGGAATTGCCCGGGTCCGTGCCACGGGGATGAATACCGAGATAGGGAAAATAGGGCAGGCGCTGCAGACCATCGAGCCTGAAGAGACCCTGCTCCAGAAAGAGACGGCGAGATTGGTGCGCAATCTTGCAGTGATAGGATTATCCCTCTGCGTGGTGGTGGTTGTCGTGTATGGTCTTACGCGGGAGAACTGGCTGAATGGTCTCCTGGCAGGAATCGCCCTTGCCATGGCAGTGCTTCCGGAGGAATTCCCCGTGGTGCTCACTGTCTTTCTCGCACTGGGGGCCTGGAGAATTTCCCGGAAACGGGTTCTTACCCGGAGGGTGCCTGCGGTGGAGACCCTGGGGTCTGCGTCAGTGCTCTGCGTCGACAAGACAGGGACGCTCACCCTGAACAGGATGTCAGTTCAGAAGATCTTTGCCTGTGGAAGATTCTATGACCTGAATAACCCTGACGAACCTCTCCCTGAAGATATTCATGAGATCCTGGAATTCAGCATTCTGGCCAGTCCGGTAGACCCCTTTGACCCTATGGAAAAAGCGCTGAGGGAACTGGGCAGACAATCCCTCTCAGATACCGAACACCTTCATGACAATTGGACTTTGCTCCAGGAATATCCCCTGTCACAACAATTACTCGCCATGTCCAGGGTCTGGAAATCTCCTGACAGCAGGCACTATGTGATCGCTGCCAAAGGCGCGCCGGAGGCGGTGGCGGATATATGTCATCTTGATGAAACGCAGGTCCGGGATCTGTCTGAGCAGATCAATGTCATGGCTGCAGAAGGGCTGAGGATCATCGGGGTGGCAAAGGCCGATTTCATGCAGAAAGACCTTCCCGGGGAGCAGCATGAGTTCACGTTCCATTTCGTGGGGCTCATCGGTTTTGCGGACCCCGTTCGCTCCGGTGTTGCCGAGTCCATCAGAGAATGTTATAACGCAGGGATAAGGGTGGTGATGATCACCGGCGACTATCCGGTGACCGCCTGGAATATAGCTGCCCAGATCGGCCTCCGGCAGGGGGAGGGAGTCATTACCGGCCCTGAACTGGAAAAAATGCACAATTCAGAGCTCCAGGACAGGATCAGGAAGGTCAATATTTTTGCCCGGGTGGTACCGGAACAGAAGCTGTATATCGTGAATGCCCTTAAGGCCAACGGCGAAGTGGTGGCCATGACCGGGGACGGAGTCAATGACGCACCAGCCCTGAAATCCGCCCACATAGGCATAGCCATGGGGGGAAGGGGCACTGACGTAGCCCGTGAGGCCTCGGCCCTGGTGCTTCTTGATGATGATTTTTCTTCCATTGTGCAGGCGGTGAAGATGGGCCGCCGGATTTTTGACAATCTGAAAAAAGCCATGGCCTATATCTTTGCGATCCATGTCCCCATTGCAGGCATGTCTCTCCTGCCTGTGCTCTTCAACTGGCCCCTTGTGCTGTTGCCTGTTCACATTGTCTTTCTTGAATTGATCATCGACCCCGCCTGTTCTGTTGTCTTTGAGGCGGAACCTGAGGAGGAACAGGTGATGAGCAGGCCGCCCCGCAACCTGCGTGAGCCCTTGTTCGACCGGCAGACCGTTGCATTCAGTCTGTTCCAGGGTGTGAGCGTCCTCCTCGTTGTCCTTGCTGTTTTCGCCATCGCCATGCGCCGGGGACTGGGAGAAGATGACGCCAGGACCCTCAGTTTCACCACCCTCATCATCGCAAATCTTGGTCTGATATTGACAAACCGCTCGTGGTCCCGCAGCATCCTCCAGACCCTGCGTTTACCGAATACCGCCCTCTGGTGGGTTACGGGGGGAGCCCTCTTCTTTCTCGGGACAGTACTTTACGTTCCCTTCCTGCGCACCCTTTTCCATTTTGACATGCTGCACCCTGTTGATCTGGTCATCTGCCTTGCTGCAGGCATTGTGAGCATTCTTTGGTTTGAAGGGCTCAAAATAGTGCGCAGAGGGCGGGTGCAGGCGGCAGGAAGAAAATAACGTTTGACATTTCCTGTCATTCTGTGCCAAAGTAGAGCAGCTTGGAAGTTTTTGTTAGATGAAGGCCGCAAGAACTTTTAACAATGCGGTCTTTTTTTATTTTGCACAAGGCGCATGGAGCGCTTTATGGAGAGAAGGAGGAGAAGATGGCAAAAAAGATCTATGTGGGGAACCTTTCTTACAAAGTGGATGAAGAAACGCTGAGGGAGCTCTTTGCGCAGAGCGGAGAGGTTCAGTCCGTAAAGATAATCACCGACACAGCCACGGGCCGCTCAAAGGGGTTCGGTTTTGTCGAAATGGCCTCGGATGAAGAGGGCGAAAAAGCGATATCCAGTCTCAACGGAACCACCCTTATGGACAGGGCTCTGACCGTGAGCGAGGCAAGGCCCCAGAAGGAACGGAGCGGCAGCAGGGGGGGAAGGAAACCAGGTAATTGGAGATAAGGGTAAACGGCAATGACGTCGAAAAGGCGTTAAAACTACTCAAACGGCAACTCCAGAAGGACGGCCTTCTCAAGGAGCTCAAGAAAAGGCGTTTCTATGAGAAACCCTCTGTCAAGGAGAAATCGAAGCAGAGGGAGGCGCGGAAGAGGAGAGCCAGGTCCGCACGACAGGCAAGGCAGAACAGACCCGTCAGTTAGGCCGGGACGCACGGTCCCGTCAATTGTCCGCTGTGAGTATCCCTCATATCTGCAGTATGTTCATTTTCAATGAAACCGGAATAATACACAAAGAAAGACAGGAGACGCATGGAGTATAAGAAATTTTATGAATTCGGACTGTCGGACGAGGTCCTGAAAGCCCTTTCCGACATGGGGTTTGAAGAGCCTACCCCGATACAGAAGATCGCCATCAGTCATGCCCTCAAGGGGCGGGACATCATCGGATTGGCACAGACCGGGACAGGAAAAACCGCTGCCTTCGGAATACCGATCATCGAGAAGGGCAGGAGAGGTAAAGGGGAAAACCCTTACGCCATTGTCCTTGCCCCGACCCGTGAGCTTGCGGTGCAGGTGGCTCAGGAGTTGAACAGGATCGGCAGAAATAAAGGCGTCGTATCGCTGCCGGTCTACGGCGGACAGTCCATAGATCGCCAGCTCAGGAGCCTCCAGAAAGGGGTTGACGTGGTGGTGGGCACTCCCGGGCGTGTGATCGACCATATCCAGAGGAAGACCCTTATCCTCAAGGATATAACGACAGTCGTTCTTGATGAGGCTGACGAGATGCTGAATATGGGTTTCGTTGATGACATGGAGAGGATACTCGGAGAGATCCCAAAGGAGCGGCAGACCATGCTCTTTTCCGCCACCATGCCCGAGGAAATTCTCCGCATTTCCCGCAAGTATATGCATGAGCCTGAGAAGGTCTTCGTGGATCCGAAGAAGATGGTGGTTGGGAAGATCAAACAGGTCTTCTATGAGGTGAGGGAGGAAGACAAGATCAAGGCGCTGACAAGGCTGCTGGATGTGGAAGACCCCTCACTGACCCTTGTCTTCTGTCATACAAAGAGGGAGGTGGATGACGTATCAGGAAAGCTCCAGCAGATGGGCTACAGCGCCGGGGCAATACACGGCGACTTCACCCAGTCCTTCAGGGATGAGATGATGGATAAGTTCAAAAGCGGAGAGATCGATATCCTCGTGGCGACCGATGTGGCAGCCCGTGGGCTGGACATTCCCGATGTGACCCACGTCATCAACTACAGTATCCCCCAGAACCCCGACGGGTATATCCACAGGATCGGCAGAACGGGAAGGGCGGGGAAATCCGGCATTGCCATAACCTTTGTGACTCCCCGGGAATACAACCAGCTGAGGCTCATCGAGAGGTCTGCAAAGACCACCATAAGCAAGGCAAAATTACCTACAAAAGAAGAGGTAAAGAAGGCGAGGGAAAAGGAACTTATTGACGACATCGAGAGCATAATCGCAGAAGGAAACCACAGCAGTCACCTTTCTCTGGCCGGTGAACTTTTTCAAAGGTATTCACCTCAGGACGTTGCCGCCGCCGCCCTCAGTCTTATCGCAGGGGACCTGGAAGTGGATGAGATCGAAGAACGGGGGAGGGCAGGCCTCTCTTCCGGTAAGGGAACCGTAAGGCTCTTTCTTACCATCGGCAAGAAGGACAAAATAAAAGTGGGCGACCTTGTAAGGTCCATCTCGGAAGGGACCAATATCCCGGGCAAGAAAATCGGCAATATCGCCATCTTTGATGCCTTCAGTTTCGTGGAAGTGCCTGCCAACCTCGCTGACAGGGTCATCAGTTCCCTCAATGATATGATGCTCCACGGCAGAAGGGTGCGGGTCCAGCCTGCCAAGCAGAGGAAAGTAAAAACTAAGTAATCCTGCGGTGAGAAAGAAAACGGCAGCTCCCCAAAGATCTCGTGCAAGGAAATGAGGTGAATTTTTATGGATAAGGGAAACGCTAAAATCAGGATTCTTGGTTTTGCGGGCAGTTTAAGAAAGGTTCGAGGGATTACTTTACTCAAAGATTATGTAGTCTTTGATTTTGTCAAGCCGTTTCCCCCTTACTCCTAAATCCTCAAGGCGGGAGATCTTTCTCTCCCGCCGCGTCTTCAGTATATTTGCAACAGTGTCCGGACCCAGGCCTGGAACTCTGAGTAACACCTCCCTGTCCGATGTATTGAGCCTGACAGGATAATATTCGGGATGGCGTTCTGCCCAGACTTCTTTTGGGTCCCTGTCCAGTCTCAGATTGCTGTCGTTGTCGAAGATGATGTCCTCTCTGTTAAAACCGTATTTGCGGATGAGGAAATCTGCCTGGTATAAACGGTGCTCCCGCAGAAAGGACTCCCCCGGGTTCCTGAGGAACTTCCGTTCACCGGGTATGTCGGGATGCCCGAGCCCTTTCTGATAGGCTGAAAAATAGACCCGCTTGAAATTCAGTCGTTTGTAGAGACCGAATATGGAGGTGATGATCTCAGAGTCTGTCTCGTCAGAGGCTCCCACGATGAACTGGGTGGTGCATTTTACCCTTGCAAACCTCATGCCCTTCCCGGTGAGCCTGCCCATCAGCCTGAGTGGATGGAGGATGTCTTTGTCGAAATCCTTTTTGTTTGAAAGCAGAGAAAAATGTTTCTTCCCCGGTGTCTCGATATTGAGTGAAACAGCGCTTGCAAGGGAGAGGGCGTCCTCGATGGCTGCGTCTGACGCTCCCGGAATAACCTTCAGGTGTATGTACCCCCTGAAATTGTGCCTCTGTCTGAGGAGCCGGGCAACGGTATTGATTTTGTCCATGGTATAGTCCGCATTTTGTATCACGCCGGAACTCAGGAACAGGCCGAAGACCTTTTTCCTTCTGTGATATTCCATAAGGACCCGGGCAACCTCCTCAGGCTGAAGGGTGCAGCGTCTCGTGTCCGCATCGCAACGAAGGGGGCAGTATTTGCAATCGTTCAAACAGGAGTTTGAAAGCAGGGTCTTCAGAAGGACAGAATAACCACCCCTGGGCAGGGAAACGGGATAGAGCCATTTGCCATCCATTCCCCGCCTCCGGCGGTCGTTCGTGCTGGTGCCGCATGCGCAGGCCAGGTCATACTGCGAATCTTCGGACAGCACTTTCAGTTTTTCGATGGTGTCCATGGAAAGACTCCTCAGGAATTATATCACATCCTCGGGGAAATTCAGCGCGAAGTCTTTCCTCCACAGCGGTAGAATCTGTTAAAATGGTCTAAAGTGCAACCAGAAATCGATGAATATTAAGAGATCATATAGGATGCAGGATACATGCGCCTGGATCTGATTGAGGAGGAAACTCTATGGAATATAAAAAAATGACAAGTGCTCCGAAAGAGAGCGGATTCAACTAGTAATATGACCTTTAGCAGGGAAACACCTCCCAATATGCAGGACTATGAGAAAGAGTACAGAGAATTTTCCCTGTGCGTCCCTGAAACGTTCTCCTTCCCTCTGGATATCTTTGACAAGTGGGGTGAAAGGATTGCCCTTTTCTGGACAGATGGCTCCAGAGAGGAGAAGTTTTCATTCAATGAATTGCGGGGTCTTTCATCAAAGGGCGCGGGCGCACTGAAGAAGATGGGAGTGGGCAGAGGGGACAAGGTGCTCGTCATGCTTCCCAACATCCCAAAGTGGTGGGAATTGATGCTCGCCCTCATGAGAGTTGGCGCTATCCCCATTCCTGCAACAACCCTTCTTACGGCAAAGGACATCGAATACAGGCTTTCCGCAACAAATATAAAGGCTGTCATCACGACGGATGAGGATGCCGGGAAGGTGGAAGGCGCAATAAATGCCTTTTTCTCTTCCCGAACAGGCAACATCCCCTTGCTTGTGATAATAGGCGAGAGGCACGGCTGGCATAATTACACAAGGGAGCGTGACAAAGCCAGTGCCTTTGAAGGTGAGAGAGCCTTGTCGAATGAGCCTGCAATGATCTATTTTACTTCTGGTACGACCGGGCCTCCGAAGATTGTGCTTCATACGCAGGCCTCGTACCCTTTAGCACATCTGATAACCGGCAGATTCTGGCTTGACCTCAGGCCTGGAGACCTCCACTGGAACATTTCGGACACGGGATGGGCTAAGGCTGCATGGTCGAGCCTGTTTGGCCCGTGGCATATGGGCGCGACAGTATTTTCATTCTATAAAAGAGGAAAGTTCGATCCTTCGCTCACTATAGAGACGATGGAGAGGTATCCCATAACGACGTTCTGCGGGCCACCCACAGCTTACAGGATGATGGTCAAGGAGATGCCCGCTTCCCGGTTTGCCTTTCAAACGCTGAGCCATTTCGTTGCCGCGGGAGAGCCTTTGAACAAAGAAATAATCCAGACATGGAGAGCGCGGACCGGGATGTATGTCTATGACGGCTATGGCCAGACCGAAACCGTCAATGTGCTTGGAAACTTCAAATGCCTTCCTGTAAAGCCGGGTTCCATGGGGATGCCGGTTCCAGGGTTTGTTGTGGACGTTGTTGATGAATATGGGCAAGTGGTCTCTCCGGGCATCGAAGGAGAAATAGCGATAAAGGTCAGTCCGGAAAGGCCTGTAGGGTTGTTCAGAGAGTACCTCGGCAACCCGGAGGCAACAAAAAGGACATTAAAAGGTGAGTGGTATGTAACGGGGGACAGGGCATACAAAGACGATGAAGGCTACTTCTGGTTTGTCGGCAGGGCTGATGACATCATACTCACGTCGGGTTATAGGATCGGCCCCTTTGAGGTAGAAAGTGTTCTCATAGAGCACCCCGCTGTCAAGGAGTCCGCTGTTGTGGCAAGCCCTGACGAGATCAGGGGAGAGATTATTAAGGCATTTATCGTCTTAACGAGGGGCTACCAGCCTTCAGAGGCGCTTGTGAAGGAGCTTCAGGAGTTTGTCAAGAAACACACCGCGCCTTACAAGTATCCCCGCAAGATTGAATTCACCGATGAACTGCCGAAGACCATAAGCGGAAAGATAAAGCGGAAAGAATTGAAGCTGAGAGAGTTCGGAAAATCCTGACTGCCCTCGCTGACAAATCGCATTACTTTCTATAGAATAATATCGGTTATATGAAGGGAGGATATTATGAATGGAATTGAGGTCGATAATCTCGGTCCTTTAAAGGTCGTACACTTTTACTTCCCCAAAACAGATTTCAGGGCAATTCTCGTTGTCGACAATGCCGCACTGGGTCCATCTATAGGAGGTGTAAGAGTCTCTCCCTCGGTAAGCACTGAAGAGGTAATGCGTCTTGCACGCACCATGACCTTGAAGAATTCTGTTACCGATCTTCACCATGGAGGAGGAAAGGCCGGTATAATTGCCGATCCCAAAAGTCCGCACATAGAGCGCTATTTCAGGCTGTTTGCCAGACAGATCAGGGATTTCTATGATTATATCCCAGGCCCTGACATGGGAAGCAACGAGGAAAGCATGGCCTGGATATATGATGAAATAGGGAGGGCCGTTGGATTGCCTGAAGAAATGGGCGGGCTTCCTCTGGATAAACTCGGAGCGACCGGGTTTGGTTTGGCCGAATGCGCAGAGGTCGCATGCCCTCAGGCCGGTTTAGAGCTCAGGGGCGCACGGGTTGCCATTCAGGGATTTGGAAGCGTGGGGAAGGCTGCCGCTAAATTCCTGTCAGACAAGGGCGCCACAATAGTAGCGGCGAGCGATACAAAAGGAACGATATATAGCAGCGACGGGCTCGATGTGAAAAAGCTCATAGAGACAAAGGATGCATCTCAAAGCGTTATTCATTATAAAGAGGGAACTGTCTATAAGCCTGAAGACATATTTTCACTGGAGTGTGACATACTCGTCCCCGCAGCCTCACCCGATGTTATCAACGAGAGCAACGTAGACAACATTAAGGCAAGACTTATCCTTCAGGGCGCTAATATACCTGCGACAAAGAGTGCAGAAGAGGCACTGCACAAAAAAGGTGTTGTCTCTGTTCCTGACTTCATTGCCAATGCAGGGGGTGTTATTATGGCAGCCATGGAGTATAGACGCAAAATAGAAAGAGAGGCCTTTGACGCAATAGCAACCAAAATAAAGACAAACACCAAACTGGTACTTGAGCGGTCAATCAAAGAGCGCTTGCTGCCGAGACAGGTCGCTCTTGAGATAGCACAAGAACGGGTTTTGAGAGCTATGAAATATAGAGAGAGCCTATGAACTTTTTACATCGGCGCTTTGCGGGGAAATAACTCATTGAAGAATATGGGAAATATGGCGGGGTGGACGGGGCTCGAACCCGCGACCTCCGGCGTGACAGGCCGGCGTTCTAACCAGCTGAACTACCACCCCAATAAAAAAGTTTAAACAGTTTCAAAAGCTCAAATAGTTCAAAAAGCAATAAAATAACTCACTCTTGAAACTATTGTAACTCTTTACCCTTTTGCAACTCTGGATAAGAGTAGGCGGAACAGGGATCGAACCTGTGACCCATGCCTTGTAAGGGCATTGCTCTCCCAGCTGAGCTATCCGCCCGAAAGAGACTATTATTTAAATACAGCCGGCTCCTTTTTGTCAACCCGTCTCCCTCTTTGAGGGATTCGAGAAATAGCATTTTTGATAAAGACCAAGCCTGATATTTCCAGATGGGGGCCAACACAGCTATAGTCTGCCTCCAAAAGAGCATTGTTTGCCCCGGATTTAATGCTTTTCTCCGGCAAATCCCCTGAAGAAAGAACAGTTGTCCGTATAAACCCAGCTTTTTATCAGTAAAACTACTTCTTCAGGCAGCCCGCTTTATCAAAGAACGCATATCTTCGAACTGATCTCTTCTTATCCTCGCCAACGCCATTGACAGCATCACCATCAGCGCCAGGCCTACCCTCAGTGTCGTCTTTGTCTTTCCCCTCACAAAGTGGTGTTCAAACCCAAAAGATAAATCTATCCTGCTGTTTACCCTTTCAACGGCAGTCCTGCCATTATATATCCTCTGCCATTTGTAACTGCTCCTTGCTATAGGCACAAATATCCGCCTGTCGGTATCAAGCGGTATCCTCACTGTTTTGCCTTTTGTTTCTTTCCAGCACTGTGCATACCCTCTGCACTGCATCCCATAAGCCGCAGATGGACACTTGTATTTCAATGTATTCCTATCTTTCTCAAATCCACAAAACGCCATCTCGTACCGTTCATTACTTGCAGGACAATGGCAATATACCGTTCCCTTGTAGTCGTATACTACGTTATCTGTTTTCTCAGGTTTGAGAAGCTTCGTCTCCTCTCCGTCCTTCCAGTTGTTCCTTATGTCTATTACAGGCTTTATCCCTTCTTTATCATATAAAATCTCATTGTGAGGTCCGCTGTCATATGCCTTGTCTCCGGCAAGGGTCTCTATGCTCTGAAAATGTTTCTGTTTCGCCTCCCCTACCATCGGCAGCATCTCTTCTATATCCGCCCTCGTTGCCTTTGTTACTTTGTAGCCCACAGGCAATTCATATGTCGTATCAACAAGAAGATGAAGTTTATACCCAAACCATGAGCTTATCTTTTCCCAAATACTGCCGTCTGCCCTTTTGCCTTTGTATGTCTTGTATCCCCAGTCGGCATCTGGGTCTGAACTTTCCTCCGGATTCTTTCTGCCCCCCGCATAACTCTCTATCTTCTTGCTGTCTATCGATAGATGACGACCTAATTCCGGCAGATATTCCTTCAACTCCTCTATAAGCTCCTCAAACATCCTGTCTATCATGTCCTGCTTCTTCATCAGTTTCTTTAACAGCGAGGAGTATGCATCCTTCGAGGGTACAGCCCTCTCTCCAAGTGCAGGGTCAAATCCGCATGCCTCCCTTAACTCACCGTTCCTCAGAAGCTCCCGCCTCAAAGATTCTATCGAAGCATGTTGATAAACTATCCCCGCAAGTATGCTGTTCCATACAGCCCGTATCGGATAATCATCCCGGCGGCCCTTCCGCTCTCCTTCCAATACCTTCATCAGTTCATCGTCAGGGACCACTTCTATCACCATCTTCAGTCTTTCCAGTTCTCCGCTTGCCTCTTGTAACCTCTCACACTATTCTATCCTGAAGGCCTATCTTTTTCTAACAATCTTTTGTATAACAAAGGGAATTTATCAGACGTAAATAATAGAGGGAAGGAAGGGCAAGCGAGC
>JAMCQB010000066.1 GCA_023382175.1 Nitrospirota bacterium | reverse complement strand
GTGGAAACCACTGACTGGAGAGCCGTATGCGGGAAATCCGCCTGTACGGTTCGGAGGGAGGGGAGGCGAAAGCCTTTCCTACCCCCTATCAATCAACGGAAAGGGATTTATGACGCACTACACTAGAACCCCAGACCCCTTTTAGAAGTGAAAGGCATACATGTATAAAAAGATCGAACTGCCCATAACCGGCATGACCTGCGCTGCCTGTGCTGCAGCGGTGGAAAATGATCTCCGCAAGATGGAGGGGGTAACCGGCGCTGCGGTGAACTTCGCGTCCGAAAAGGCCACCGTGGAGATGGAAAAGCCTGTGGACCTGAACACTATGATCGAGGTGGTAAAAGCCGGAGGATATGGTGTTCTGACCAACAGGGTGGACTTTGCAGTGCGGGGCATGACCTGCGCTGCCTGCGTGGCTGCGGTGGAAAGAGCGCTCAAAGAGCTTTACGGGGTTTTGCAGGTGACGCTAAACCTCGCCGCCGAGCGGGCGTCAGTGGAGTATATCCCCACCATCGTTGATTTCAATGATTTCAAAAGAGTGGTGAAGGATGCCGGGTACTCGGCAGAGCAGATAACAGGGGACTATGTTGACAGGGAGAAAGAACAGAGGGAGAGGGAGTTTTATGACATCAGGAACAAAATCATCATAAGCGCATCGCTCTCAGCCCTGATATTCATAGGCAGCATAATCAATATCCCCGTCCTGTCCCTGTGGCCGGTCCTTTTTGTTCTGGCAACTCCTGTACAGTTCTGGGCCGGGATGAGGTTCCACAGGGCGGCATTGGCAGCCCTGAAGCATAAGACCACCAACATGAACACCCTCATCAGCGTAGGGACCTTTGCCGCATACATTTACAGCGCCCTTGCCACCTTTACCCCGGCGCTCTTTCTGAAAGGCGGCATCGCACCGGATGTCTATTACGACACATCAGCAACCATCATCACCCTCATTCTCCTGGGGAGACTCCTGGAGGCAAAGGCAAAGGGAAGGACGTCCGAGGCCATCAAGAGGCTCATGAAACTCCAGCCCAGGACAGCCAGGGTTTTCAGGGAGAATGAAGAAAAAGAGATCCTCATAGAAGAGGTGATGGTGGGAGACGTGGTGGTATTGCGGCCTGGAGAACGGATACCTGTGGACGGTGAAATCATCGATGGGTATTCCACGGTAGATGAATCCATGCTTACCGGGGAGAGCCTCCCTGTGGAGAAATCTGTGAGGGACAGGGTCTTCGGGGGAACCATTAACAAAGTGGGGAGTTTCAAGCTCCGGGCCTTGAGGATCGGGAAAGAGACTGCCCTCGGACAGATCATAAGGCTGGTTGAAGAGGCCCAGGGAAGCAAAGCCCCGATACAGAGACTTGCAGACAAAGTCGCATCCATCTTTGTGCCTGTGGTGATATCCCTGGCAATAATCACCTTCATGGTCTGGTATCTTCTGGGTCCGAAGCCTTCCTTCACCATCAGTCTCATGAATTTCATCGCTGTGCTCATTATCGCCTGTCCCTGCTCCCTCGGCCTCGCAACGCCCACTGCAATTATGGTGGGAACGGGGAAGGGGGCTGAGAAGGGGATACTGATACGGGATGCAGAGGCCCTTGAACTCTCCCATAAGATAAAGGCCATTGTCCTGGACAAGACCGGCACTATCACAAAGGGGGAGCCTGAGGTTGTGGAGATCATGGCGGCAGACGGTATTCCTTTGGATGAGGTCTTGCGGTATGCCGCCTCCGCGGAAAAGACATCCGAACATCCCCTGGGGCAGGCCATCGTGAGAAAGGCTGCCGAACAGGGAGTAGCCCTTGAAGAGCCGAGGGAGTTCATGGCCATACCCGGTGGCGGCGTCAGGGCACTGGTGAATGGCATTCAGGTATTTATCGGGAATCTCGCCCTGATGGAAAGGGAAGGGGTGGATGTCTCTTCCATGAAAGACTTTGATGAGACTATATCCTCAGAGGGCAGGACACCGGTGTTTGTGACCATCAACAATAAAGTGGGTGCGATCTTTGCCATTGCGGACACCATAAAGGAGGGTTCTGCAGATGCGGTGAGGGAGTTAAAGGAAATGGGCATTGAGGTCGCGATGCTCACCGGTGATCATAGGAATACCGCAGAGGCCATTGCCAAGGTCGTGGGGGTTGACAGGGTCTTTGCCGAGGTCCTCCCTGAGCAGAAGGTGGAGGTGGTGAAGGCGCTGAAGAAAGAGGGCAAGGTGACGGCCATGGTGGGGGATGGGATAAATGATGCCCCTGCCCTCACGGAGGCCGATGTGGGCATAGCCATAGGAACCGGGACTGACATAGCCATTGAAGCATCCGACATAACCCTCATCAAGGGAGACCTGAGGAGCGCGGTGGAAGCCATAAAGCTCAGCAGACTCACATTACGAACCATCAAACAGAACCTCTTCTGGGCTTTCTTTTATAATGTGGTGGGTATCCCGGTTGCAGCGGGAGCGCTCCATCCCTTTGGAGGGCCGCTCCTGAATCCCATGATAGCCTCGGCAGCCATGGCCTTCAGCTCGGTGTCTGTGGTGAGCAATTCGCTAAGATTGAGGAGGAAGAAGTTATGAACAGAGTTTTCCCACATTCCTGTCATTCCCGCGAAAGCGGGAATCCAGAAAGAACTGGATGCCGGATCGAGTCCGGCATGACATATTTAATTGCCGGTGCAATAATATGGCAATTTCTGAGGGTGCTTAAATGAAAGTCGTCACTGCGCAGGAGATGCAGGAGATAGACAGGAAGACTATTCAGAAATTTCGAGTCCCCAGCCATGTGCTCATGGAGCGGGCCGGTGTGGCAGTGGCGAAAAGGGCGCAGGAACTCTTTGAAAGGAAAAAGACCATTGTCCTTGCCGGCGGCGGCAGCAACGGCGGTGACGGCCTTGTTGTGGCGAGAGAGTTATTCAATGCTCAGTGGAATGTTAAGGTTCTGCTCCTCATCAAGGAAGATAAGCTGAGCCCAGACTGCCTTTTACAGTTGAGGATCGCGAAACGGATGGGAGTGCCTGTGGAGTTCAGGACCGGGATAACGGAAGAGGATCTGCACGGAGCGGTGGTGGTGGATGCAATGCTGGGTACGGGGTTGAACAAGGATATCGAAGGAGCAATGGCCAGGGTTCTCACGTTCCTTAATGACTCTGGCTCTCCGGTGATCAGCGTGGACATTCCCTCGGGAATATCCTCGGATTCCGGACAGGTGATGGGTGTTGCGGTGAAGGCGGCGTATACGGTCACCTTTGGACTGCCGAAGAGGGGACATCTTCTCTATCCGGGGGCTGATTATACCGGAAGGCTCTTCATCGAGAATATAGGGTTTCCTGGAGACCTTCTCACGTCAGGGGATTTGAAGGTGGAACTGTTGGAGAAAAGCACGCTCTCTCACCTTGTTCCCGAAAGGCCGAAGTACTCACACAAGGGAGACTATGGTCATGTCCTCATTGTGGCGGGCTCAAAGGGGAAGACAGGGGCGGCATTCATGGCTGCAAAGGCGTGCTTGAGAACAGGCGCGGGACTGGTCACCATTGGTGTTCCTGAATCCTTGATGGATGTCTTTCAATCAAGGGTGACCGAGGAGATGACCCTTCCGCTGCCTGACAGGGGAGACGGCACCCTTTCATCAAAGTCAACAGATACGATCCTGAGGTTCTTAGCGGAAAAGGCAGATGTGTTATGCATCGGTCCCGGGATTGGGGTCTCCGATGAAACAAGGATGCTCATGGCAGAGATCATCCTCTCCTCAAGGGCCCCCCTGGTGGTTGACGCTGACGGCATCAATTCCTTGAGTGATCCACGGGGAAAGGGGCAGGAGGCACGGGAGATACTTAAAAAGGCCCTTGCACCCGTAATTCTCACCCCTCATCCCGGAGAGATGGCGAGGCTCCTTCAGAGCGCAGGGGGCAAAGTGCAGGGAGAGAAGGAGAGTCAGTCAGACATCGCAGCATCAAGACTGCGCAACGAAATAGAAAAAGACAGAATAAGCACTGCGATACGTTTTTCGAAGGAGACCGGCACGTATCTTATCTTCAAGGGCGTTCCTACAATAGTTGCTGAGCCGGAAGGCAGGGCGTTCATCAATTCCACAGGCAACCCCGGCATGGCTACAGCCGGTATCGGAGATGTGCTTACCGGGATGGTCTCCTCTTTTCTGGCACAGGGGATGAATCCATTAAACTCGGCAATACTCGGCGTATTCATGCATGGGCTTGCGGGGGATCTGGCCGCTCACGAAAAGGGCATGCATTCCCTCATTGCATCCGACATCATCGATGCGTTGCCTGCGACGTTTCAGGAGATGACGGGATGAACCAAAAAATTGTGAATTGCTCCTTCTATTGAAATCCCCTCCCTTGGTGGAGGGGATAAAGGGAACGGGGAACATCGTGCTTATGGCACCCTCACCCTCACCCTTGACGGGAGAGGGTTGAACTGGGCTCACTCGCTGTTGTTGGAATAATAGGAAAACATGGAAACTCTGATCTTCCCCAAAATCTTCGGCAGCAGGGTAAAGGCGTTCTTCACCGGTAAAACGCCGGGTGCCGATCTCCAGCGGATTTCAAAAATCGCCACCATCAACATAAAAAATGTTTACCTGCCAATCCAGAAGCATACTGACAAGGTGCTTCTGCTGGATTCCTTTGAACCGAGGATAGGGGACGCAGTGATCACTGACAAAAAAGGCGTCCTCATTGGTGTTCAGGGAGCGGACTGTGTTCCTATCCTTCTCTATGACAGAAGGACCCATGCGACCGGGGCAGTCCATGCAGGATGGCGCGGGACCGCAGCAGAGATACTGAAAAAAACCATAGAGGCCATGGGAGACAGGTTTTCTTCATCCCCTTCCGATATAGTGGTCGCCGTCGGTCCGGCAATTCGGTGGTGTTGTTACGGCGTTGGATACGACGTCATTGAAGCGGTGGTGAAGGCCACCGGCGCGGGTGAATATTTCAAAATGAAGGGGGAGCAATACTGCCTCGACCTGCCCACGGCAAACCGGCATCAGGCCGTTTCGACAGGCATTCTGCCTGAGCATATCTGGATGTCTGATGACTGCACCTTTTGTTTTCCTGAGAAGTTCTATTCCTACCGGTTTGTGAAGGGGCCCACGGGGAGACAGGGAGGGTTCATAGGGATCGTGGGATAAAGAGTCCGCTTTAAATCTTACACCGACTCCGCAAAATGAGCACGCCAAAAAGAGGGAGAATTACCGTATCTACCGCTCAGCGGTGGTCTTGAGGGCTGGTGGAGTGGTCATTGCGAGCCCGGCCTTATGGGGCGCGGCAATCCCCAGGCTTGAACAATGAGATTGCTTCACTTCGTTCGCAATGACGGGAGAAGGGGCATACAATGCCTTATCGTCGTGATTGCCACTTCTACTCCTTACCGTTTATGAGGATATCACTCTTGCGGACTACAGGAAGAAGGGGATACGCAACAGCAACTCCAAAAAAATGAGGAAAAAAGTGAATCGGCCCTACCAATCCTTTGCCACCTGCGGAACGGCGCTTCTCTCCAAAAGGGCGATGGCGTCATTCTTGCAAACCGCCCTGCATATGCCGCATCCGTAGCAGTTTTTTTGATTCACCAGACATTTTACGTTCATCCTGTCATAGAAAACAGCGCCGAAGTAGCATCGTTTTATGCACTCCCTGCACCCACTGCACTTCAGCGGATCAATACTTGCCACATATTCACCTTTCCACATCGCCTTGCCGGTTTTCATCTGGAGTTGAAACCGGTAAGCCATGCAGTCCCTGTTGCAGTTACAGACGGCGCCGATGAACGGCGTGTTAAAAGTCCAGACGCTGTGCGTGTTGCCCTCGGTATCGAGTTGTCTGATGAAAGCCTTTGCTTCTGCTGCCGGAAGCCTGTCAAAGTCACTGAAATCAGGAATACCCTTAAATAGAGGGGTCAGGTCCATACCTACACCAAAACAATACCTCTTGTTTTCGCCTGTGGTTACCTTCCTGCAGACACAGGGGAGCCTTACAATGGAACTGAAATTGCCCAGGATGTTCTCGATATCTTCCATTGGAACGATCTGACCGAAGTGGGTTTTCTTCAGATGCTTCGCGACAAGGGGATAGGCGATGAGGCCGTAGATTCGGGGAAAACGCCTTTTCCATGTATAGGCCCTCTCCACATCTGTCTTCAGGGAATGATAAAGCCTGGAGAGAAAGGCCTTCGCGTTTCTTTCAGAATTGACCTGAGAGAAAACCTCTTCGGTATAATTGGCGATATTTTCATACCATTTCTTGCCTTCCCCGTGTTTTGTACAAAACTCACACATAAAGAAAATCTCCCGTGATCCGGAAAGAGTATTCAGTCTCATTATATCAGATCGTGAGCTACAGAGCTTCTGAGCTGAGAATTCTGTTGTATGATGTATCAGGGTTTTCTATAATATCTATGAAACTACACCTCAATACCATGAAGGAGTGACAATGCTCAAGGCAAGGGACATAATGACCAAGGATGTGATTACGGTTTCGCCGGATGCCACTGTGGAGGAACTGGGGAGACTTTTCATCGAGAAACAGATAAGCGGCGCTCCGGTAGTGGATGCTTCGGGAAAGCTTTTCGGCGTTGTGACCGAAAATGACCTCATCAGCAAGAACAGCAGGCTCCATATCCCCACTGTCTTACGACTCTTTGACGCCTTCATTCCCCTGGGCACCAGCAAGCTGGAGGAGGAGATCAGGAGGATGACCGCATCCACCGTGGGAGAGGTCTGCGTGAAAAAGGTGGTGACCATCAATGAAGAGACCCCCATTGATGAAATCGCCACCATCATGAACGAAAAGAAGATTCATCTCCTCCCTGTGGTGAAAGAGGGGAGAGTCGTGGGAATCATTGGCAAGAAAGACCTTATCAGGGGCATTGCCGGTGAAACTCCTGAGTAACGGGCCGGAGGAAACGTTCAGGTGCGGCTTCACTCTGGGAAAGCGCCTCGGGAAGGGAGATACGGTCTGCCTTTTCGGGGAGCTGGGCGCAGGCAAGACCACCTTTGTGAAGGGCATTGCATCTGCACTGGGCATTCCTGAAAGGAAGATCACCAGCGCCAGTTTTACCATCATTGCGGAATATACGGGAACCGTGAATAAGGCCACTGTGCCCTTTTACCATATCGACCTTTACCGGCTCCAGGGAATCGCTGAACTTGATTCCATAGGCATAGAGGAGTATATTGGTAGGGACGGAATTTCGGTCATCGAGTGGGCCGAGAGGTTGGGCGAGGTGGAAGGCTCCATCTCAGTGACCTTTACCATAGTGGCCGAGGACAAAAGGGAGATTACGATCGAGGGAATGGATGAAACGGGTCGGAATAATCTGTAAGGCCGGGCGGCCTGAACCCATTGAGATTCTGCGGGAGCTTCTGCCGTGGCTCAGGGAGAAGGGCGCCGAGGTCTTTATTGATCTCGAGACTGCCCAATCCCTTAACGTAAAGGGGTATCCCCGTCCGGAAATACCGCACCTATCTGAAGCGGTGGTGGTGTTCGGCGGCGACGGGACCATGCTCTCCGTTGCCCGGATCGCGTGTGAAAAGGAGATTCCCATACTGGGCGTAAACCTGGGCGGCCTTGGATTCATCACCGAGGTGCAGAGGACCGAAATTTTTGATGCCATTGAAGGGATCCTCTCCGGGCGGAGCGTTGTTGAGGAACGTCTCATGCTTACCGCGTGTGTCTACAGGCACGGCGAAAAGATCGCTGAATATACTGCCCTGAACGATGTGGTGATCAACAAGGGCGCCCTTGCCAGGATAATAGAGATGGAGACCTTGATCGACAGGATGTATGTCACCTCCTTCAGGGCCGACGGGTTGATCGTGGCCACTCCCACGGGCTCCACGGCGTACAATCTCTCCGCAGGCGGTCCCATTCTCTATCCCACCATGGATTGTGTCATTCTCACGCCCATCTGTCCCCACACCCTCACCAACAGGCCCATTGTTCTTCCCGACAGTGTACGGATAGAGGTTACCCTCAAGTCCCCGGCAGAAGACGTGTTCCTCACCCTTGATGGTCAGGTGGGATTTTCGATGCGGCAGAACGATATCATTGTGATAGAAAAGTCACCGTTCAAGACGAGGCTCCTCATCCCTCATGAGAGGAATTTCTTCCAGGTATTGAGAAGGAAACTGAAATGGGGAGAACGGTGAATATTGCGGAGGACATAAAAGCGGTGCTTCACTTCTATCAGTCCCTGGGGTTTGACAGACTGCCGATCAAGACAGTAACGAGTAAAGAGTTACGAGTTACGAGTAAGAAGAAAAACAAGAGCTTCGAACCCCGAACTCCGAACTCCGAACTTAGCTCGTCACGTGTCACGCGTCACGCGTCACGTGATAAAGAGGCCGCCCTTGCGGCGTTACGTGAAGAGATCGGGGACTGCCAGAGGTGCAAGCTGTCAAAAGGGAGAAAGAATATCGTATTCGGCGAGGGTAACCCTGGTGCGGTCCTCATGTTCATCGGCGAGGCGCCGGGAAGAGAAGAGGACATTCAGGCAAGACCCTTTGTGGGGGATGCAGGGAAGCTCCTCACGAGGCTTATCGAAAAGATGGGCTTCAAAAGGGAGGAGGTCTATATCGGCAATATCGTTAAATGCAGGCCGCCCCAAAACCGGGAGCCGGAGGAAGATGAGATACGGACATGCCTTCCGTTCATCCAGCGGCAGGTGGAGATTATTTCCCCGAAGGTGATCGTTTCCCTTGGCCGCATCTCTGCCCAGACCCTCATCGGCACGAAGACCCCCATATCGAGATTGAGGGGAGGATTTTATGAATATAAAGGCATACCTCTCATGCCCACCTTCCATCCCGCATATCTGCTGAGAAACCCCAAAGACAAATGGCTCGTCTGGGAGGATGCCCAGAGGGTCATGGAAAGATTGAAAGATAAGTAAAAATGGAAAGATATAAAATCGCAGAGCACGCAGAGCGATTTCATAAAAGGACAGAAACTTTTTCTCTGCGGACTCCATGTCCTCTGCGGTTAATTTTCTTTTAAGGAGCAAGGATGATACGGCCGATCTGGGCGCCATGGAGACTGGAGTATATCCTCTCAAAAAAGGGACCGGGATGTATCTTTTGCGAAAAGCAGGTCCAGGATACGGACAGGGACAACCTCATCCTTTACCGGAGCACCATGGGCTTTGTGATGATGAACCTCTATCCCTACAACAACGGCCACCTCATGGTGGTCCCGTACCGGCATGTATACTCCATCACCGAACTTTCCGATGAAGAAACCCTTGACCTTATGAAGATGACGCAGCGGTCGGTGCAATGTCTCAAGGAGGCCTTCAGGCCGGAGGGTTTTAATATCGGCGTGAACATAGGAAAGGTCGCCGGCGCGGGGATTGAGGAACATCTCCACTTCCATATCATCCCGCGATGGGTTGGGGATACTCACTTTATGGCCATACTGGGCGAAGTGAGGGTTATCCCCGAACATGTGAAGAGCACCTATGACAAGCTCTTTCCGATATTCAATAAAAGGGAATAGCGAATCTGAGAGCATCTCAGACGCTCATCCGGAGTATGACGTTTAGACGGAAATCTGCGGCCGCGTTTTTGGTAAACGAGCGCTTTTCGTGTTCCTGTAATTGCGTGATGCCCCTCCTAATAAACAGATTCGTGAAGGCGCAATGGTTCACACCTTCTCCCTCCTATACTTCGCGGAGATGCTCTTCTCGTCAATGATGAGGTTTGCGTCCAGAAATGGTGAGTCTACCGAGCCAATCGTTTCAACCAACGGAACTAAGGATGATCAGGTGGATTAAGTATGGTGTCCTAGGAATTACCGTTTTTCTGGATGAATGTGAATAGCCATAATTCGGGCTGAAATAAGGGCTAAGACCTACGGCCTCCCAAGAAGATCAACAAGTTTAGGTTTTTTGTTCTTGACATTTGTAACCCTGCGGGTTACATTAATATATAAATGATCAAGACGTTCTCTCATAAGGGACTGGAAGATTTTTTTTATGACGGGATAAAAAAGGGAATCCAGGCGGATCATGCTCGGAAGCTGGAGGACATTCTTGACAGGCTTGACGCTGCCGAGGACATAAGGGACATGAAATTCCCGGGATCTGATCTTCATCAGCTTAAAGGAAAGATGAAAGGTCGCTGGGCCGTAAAAGTTTCAGGAAATTGGCGGGTTGTCTTTAGATTTGAAGAAGGCAACGCATATGACGTCGAATATATCGATTACCATTAGAGAGGTGAAAACATGAGAAAAAGGCTGAGGCGCCCGACGCATCCGGGCGGCATTTTGAGGAGGCATTACATGGAGCCCCTGTCCATGACGGTTTCAGGACTTGCAGTAGTTCTCGGCGTGTCAAGAAAGACTTTGTCCGAGATTGTAAATGAGCATGCTTCTATAACTCCGGACATGGCCCTTCGTTTGTCAAAGGCGTTTAAGACTACCCCTGAACTTTGGCTTAACATGCAGCGGAATTACGATCTGTGGCAGGCATCACATAAGTCTGATGATTGGAAGCATGTTGAGGCTATTGCAGTTTGAATGCAGCATGGAT
The DNA here is from genome assembly GCA_023382175.1 of Nitrospirota bacterium. GTDB lineage: Bacteria > Nitrospirota > Thermodesulfovibrionia > Thermodesulfovibrionales > UBA9159 > JAMCQB01. The sequence continues at coordinate 20,148 of JAMCQB010000066.1, read as the reverse complement.
TTCAGTCTCGCTGAAAGAAATAGACGGACTTGACCATCTTCAAACTTCAGCGTGTTGTGAAATCCAAAAATTAGCGGAGCTAAGATTCCCGCCAACCCACACCATAAAATATAACCTTGGAGATGGAGGAAATAAATAATAGGAGGTAAATAATAGGGACACTTCCCTGTTTTTCAATTCATCTCTCCGTCTTCCTACTTGCCTTTTCGATTCATAATAAATATGGGAAGTGTCCCTATATTTCTCTTTTGTGCAATGGGCCTCCGGGGTGCTCCACATGAGCACTGCCGTCTTCACAGAAAGCTTGCCTTTACCTCCTCGCGAAAACGGACTCTGTCTTCGCCTCAGATACTATTGTCTGAAAACACCCCTCTGCATGCCTTTGTCTCCCTGCTCACGCACTCAACTCTTCCGCTTGAGCCTCCACATAGGGTTATCCATCTTTTCACTTTTTGTTTCTTGCCCCAAGAACACGCTCTATCGAAGTAAGAAGACCGGATGGTACCTATCGAATCTCCATAAACAGGCGCAGCGGCTTAGTTCTTCACACGTCATTCCGCAACTTCGCAGACGGAATTGACGCTTATTCGAAGGCGTTATTTTTCCTGAATGAGCGGAATAGGTGGCGAACTTCTCGGTTCGGAATTTCAGATGCTGTGAATCAGATAAATGGCAAGGAAGATACCGATGGCGATGACGGAGAGAGCGAGGAGTATGTCAAGTATCCGCGAAGGCCGGTAGGTATCCTCATCTATCTGCCGCTCCACTTTCTTGTATCTGATGAAGGCGAGCACGCCCATGAGGGTGCCGAGGCCCACAAGGAATATCCCGAAGAATGATGAATACCCGGGGGAAGGCGCGGGCGCCTGCTTCCCCAGAAAATACGATACCTGTTTCAGGAAGAGGGCGAACTTCTCCACAACAAAACCGAAGGCCATGATCCCTATGCTCGTTCTTATCCAGGCCAGGAACGTCCTTTCGTTCGCCATGTGGACACGACGATTACGAACCCTTGCAGACCCTTTTCCCTCAGTTTTCTCTGGCATAGTGGTTCTCCCCGGGACAAGTTTTCCGCACCATAAGTAACTTTCCTACGATGAGACCGACAATGGCCCCTGCCAGCACGTCAGAGGGAAAGTGAGCAAGGTCCTCGATCCTTTCCAGGCTCGCCGCAACCGCGAACAGGTAAAGGGGAGTCCGGTATCTCGGAAAATACTGTGAGAGGATATAGGCCAGACAGAAGGCAAGGGTAGTGTGACCTGACGGGAATGAATCATATCCACTTCTTATTGACGGACCGATAAAAATCGAGTCATCGGTCAATCGGGGTCTTGCCCTGCCGATAAGGTGTTTCAGAACCTGGGCAGAGATGCCGGCAGAGACAAGCCCCGCAAAGAGCGATCTGCCGACATCGTACAGTCCCGGCTTGAAAAACCGTCCGATCAGGTACAGGATGAACGCCCCGGCGATGAGGGTCGCACCGTGTGCAATGAAATCTATGAGAGGGTCCATGGAGTGAAGTAAAGCATAGAGAGACGTATTGTCCATATGAACGTCCCTCATCCACAGAATCACTATCCTGTCAAGGTAAAGGAAAAACAGGGGGAAAAAGAATACAATGTAAAACATCTGTTTATTGTCTCTCAAGAATTGCATACCTTCCGTCCTCTTCAAGTAAATGAAATCCCAATTGGGTAAGTCCTGTGATCTCCTTTGCCTTTGCTATCAACAGCAGCCTCCTGCCCCTGGCAAAAAGGGGCATCAGCTCCTCCCTGTTCCCGACCCTTACGATCCTCCGGTCTGAATAAAAGACGATGCTCGGATGGTTGATCCCGTAGACGATGATCTTCTCTTCCTTATCCAGTCTCTCCCTGGCGAACAGGCTGTATTTGTGGAGCGTGCCCTGAAGTTGCCGGTTGGCCAGGGGCAAAGCCTTTACGGAGAGGAGCAGGAGGAAGGTGACCATCATCGCTGATGTGAGCCCGTAAACCGTCTTCTCAGTACGGGCCGCATACAGACAGATAAGCGCCACAGCGAAGGCCGCAAGGCTCACGGGAAGTATCCACCCCGTATCAGAGATCCCGAATTTAACGAGATATTTTTCAGAGATCAAAAAGGCAACGCCTACGGCTATCATTATAACAGCAATAACGGCGTTTGCATATTTTCTCCACCTGTCCCTTGCAGCCATGCCTGAGGAGATGAGAATGGATGCGGCAGGAACGGCGGGGAGAATATAATTGGGGAGCTTGGTGGTCGACAGGGAAAAAAAGACAAATACGAAAGCGAACCATATAAATGCAAAAAAATTAAGGGACGAGTTACCGGTGATGAGTGACGAGTTCTTTTCTGTGGACCTGTTACCTGTCACTCGTAACTTGTTACAGTCTTTCAATGCTTCCCTGATCCCTCCGGGCAGAAAGGCGACCCACGGCAGAAGCCCGATGATCAGGACAGGGATATAGTAGTAGAGCGGACCTTTGTGACCGGATATCACGCCGGTGTAACGCTTGAAATGATGCTTGATGAAGAACTGCTGGATGAATTCATTGCCGTTTATTCCCATCTGTGCAATGTACCACGGAGCCGAAAGCAACAGGAAAAGGAGGATTCCCGTTACGCTGAATACCCGTTTCATCCCTTTGAACCCTTCTGTGCTTAACAGGTAAAAGACAGCGATCCCGAAAGGGAAGAGTATGCCGATGAGCCCCTTTGTGAGAAAGGCGAGGGCCGAAAAGATATAAAGTCCATAAATGTATCTGCCTGCACCCCCCCGGAGTTCAAGGGAGAGAAAGAAGGAGAAGAGGGAAAGCGTTATGAAAAGGGCCAATGCCATATCCGTGACAGCTGCATGGGAATATACGAGAAAATACAGTGAAAGAGCCAGGGGAAGGGCAGCGTAAAAAGCCCTTTCCTTGTCGTGGAAATGCCTGACAAAAAAGAAAAGCGCCAGGCAGAGGAGAAAGCCCGAGAGGGCCGAGGGAAAACGTGCGCTGAACTCATTGATGCCGAAGGCCTTGTACGAGACCGCCATCAGCCAATAAAAGAGGATGGGCTTGTCATAGCGGTTCTCGCCGTTATACGTTGGGGTTATCCAGTCACCGCTTTCCACCATCTCCTTTGTTGCCTCGGAGAAAACAGCCTCATCAACGTCAAAGAGGGTGACAGAACCGAGCCTGAAAAAGGACATAAAAAGAGCGATGGCAACAAGGGGAAGGAGGAATCTTGTCATGAAGTGAGTTATTTTGCTAACTTATTTTTCTTTTCTTCCGCCGGATCTTCTTCCATGCCTTTCTTGAAGCCTCTTATGGCTTCCCCCAGGCTTTTTCCGAGGGACGGGAGCTTACTCGGTCCGAACATCAGAAGGGCAATGACCAACACCACCATTAATTCCGGCAATCCAAGGCCAAACATGTTTCCTCCTTTTTCACTGCTTCTCAGATAAAGAACACTCTTATTATACAACTTACGGCGTTCTTATGGATATATAAAATGTCTGGTGGGCACCCCTCTTTATCAACAAGAGAACCGCACCGACAAGTCTCGATGCAATGTTCTTTTTCATAATTCCCCGTCTTCGTCAGATGTTATGGATATCTCCGAATTACTTTTTTTTATAATATCACAGGACAAAAAAACGGAATCCGCTGCGGGAGAGCCTCCTTCCCTAAAATTCTCCTTACGAAAAGGTGCAAAGCAGACAGAGGTGAGGGGGCTACCTCCGTCTGCTCTGGGCTCCTCTGGAGAAGGAGGGCATAGAGGATACCTATTCTCGGGGAGAAAGTCTGCGTGCAGGCTCAAAAAGTCTGCAATTGTAACCTGGCGAAATGAATACTTCGTGACGGCTGCATATCCCTGCCTCAGCCCTCACCGATGAGTACGCAGAACTCAGGACATTCAAACCCGGAAAGACTGTTTCGATCAGTGCGGGGTTATTATTGAAAAACCTGCATCCTATGCACCTGTCACCCGGACTCATATACTCACCTCCTGAGAACATTGGATCATTCTCCGGCAAATATTCTTACTTGCCGAGGTTCATCCAGTAATCTCCGAATACAAAAACAGAGAGGACAAATCCGAGTAGCACATTTACCAGAACCCCTATGGTGAATGCTCCAAAAGGCTTCCAGCCGGCAGCCTTGAGTTCTTTAAATCTGGTGGTGAGCCCTATACTCAAGAAGCAGAAGATAAATGCCCATGTCCTGAGGGAGACTATCGGCAGAATCAGTCCTGGTTTTACAATCTTATTGAAGTCCGCAGTTGAGTAGCCGGCCGTTATACTGGTCATTAATAGTGAAGCCACAAAGAAACCAATTACGAATTTTGGGAACCTCCACCATATTTCCATGGCGCTGGGTTTCACACCACATTCTTCCTTTTCCCATTTAAGACATGATACAAGAGCGAAGATAAATGACCATATGCCTATCCACATGTCTCTTCCTATGACCTTCATAAGGGTAAATCCCTGTATGGCAGCATTCTCATTACCAGCCATACGGCCATAGGCGGTTGCAGCGGCAAATCCGGCAGCATCGGCAAACTCTGACGTCCCTACCCATGCGCCCGCTATGCCGGGATTCAGGTTAAGGAGCTTTGATGCAAAGGGGATAAAGAATATCATTACCAATGCCCATACAACCACGAGAGTTACTGAGGTATACAGGTCTTCCTTTTTTGCCCTTACAGAGCTTGCTATTGCCATGGATGCTGATACGCCGCAAACAGCGCCTCCCACGCCGATAACCGACGCAAGTTTTCTGTCAAGACCGAACACCCTTGTTGCAACAAAATATATTGTCAGGCATGTTACAAGGGAAATCACGGTAGCCTGGAAGAGGGCGACAGGTCCTGCAGATGCGACAAGGGCGATGGGGAAAGTCGCTCCGAGAAGGACAATCCCTGTCTTTATATAGTATTCCACCCTGAAACCTGAATCCATCCATTTGGGAAGGGGAACCACATTTGCTATCAAAAGGCCAACTATGAGTGCAACCAAGGGTGGCTCTAAATTATACTTCGCTGCATCTACCCATCCGCCAATGGAGAACATGACTATAGACAGCACATAGAGGATTATAAAGGATGGGATAAACTCTGATGTCTTAATACCCATTATTCTTGTGGAGACACCAAAGATGACCAGCCATGAGAGCAACTGTAAGGCGTACAGATTGATGTTTTTGCTAAAGTGATCAAACAGCTGGTCGATGGATGACCATTTCAGTCCTCCCGGGTTAATAGTCAGTGACTTTACTATGGCGCTGCCATTCAGGAAGGCAATAAGGGAGATAAGCACAATCCCGATTCCGAGATAAATCGCCCACCAATCCTCTTTTAGATACAGTTCCTTCCAACCCATGGATTTGGGTTTTTCCATTTCATTAGCCATCTTGTCCTCCTTTCGACTTATTAATGTTTTTGGACCTCTTTTTCCAGTTTCTTAAGCGTCTTGATAACAGATACGAAGTTAAAGTAGCTGACATCATCCGCAGGCAGGCTTAAGTTGCTTCCCCATTCGACCCAGGAGGCGTCGTAATTGCGGACATTTGGGAACCCTAAAGCCTTGAGCACAAAGTAGGTGTTGGTTGCCCTGGTGCCGGTCTGGCAGTACACAATGATCTCCTTTTTCTTATCCAGTTTGCTGTATAGTTTTGCCAATTCGTCCATGGATTTAAGCTTAGTTGAACCATCCTGATAGTTCTCTTCAAAATCTATATTTGTCGCTCCTGGTATGTGCCCCCCTCTTAAGGACCTCACATCTGTGCCTTTATACTCCCCTGTGGTGCGGACGTCCAGGAGGATAATATGAGGTTTTCTCAAGGCATTCTTCACATAGGATGTAGCGGCATATATGTTTGGTCTGGGGCTGGCCTTGAACACGGCAGGGGGGAGTTTCGTTTCAGCGGTTGAGAGTTTGCCCTTCCATTGCTCTATGCCTCCGTCAAGGACATGGAGATCCTTCATCCCCATGTAATCAAGCATCCAGAATTCCAGGTAGGCTATCTCTCTGCCGGCGCCGTAGAGAACTACCTCTTTGTTAATGTCCAGGCCTTTTTCTCCGAGAATCTTCTCCACCTGATGAACGGGGAGCAGGATCGCATCGGGTTTGCTCTGGAGATCATCGACAGGGATATTTACAGCGTCCGGAATGTGTCCCTTAAGATAAGCGTCTCTATTCCGCACATCCACCAGCACGATTTTACCGTTGTGCTGATTAATCCATGCCGAATCCACGGGGAGCTGAGAGGAAGCCGCATATGCTCCTGATGATAAGAGCGTGAAGACAAAGACCATTCCCAAAATCTTGAATAGACGTCCCATTTTTACCTTTCCTCCTTTTCTCATTGTTTTTTATCATTGAGAGAGCAAAAGGGATGCCAGAATGCATGGATACCGGCATTGGCTTGAAAATGGTGAATTCTCTGATAGTTAGCGTTTTTGAAGGAAGGGCTATGGAAGGATAAGAGGGGACCCTGATGCAAAAATTATCTTGCAGCGCTATATTTTGTTTGCACTTTCTTTGAAATCCCCGGCATGGATGCCGTATTTCTTCATCAAATGCTGGAGTGACTGCCTTTCAATGCACGCCTTTTTTGCTGCCAGGGAGACATTGCCTTCCGAGTCCTTCAATAAATGGGTAATATACTGAACATTGAATTTTTCGAGGATGCTTCTCCTTGCCTCTTTATACTCAAGGTTGCAGATAATGGACATGGTGTCCTCAGGACAAATCGCCTTGAGTGATTCGCAACTGAAATCCTCAGGATTAATGGTATCTCCCCTTGAGAATATTACGGCCCTTCTGATCTCATTCTGGAGTTCTCTCACGTTGCCATGCCATCTTCTTGAAACAAGGATTTTCAATGCATCTTCAGAAAATCTCTTTTGGACGATACCGAATTCCGAACAGTAGAAAGAGAGGAAATGGTTTGCTATCAAAGGGATGTCCGTGGATATTTCTCTCAGGGACGGGGTATGGATCGAGACAACATTCAACCGGTAATACAGATCTTCCCTGAACTGGCCTGAGGCTATTTTCTCTTTGAGATTCTGATTCGTGGATGCAATTACCCTGACATCAACCTTATGCGTACGGGTATCGCCTAACGGCTTTATCTCCTTCTCCTGCAAAACCCTCAGGAGCTTTGCCTGGAGCACAGGTGATATATCACCAATCTCATCCAGAAGCATCGTGCCTCCATGCGCGGTTTGGAAGAGGCCCTCCCTGTCATGGGTCGCACCGGTGAAAGCGCCCTTCTTATATCCAAAGAGCTCGCTCTCCAGAATATTCTCAGGGATGGCAGGGCAGTTTACCGCAACAAAGGGCTTATCGGCCCTGCTGCTTAAAGAGTGTATCGTCTTTGCGGCCAGATCCTTGCCCGTTCCTGTTTCCCCCGTAATCAATACCGTTACATCGGTTTTCGCCACAAGCTGTATTGTCTCCGCAAGTCTTTTCATGGGGGCTGATTGCCCCACGAACTGCTCAATGGTCTCTTTTTCCTTAATTCTTTGCTCAAGGTCAAGGTTCTTCCGGACAAGGGCATAATGCTCCAGGGCCTTTTAAATGGTGTGCAGCAATCTCTCTTCATCAAAGGGTTTGGTTACGAAATCATACGCCCCCAGCTTAAGAGATTCAACAGCGGTCCAAACAGTTCCATAAGCGGTCATCATCATAACGATGGCCGAATCATTTGATTTCTTAATTCGCCGCAGGAGCTCTATTCCATCCATTCCCGGCATCCTCACATCTGCAAGAACAACGCTGACAGGCTTTCTTAAAATAATATCCAGTGCGTCTTTTCCGTTGTCCGCAGAATATACATCAACATCCAGTTCGCCCCTGACGATTCTCTCGAGGAGTTTCAGCATATCGTGTTTGTCATCAACTATAAGGAGAGAGGGTCTCATGATTTAACACCTCCGATGGGAAGCCGTATGGTGAAGGCAGCCCCTTTCCCTTTCTTACTTTCAACGGAAATCTCACCGTTATGTTCCTTGACTATGCCATAACTGACGGCAAGACCCAGCCCTGTCCCCTCTCCGGGCTCCTTTGTGGTGAAGAACGGCTCAAATATCCTGTTCTGAATATCTTCCGGAATACCGCCCCCTGTGTCGGAGAAGGTGATTAAAACCTTCTGTTTCGTTTCATCGCAACGGGTAGATATAGTGATGGACCCATCGGATCTCATTACCTGATATGCATTCATGAGGATATTCGTATAGACCTGTTTCATCTTATCAATATCCATGGTAACCTGTGGCACAGAGGGATCATAACTCCTGATAATGGTTATCCGGCTTTCTGCACATTTCCCCTCCACAGCAGAGACGGCGGACTCTACGGCCTCATTGATGTTTGCCTGTACATACAGCGGTTTTGTCTGCCTTGAAAAGTTAAGGAGGTCCTCTACAATCTTTTTACATATCCAGGCATTATTGTAAATCACGCTGAGGTCCTCTTTTATCCTACCGTCTCCACGATAATCCTTCATTAACAGTCTTGTATATCCCAGCACTATGCTGAGCGGATTGTTAATCTCATGGGCAACGCCTGCTGCCAACTGCCCGATGGAGGCAAGCTTATCAGCCTGCCGTACTTTTTCCTCCATCCTCTCTCTTTCATCCTGTGATTTTTTCAGGTGATACACCATTTGATTAAAGGATTCTGCAAGCTCTGATATTTCATCCTGGCCCTTAACGTCAAATCTCACATCAAGCCCTTTCTGACCACTCACAACAGATTTAAAGAATGAACTCGCCTTTTTTAATGGCCTCACTGCCACCATATAGTGAAAGTAATTGAGAACCATAAAAAGGACAGCCATCCCTATTAAACCAAGCAGAAATATAGAAAAGGCAACCTGCCGTATCTGATAGAATGTCTTATCAATGGGGATTGCAACCGATTCCAGCCCGACTATATTCCCCACCTTCCAGAAATGGCCGAGGTCCTTCCCATAGTGGTGAATGAGGGACTTCGGTGCATGAGATGGGTCTCCATGACATTTCAGGCACTGCTCCTCCATGGTAATAGCCTTAACGTGCATAAAGAAATTATTGCCGTCCCTGTCAACCAGCCCTTTCCATTCATTTTTGCCGGAAGATTTTTGGGAGAATTCCCTGATAAATCCCTCTTCAAAAGGATTTGCTTTGTTATTCGGATTCATGGGGTCAATGGCAACCCTTCTGTAAACATAACTCGGGAATCTCTTCACAAACCTCTCCATAATCCCCTTGTTCACAAAAGATGTTGACATTGCCTCAAGGATGAATTCATCCTTTGGCAGTACATGGAACATCTGGGGTCTCAGTTCGTCACGGACATATTCCATAGTGGCGTCGATATGTCCAAGCACAAGGTCTGTCTTCTGATACGTCTCCTTTATGTAGAGTTCCTTTAAATGTTCATAAAAGAGGATGGAGACTATGATGACGGCACAGAACAGAATTATTCCCATTCCAAGCATAAACTTGATAGTCAGGCGCCGGGGTTTCCAGGAAATTTTTTTCATCTCTCCCATTCAATGCCTTGATAATCACATAAAACTTACAGGATCTCAAAAGCCGTTATTACGGAAACCAGTGCAAGAAAAGACAATCCGATAAGAAAAATAATGTCTGCGGATTTTTCATAGGATTCTGCCTTTCTCACAGATCGCATGGACATATATGACAATATGCTGGCAATGAGAAATAAAACTATGGACACCCCGACCAGCTTATCAATAACGATCTGCTCCATCCTGCCCGCTTTCCAGAGTTTAATAAAGTTGAGTATCACAAAGCATATTCCGAGCAGGTTTGAAGACGTCGGCAATATGTGTCTTGATATATCCTTCTTATTATTAAGATCTGAAGTCATTGAGAATGCCCCTCTCTTAGAATTCTCTTAGCTTCTTAAAACTCATAATTTCCTTCTAAAAAATTCTTTGCATACCGTACGACCGCACTGTCATCATGGAGCACTGCATCCAGCTGTCTTGTATAGGCAATCAGCCTGCCCATCTGATCCAGCATATCCTCCATATCATCCTTTCTCACGTTTGCGAGCCTTGCGATGAGGAGGTCCCCTTTTGTGTTGAGATTGAAGCCGTACTCCTTGAGAATATCGGCAATAAGCTGAATTCTTCGCGAACGCTTTGTGATGTCCGTTGCCCCTCCGACGAAACGGAAGTAGATGTGATTATTCCTTGCAGTTTCGCTGCAGTAAGAGTCGATCATGGTGAAGTGATACCCGAATTTGAGGCTCAGATTTACGTATTCTTTTGACACGACTGCAACATTGTATCCGACATAATCGCTCACGTCCGAGGTTATGTCCGGCATCCTCATCATGCTTGAAAGGAAATCATTCACCCTCAAGGAAACCGCATCTGCGTGCCAGATTCCCGGATAGAGCATCCCCTTGATAATTGCCCTGAGCGGCGCTGAAGAAAGCTGCTCAAATGAGGCGTGATCGATTCTCGCGTCAAGATTCAGTCCGCCGCCGATATCAATTACGATAATCCCGGCAGGGATGGGCAAATCCAATTTAACGGCGGCATGTTTCTTTATCAGGGCGTTCCCGTACCGTGCCCTGTCTACAAGTTCCATGACCGATTTTTCATGGATAAACCTGAGGACGTCATGCAGTGTTTTACATCCTTCAGTGGTAAAATTATCGATAAACGGATCGATGAGGTTGAGGGGAGAGATGTATCTCAGGATGTATCTCTTTTTTCTGAATTCGTAGATATCTTCCATCTGCATGGAGTGCGCATCCACAAAGCCCGCCAGTTCCTTGACAATACCTTCGTACACCGTTGTATTTTCTTCATCCCCCACCGTCACGGTAACCTCCTGTCCGTGGCTGAGGACCTGTGTTGCATCTGCTGCATTCACAATGGTGGGAACCCTGAATTCCCTGCAGAGCGATGCCATATGGCTTGTGGGTGTTCCCACGTCGGTAATAATTGCCGAGAGATAAGGCATTATTCTCACAAAATTTGATGAATCATATTTTGAGACAAGGACCGAACCTTTCGGTACATTTTCCAGCTCATCGAGCTGTCTCAGGATAAATACCCGCCCGATGCCGACGCCTTTCTGCACCGCAATGCCTTTGTTATTCATCAGGGCATGTTTCGAATCTTTCGCTGGGACAGAAAGACCGGGTTCACCCTCCTTATCCTGTTGAATTCTGAGAGGTCTTGACTGCAAGAGATAAATCCTTTCATCCTTATCAACGGCCCACTCAATATCCTGCGGTCTCTTGGAGTGCTTTTCAAGGGTTACTCCAAGCCTGGAGAGTTCCAGCGCTGTCTCTCTCTTGAGGCAGGGTTCCCCCCTCATCCCTTCAGGGGTTCTTACAGCGTCGGTTCCCCCTTCTTTGAGGTTAACGATCATCGATTCTTTCCTGCCCTGTTTCATTTCGATTATTTCGGGGACGGTGCTCTTTTTCACCTTATAGAGGTCTCCATCGGTTTGCCCTTCAACCACTGTCTTTCCCAGTCCCCATGTAGCATTGATAAGGAGCATATCACGATCTCCATTAGGCGCAGTGGAATACATAACCCCGCTGGATACCGCATCCACCATCACCATACACCCCACTGCCATTTTTAGTTTCCCTACGTGATATCCGTGCTGTCGCTGATATGCCACTGAATGAGGAGAAAAGAGACTTGCAATGACCTTCTTAGATGCATCCTTCACCGCTTTGCCCTCAAGAGGCACATTTAATACTGTCTCAAACTGGCCCGCAAAAGAAAATTCCCCGTCCTCTTCCTCTGCGCTGCTCCTTACGGCAAGGAAACAGCGCTCCCCGCATCTTGCTTTGATTTTCTCAATGCCGCTGTCTATGGCGGCATCAAGGTCGGGAGGTATCTCTGCATGCATGATCAGGTTCCGCAGTTCGGTGAGCGCCGATTCGCTCACCGCAGCATCATTCTCAAGCGATTGGATCAGGGTATCAAGGCTATTATGGGTTATCAGTTCATCAAAGGCGTGAGTGGTTATGACAAATGCATCCGGTACCCTGAGCGCCAAATGATTTTTCAACTCAGCAAGGCTGGCATTTTTCCCTCCCACTTTGCGCGCCATATCCCATGTGATATCTTCATAAAACACGACCATTTCGTCCCGGGCCGGATGCAAGGAATAGACCATCTGCCTGATCTGTTGATCAATGCGGTCAAATACGCCATGAAGCTCCAAATGCTTTTTTCTCGTGAGCGCATCGAAGCTCTCCATCGAACGTTTTACCGCATCAGACAATTTTGAATAGGCGCTCTTTATATAGATAATATCAAAGAGATAATCACCTCCCAGCTTTTCTCCCATATCAGTAATAATCTCGAGGGCTCTGTTATTGCTCTCGATCACTTCCCTGAAACTCCTGAAGAGAAGCTCAAAAGACAGATCTTGCCCTGCCCTCTCTTTTGAGAGTCCCAGCATTGATTTCCAACGACCAACCAGACCTTTGCTCATTGCCTGCCCAGCGCCCTTCGAATGGATGCCTTTAATTCCTTTATCTTGACCGGCTTTGGGAAAAAGTCGTGCACATCTCCCCGTAAGGCTTCTATGGCCGTATCAAGATTCGCAAATGCAGTAATCATGATCACCTTGGTTTCAGGATAAAGCCCCTTTACGGTCCTCAGGACTTCCATGCCGTCTATCCCTTTCATTTTATAGTCGGTGACCACAACGTCAAACTTCTGCTCCTTTAGCCGTGCCAGTGCAGGCTCTGCATTCAGGAACGTTTCCACGACATATCCTTCCTGCTCAAGGGACATCTTCGCCATGTCCCCTACGATCTTTTCATCGTCAATCACCATGATCCTGTAGCTTTGCATCGTTTTCCTCCTATCCTGTATACGCGGGCAGATCTATGGTAAAGGTGGTGCCGACTCCCGGCTTGCTTTCCACCCTGATATCTCCCTTATGATTCTTGATAATTCCATAACTCACTGATAATCCGAGTCCTGTTCCCCCCTCGCCCTTGGTGCTGAAAAAAGGGTCGAATATGTGGGGGAGAAACTCCGGAGGTATGCCTTTGCCTGTGTCCATGACAGTTACCTCTACAGAGTCTTTGTCTTTTCCTGGTCTCGTTGCGATAAAAAGCTTGCCGCCTGCAGGCATAGCATGGACAGCATTAGTAATCAGGTTTACAAGGACCTGATGTATCTGATTCTCATCAATAAAGACATGGGGGATACCTTCCCGAAGGGCTAATTTTAACCCGATATTGGAGATGTCGAGCGTATTCTGCATGAGTCTTAACGCCTTCTGTACAGTACTATTGATATCTGCCTCGTTAAGATTGACCTCCTTTGGTTTTGAAAAATCCAGAAGATTCTTTACAATCTCTTTTATCCGTTCTGTTTCTCCCTCCACTTTATTCATAAACTCGATTCTCTCCTCCCTGCTCAGTTTATCATACAGGTCTCCATACGTCTGCGCAATCATCGAGATGTTGTTAAGGGGATTTGTTAGTTCATGGGCAACACCAGCTGTGAGAATGCCAAGGGATGAAAGTTTCTTGGACTGAATAATCTGTTCCTCCCGATTACTGAGTTCTTCAGACATGGAATGAATGGCATTGATCACAGAACCTATTTCATCCCTGGATTCAACTCTTTCAACAGCATGGAAATTCCCTTCGGAGATGGATTTTGTCAGTCTCTCAATCTTCCTCAGAGACCCTAAAATCTTCTGCGAAATAAAGTGGCTCACGATGATCGCTGATAAAAAAATTGCCCAGAAGGAATAAAAGAGCACTTCCTTAGAGCTTGAAATGATATCATTGACGCGCGTTCTCTCAAGATGTGTAATGCTTTCAGAGAATTCCTTCAATCTCTTCCCTTCTGCCCTTAATTTTAGCTCCAGTTCTATATCCTTTGTTTTGTTCTTTCCGGCCTCCTCGATGACCGCTGCATATCTCTCAAGATGGGATTTAAGTTGCGCGAGGTCATTTTCGCCAACAGCGCGTATGATGTCCTTTTTTACCACATCGATTGACCCCATGGTCTTATCGATTTTCTCCTTTATATCAGACAGCGCTGCCTCGTCCTTATAGAGGAAATAGTTCTTCTCTGAGAGCCTCATCTCAAGGAATGAGGCATTCAGGTCATCAGCTATTTCTACGAACCGAAGCTTTGTGAGTACGAGATTGAGATTCTGAAATGCAAAGAATCCTATCAGGGCAATTAACGCAACGTTGAAGACATCGGAAAGTATGATCTTATGTTCGATTTTCATGTTTTTATTATATACCTACTGAGGCACAGGGCACCGGGGAATCTCTGCCTGCTCTTTTCTTACCGGCATATACCACAATGCGCCGTCTACGATCATTAATGTTCCGACGAGCACCAGAACAGAGTCGAAGAGAGTCAGGGCACTGAGACCGAAATACTGCATGAGACCGAGTCCGAGGCTCAAAAAGGAAATACCCGAGCGGATAAAGGCAAGGCCTGTCCTTGCACGGGCATAGATCGTCCGGTAACATGCTGCTACGGTTCGCTGGCCTGCAAGGACATTCCTCTCACGGGCAAGATGGGTGCGTTCCCGGCTGGCAGGGGATGGATAGAGTATGGTGCTGTGGTTGGCAAGAAAGTCGCCAAGACGGCCAAGCATAGTCTTTTTCGTCACGGAATTTGTACTCGCGCCTTCAATAAAATGATAGGTTTCCAGAAACTGGAGAGTCGCTGACGTTACCTCCACAAGGGTTTGATGACCCGGCGGCTTCATTCTGGATCGCCTCACCTTAAGATAGATGGACAAGCCGTAAATACCTATGGAAAAGCCCGCAGCCATTACAAGCCAGAAGAGATAAGACGTCGGCAGAAGTCGGCGGGTGCGCATAAGGGCATCGGCGATGGCGATCATGCCGAGTCCCCACCTGAGAAATGCAAGGCCTGTCCTGCCCTTTGCGAGGTCGTTTCTGTAGCACACGAGCCTTGTTCTCCACTGGGCCATTGTATTACGCCAGAAGGCCAGACCGGTCCTTTCTGTTCCTATAAGATGTCCCGGCTTTGCATGGAGGAAATCCTGAATAAACCATTGGATATCCTCTCCGAGGGCCACCCGGAATTCGTAATTCTCCGCCTTGATAAACCTTTTGACCTCATCCTGTACCCCGGGGTCTCCCGGGTTATTTGCGGCTATGACTGCCGTATCCCTGTGCCTTATTATCGGGAACCACTGGCTCATAAAAAGTCTGTCACTATCAAGTCCTGATAAGAGCCCTGGCGGTATGGGCATCCTCTCATCATATTCCACAAAGGGACAGTGATGATATTCTGAAAGGGCCTCCAGGAGGGCACGGCGGGGAACCCGGTATTCTTTCACGAGTATCCTTTCGAGCTCAATTCCTCTCGCAACAGATGCATCCTCTGCAGCATGAAGCTCCTTCCCGGTGAGGATCCCCCGGTCCAGCAAGAGGATGAATCTTTCCGCTTGAGCACCCCGGGGTTTTCCCTCCGGGGAAATTCTATTTGCAGACTTTGCCGTATCAGAGTTCGTCATGGCTGAAAACCGCCTTCCCCCAGTCACACGTAGGCTTGCCGTAATCCGGAACGACAATCTCCATATCTCCAAAACAGTACGGGAATTGGCTTCTTATTTTTTCTGCCGGGATATGCCAGTAGAGTCCATCCGCAATGAGCACAAGCCCGGCTATGGTCAGAACAAAATCGAATATCGTCCATGCAACGCTACCGGTGCCGAAATATACCAGAAGCGCCAGGCCCACACCGGATATGCTCATTCCGGTTCTTATAAACGCCATTCCCGTCCTTGAGCGGGCCATAACCGTACGGAGTCTTGCCATCACATTTCTCCTCTCGGCAAGCACCGTCCTTTCAAGGGCTAATCCAGTTGTTGCCCAGATCCCGGGTGAGCAGGCCCTTCTGAGAAGAAGCGCAGAGGAGATCTCTTTGTAACCTGGTTTTTTCTGAGCGGGCGGGAAAACAAGGTCCCAGATAGTGGTCTTGTTCCCCATCCTGATGACCGCTTCAAGGCCGTCCCTGCCTGCACGGCGTCCGGGAAGATACCAGTAAAACCCTTCCATCAACATCAAAGCGCCCACTATGATAAGGGCCGCATAGAAAATCATCCAGGGGCCGACAGGGAACTGCCTCAGCAACGCAATACCGAGTCCGGCGAAAGCGATTCCTGTTCGTGTAAAAGCAAGTCCTGTACGCGCACGTGCCATAATTGTTCGGTAGCACGCAAGGCTTGTCCTCTCTTCAGCCAGGTCCGTCCTGTCGCCGGCAAGAAACCTGCGCCTCATCACGGGTGAAAGATCACTCCAGTCGGCACGCAGTTCAGCAGCTCCTTCTACCGGTTCCGTTCTGGTAAACACCGGGTTATCTCCTGGATTTGAGACTTCGAGGGCGGTAGTCCCCCATGTCGGCTCGGTGGCGGTACAGTCGAGTTTTTTCCTGCCGACCTTTCTGGCAGGGATATACCAGATAAGTCCGTCAATAGCCATAACAGCACCGGCTATGAAAAGCAATGCCTCAATTATGGTCAGATATCCGACCCCGAAGATCCTCAGGAGCACCAGGGCGACAGCCATAAAAGATACGCCGGTACGGATAAACGCAAGCCCTGTCCGCCCCTTTGCCAGTGACGTCCTGTAACATGCCATAAGTGACCGTCTCTCCGCAAGGAATGTCCTTACTTTGGCAAGGGGTGTCCTGCCGCCTGAGGGAGGAAAATGAGGATTTACATCATAGCTGTTTTCAATAATCCTGATGAGATCAGAGGGCAGGGCAACAATGAAGTCAATCCGGTCAACCCTCAGGGTTTTTCTTATGTCCTCAATAACTGAGGGATTATCAGGTTCGTATGCAATTACCTCAGCCTTTTCCTGCGTCACCGAAAGGGGAAACCAGAGCGCCTGCTTTTGGTTCTCCATGTCCAGTCGCTTGGTGATGAAATAGGAAGCGGCAACATTTTCATCATACTCTATGAAGGGATAACCGTAATACTCGGAAAGACAGAATAAGATCTCATGCTTCGGGATCCCCCTTTGCATCATGAGGTCTTCAAGGCATTTTCCGGGGTCTTCGGATTCCTGCATGATGTTTTCGAACTCCTCCGACGTAAGGAGTTCCTTTTTTAATAGCCGCTCAAACTTTCTGTTATTCATAGTGGTGTAAAGCTTTTTTCGAAATCAGGCGGTACAATGAAGAATGGTCAGGAGAGAAAGGCGGAATGGTATGTCCGCTACCTTTTGCTGAGCCTCTCTTGATACTTCTATTTTTCCTTGGCCGCTGGCTCTGTATCAGTCTTATGCTCTACTGCATCTTTTTCTGTATCTGAAATGGCTTTCTTAAATTCTCGTATGCTCTTTCCGAGCCCCGCGCCTATCTGAGGCAGCTTTCCCGGCCCGAATATGATCAAAACGATCACCAGTATCACCATCAGGTGCATTGGTTGAAACAGCCCTTCAAACATAGCGCCTTATCTCCTCATTGCCGGATTTCGGGATTCCATGACCGCAGCCCCTCATGCTCCCACCACCAGGACCGGACAGGGTGCGTTGTTGATCACTTTTTCCACGACCCCGTCTCCCAGAAGTTTCTTAACCCAGTTTCTCTTCTTTGCACCTATGATGATGAGGTCGCATTTCTCCTCTTCTGCAACTTCCACAATTTTTTTCGGGACATCACCTTCTTCGAGTCTTGTTTTTATCAAGGCCCCTTCATTCTGCGCCGTATCCTTTATCTCTGCAACGGCCTTTTCTCCATCGCTCTTTAATACGCCCTCGATATTTTTCACCCCCACGAGGTTCATATCCCCCTCATAAGGGGGTATAACCTTTACCACGGTTACCCAGCATCTCTCGTCGCCGGCAAGCTTAAGACCCTGGACAAGGACTTCCCTGGAACCGTTCACTGCGATGAGAACTTTCCTATATCCTTTCATGTTTTATCACCTCACAATCAGTATGGGGCAGGAGGCATTAATGATAACTCTCTCAGCCGTGCTTCCCATTATTGCTTTGTTAACACCCCTGAATCCATAGCTTCCCATAACTATCAAATCATTCTCCAACCTGTCTGCAGTCTTTATAATCTCATCTCCTGCATGTCCTTCTTGTATCTCTGTTTTTATTGATACTCCATGACTTGAAGCAGTTCCCTTTGCTTCATCTGTGATTTTCTGCGCCTCCCGCAAAAGGCTTTTCTTTATTGATTCGCTTCTGAAAAACTCTACCATCTCTTCATATCGGGGGATTACATAAAGGGCCGTTATCAACGAGTCATCGATTTTTGACAGCTCACATGCCCTGTTTAAAGCCTTCTTGCTGAATTCAGAACCATCAAAGGGAACCAGGATAGATTTATATTCTCCGGTGCACTCGCTGCAGGGCTTCTTTACCACCAGCACATCACAGGGGGCATTGACAACAACACGGGATGTTACACTTCCCATGAGAAGCCTCTTCAGACCTTTCCTGCCGTATGTACCCATAGCGATAAGATCTGCCTTCTTTTCCCGTGCTATGTCCACGATAACTTCAGGCGGTTCTCCCTCGCAGACCAGGGATTCCGCTTCGATACCGAATTCAGAGCTTAACATCTCCCTTTTTTGAATACAGATATTTTTCCCCAGTTCCAGGCGCTTTTCCCTCTGTTCAGGTGCGATGCTGAACTCCTCTTCATCAAAATATACGGCGTTAACAAGGACAACCTTTCCCCCGTGCCGCTTCACCCAGTTAGAGACTTCTATAAGTGCTGCCTTACTGAATTCTGAATCGTCAAAGCCTACTAATATCGTCCCGTACATGATTAATGTGCACCTCCGCCCTTTCTGAAGACCATGCCTACTCCAAACCCAGCGCCCAGCGCGGCGACAATAGATATAATCCCGTATAATGCCCCGTTGTTCTTTGCCATGGCGGAAAGTGTTTTGACAATGCCGACCTGCTCGACCAAAACCTTGGTCTCCGCCTTTTCAACCACCTTATTGTCTTTAACGGCATATACAGTAACCAAATAATCACCCGGATGGGCCTGATAAGGCCAGTCCATCAACACATAGTAATCCTGTTTTCCGTCCTTTTCCGTCACCGAGACGTTTCCCGGGACTGAGGAATAGAGATGGGAATTCTCCTTATACTTCACAAACTCTCCGAACCATTTTGCTTTTTCATTTTCATCCGCTACCGGGTGCATTTCCGTGTGGAGTGCCAGGGCCTGATACCCTATCCCGTGTTTGTCCATCTCTTCTTTACTCAAAATATCTTCTATTTTCTTTGTGCTGTTCAGGAAATAAAGAGAGGGAATGTGCTTAAATGTCACGCTTCCCACATTCATCCAGAGAAGCCCTGCAACCTTGCCCTTTTTGCGCAGCGCCTGGTCTGCCTCAGGAGAAGTGATCTTAACGATAAGATCAGTGGCCGGATCGGATATGCCTCTTACGCTCACCGAACTTCCGTGGTAGAAAAAGTCTATCTTGATATGATCGTGATTCGCTTTTGCGGTCAACTTTGCGGTCAACTGGGCGGAGACATCCTGAGAGAGAATGACGGTTAACAAAATGCTGAGAGCGATGCCGGCTATGAGCGAACCGTTTTTCAACACAGAATATTGAACCTTGAACTTTTTCATCAGTGTCCACCCCCCTGGGTTAAAAGTAATGACGGGCTCAAGGTGAGCTCGAAAACGATCTTTACGGTTACCACCAGGACGATCACTGCAAGGATAACCTTAAGTTGCTCCCCTTTGAGCTTCCTTCCGAAGACCGCTCCCACCTGGGCCCCAACGGTGGAGCCAAGGAGAAGGAGGACCGCAAGGATGAAGTCCACGTTGTGATTGGTATAGGCCTGGAGAAAAGTGACCTCGATGCAGTTAAAGAGTATCTGGAAGAGGCTTGTGCCGACCACCACATGCATGGGCATCCTCAGGATATACACCATGACAGGGACCATAAGAAAACCGCCCCCTACACCCATTATGGCGGCGAGGACCCCCACAAATCCGCCGAAGAAGAGGGGGATCAGCGCAGAATGGGTAACCCCGGACTTTTCGAAACGGGTCTGTAAAGGCAGAGACCTGAGAACCCTCCCCAGGCTTGATTCTTTCTCTGCCTTTACTTCTTCGATCTTCTTTTTCTTCATGCCGGCGAGGCTTTCGATCAACATGTAGG
>JAMCQB010000144.1 GCA_023382175.1 Nitrospirota bacterium | reverse complement strand
TTTCCCCGTCTCATTGATCTCCCTGGACTTCCCGACGTGCTCCCTGTCACCCAGGGCTTTCAGTGCAGCCAGCTGCGCCATGGAATTCGTATTGAACGGGGGTCTCACCTTGTTCATCTCGGTAATGATCTCCGCCTTTGCGATGCCGTATCCGATGCGCAGGCCTGCAAGACCGTATATCTTCGAAAAGGTCCTCAGAATCAGGATGTCCTTTCCCCGGCGGAACCATTGCATACTGTCGGCATATTTCGGGTCAGAGACATATTCGTAGTATGCCTCATCCATCACAGTGAGAATTCCCTCAGGCAGGTTCTCAATCAGATAGTCAAACTCCTCCTTCCTGTTAATGGTCCCCGTGGGATTGTTGGGGTTGGCGATGAAGATGATCCGCGTCTTATCGGTGACCGCAGCCAGCATAGCGCTGAGATCATGGGTGTACTCCTTCAGCGGAACCTGAATGGCCCGGCATCCCATGGACTGCACCGCAAGGGCATAGACCACAAAGGACGGTGTCGCCATAACCGCATCATCGCCCGGCCGCATATACGTCCTCGCCGCCATATCCAGAAGTTCATTGGACCCGTTCCCCAGTATGAGATTGTCCGGCGCTGCCGCGAGAGTATCTGCCAGCGCATTCTTGAGATAGTACCCTCCTCCGTCAGGGTATCTGTTGAGATCCCTCGTCGCATCCTTAATGGCCGCCAGAGCCATGGGTGACGGCCCCAGGGGATTCTCGTTGGATGCCAGTTTTATGGAACCCTTTATGCCAAGCTCCCTTTCCAGTTCCTCCATGGGTTTGCCCGGGACATAGGGCTTAATGGCTGACACATATTCAGGTGGTCTAATCATTGGTCTCACCCGCGGGGTAAGAGCCCAGTATCTTGAGATACAGGCATCCTTCCTTAACCACTTCTATGGCATTTCTCACCTTCCTGTCGTCCAGGTGCCCTTCCATGTCCACAAAGAATATGTACTCCCAGGCCTTTCTCTTGGAGGGCCTCGATTCGATCTTCGTGAGGTTGATCCGTGCCTTCTTGAAGGGCTCAAGGATGGTGAAGAGGGCGCCGGGCCTGTCTTTTGTGGAGAACATAATGGAGGTCTTATCCCTGCCTGTCCTCTTTGAGGGCTCCCAGCTGATAATGAAGAACCGCGTAAAGTTGTCCTTGAAATCCTCTATATGCCGGTCAACAAAGTGCAGGTCATAGATCTTTGCAGCAACCTCGCTGGCGATGGCGGCTGCATCTTCTTCCCTCGACGCCATTTCAGCGGCCCTGGCCGTGCTGGTGGACTCAAGGATAGGTATCCCCGGCATATTCCTTTCAAGCCATTTGCGGCACTGGGCCGTGGGTTGAGGATGAGAATATATCTTCCTGATCTTCGCTTTATCGCCGCTCCTGGACAACAGATTGTGGGATATCTTCAGCATCATCTCACCTGAGATCTTCAGGTCATAATCCATGAACATATCAAGGGTGTAGCTCACCACTCCCTCGTTGGAATTCTCTACCGGCACGACCCCGTACTCCGTCTGTCCGGAATATACGGATTCGAATACGTCCTTAATCCCTTCAACGGGAATAAAGCTCGCGGACGAGCCGAAATATCTCATGGCTGCCAGGTGAGTGAAGGTGGCAACAGGTCCGAAATAGGCTACCTTTAAGGGCTGTTCCAGCGAAAGGGAGGCGGAAAGAATCTCTCTGAAAAGAGGCTTGATAGCAGTGTTGGGGAAGGGCCCTTTATTGATGGAGATGAGCCTCTGGAGTATTTCCTTTTCCCGCTCAGGGGAATAAAAACGAGCGTTTTCTTTCCTCTTGATGCGGGCGACTTCGATAACGATCCCTGCCCTCTTGTTGAGAAGGTTCAGTATCTCTTCATCAATCCTGTCGATCTCTTCCCTCAGTTTTTTCAGTTCGCTCATTCTCTCACTTCCCCTCTTTGCGTTAAGGTATTAATCATACAGGTTTTTTCCCTGTTTTTTCAACCCGCTTTCAGCCTCTCCAGGTGTTTCATCATCTGAAATGGATGCGAGCGCATTCCCCGTAGCTTGCTGCGGGGTGAGCGAGCGAATAGAACAAAGAATAATTCATTACGTTAAGATACCCTGTGGTCCCGAAAGCCTTCGGGGGTTCTTCATTGAGCGTTTCTGACGAAAATGCGGTCTGGTGAGAGCTTCTCTTTCTCTGAAGAAAAGACAAACGTTTGGTGAGGGTGAGTCAGGCATGCAATGTGAAGAGCATCCTCTTCACATTGCAGTGAGCTGTGCTGTCCTCCTGCCCTTGTGAGAATGGGTCAACTTCCTGGATTTCAGCCTGTTCCCTGCGACGATCTCATCTGAACATTCCCTCATCTTTTTCCCTGATGCGATGCCTCCCAGGAGCATGTGGAGAAACTCGAGTTTTTCATCGTGGTTCATGCCAGCCATCTCTGCGCTGAGTCTGAACCCCTCGCCGCTGAAAAACTCCAAACCTTCCTTGCGGTGTGAAGCGCTCAAAAGATCCTCTGCGGACTGGAGAATTATTGCTTCTGAAAGAGTCCTCAAGCTCATGCCGTCCTCCTTCCAAATGAGAGATTACTTAAACTATAGTGGAGGGGATCCGGAAAGATATATCAGCGCAAATCGGATTTTTTTGTCAGATTTTCATAGCACAGGCATGTAAGGCTTTGTCCTACACAAAACTCGATATCATACGGAGAAAAATGCCGCGCACTATCGCAATACCGGTTCACAATATTCCTCTGCTGGACGATAAGTGCCCTGCCCCCGGAGACTTGCGGGCTTCAGATTACTGCTCAAGATTGTTAAGGGTCTCGGTGATGACATCCGAGAGCGCGGGGAATACATGCATACTGCCGGTGAGAGAGGTTATGTCACTTTTGCTTGCCACGGCGTTCGCTACTTCCTGGATAAGGACCGAAGCATCAGGTCCTATGATATGGAAACCCAGAATCCCTTTTGTCTTTTTCTCGACGATGGCCTTGGCAAAACCTTCCTCTTCTCCCATGGCGGTCCCTTTTACGGTGTCTGAATATTTTGCCCTCCCTACCAGAGTGCCATACCTCTTTTTTGCCTCTTCTTCGGTAAGGCCTATGGAGGCGATCTGGGGATAGGTAAAGACTGCGTGGGGAACTGCGAAGAAATCCATTTTCTTTCTTTTTTTGTGGGTCGCGTTGTGCCAGGCGATTTCCGCTTCCCTGTCTCCGGCGTGGGTGAACATCTGCTTCCCGATGGCGTCACCCAGCGCCCATATGTTTTGCTTGTTCGTTTGGAGATAATCGTTCACCTTTATGAAATCCCTCTCATCTGTCTCTACCCCGGTTTTTTCGACCCTTAGCAGATCGGCATTGGACTTTCTCCCCGTGGCCACCAGGATCTGTTCAGCGAAAATCTCCCTTTCCTCTCCGCTGCTTCTGTCTTTTACAAGAACCGCAAACCCTCCGTGGGGAGCAACTTCGACTATTTCAGTATCCGTATGGATCTCGATGCGTTTTCCCAACTCCTTTTTCAGCAGGGCTGAGATTTCCGGCTCTTCGCCGGCAACAAGCCTTCCGCTTCTCTCCACCACGGTCACCTTTGAGCCCATGGCTGCAAAAAAATGGGCATACTCAACTGCAACGTATCCCCCGCCCATAATGATTATGCTCTCCGGTATTTTTTTGAGTTCCAGAACGCTTTCATTGGTCAGATACTCAATGCTGTCCAGGCCTTTAATGGAGGGGATGAAGGGGCGGGCGCCCGAGGCGATGAATATCTTCTTTCCCCGTACCAGGGTGTTCTTTGCCCTGAGGGTGTATTCCCCTGTGAAGTGACCTTCTTCGCCGTAAAAATCAAGATTCCTTGAGTCCGTCAGGGCTCCTCTTATAGCGTTCCTGCCGGACTCGACCGCATCTTTCATGCGGCGCATTATGAAGGGGAAATCGATATTCATGATATTTGCCTGCACTCCCAGTTTTCCGGCTTCCCTTATCTCCATTATCCTGTCTGCAGAAGCGAGCAATGTTTTTGAAGGTACACAGCCGACATTGATGCACGTGCCCCCCACATTGCCCTTTTCGATAAGGGCAACCTTTAACCCCCTGGACACCGCCTTAAATATGATGCCGAGGCCCACATCACCCGCGCCGATTACGATAACATCGTACTCTTTCATGCCTTTATTTGCCCTTCCCGTTCTTTATCCCGATTTCCAAAGCGATTTTTCGCGCCAGGGTCTCATCATGCTTCAGGATGTTCATGCATTGGCTCCCCCTCCCTTTCACTGCGGAGACAAATTCATCTGCGTTCTTGAAGTGTTCCCGCATCCATTCTGCATCAGGAGCGGTTTTCCCATCGTGGCAGGACCCGCAATGATCTTTTCTCTTTTTCCATTATACTTGCAAAATCCCGTGATGACCACTGCCTGAGGCAGTCATCAAAAAAGGACAGTAACAGTAAATGATGGTGACAGGCGAGTCATTGTATAATGAAGGATGTCAATCACCCATTTCCTCGAGGAACTGGAAAAGGAGACGAGGTTCGAACTCCAGCTTGCAGAGCACCGGTATATCCCTCCCGTTGAACCGAAGCACAGGAAACTTGATGTCGCCGAGAACCTGAAGAATATTCTCGAAGGCCAGGGCATCCACCGGTTCTGGAGCCATCAGGTCGAAGCCATTGACTTGATCAGGCAAGGGGAGAATGTCGTGGTCATGACCCCCACGGCCAGCGGGAAAAGCCTGATCTACAATATCCCGGTGATTGAATCCCTCATGGAGAACCCCGAGACAAAGGCGCTCTACATCTTCCCCCTGAAAGGTCTTGAACAGGATCAGGTGAAGAACCTGAACGGGCTTTTTGCTGCATTGGGCATCGGCCACGCTCCATCTGAGAAAAAAATCACTTCCTCGACTCCGGTCGCTTTCAAATCCCTCCACCCCCCCCTTTCTAAAGGGGGGCAAGAGGGGATTACAGGGGACACAACGAGAACGGATCCGCACCATCCTGCTCGCCATTCCGCCTCCCGCATTCACCTGGAGCCTGGAGAGGTTTACGACGGGGACACAACACCGTACCGGAGAAAAAAGATCAGGGAAACTGTCCCCAGTGTGATCTTCACGAACCCGGACATGCTTCACCTCGCCATGAATCCCTTCCATACGAAATGGGAAGGGTTCTTCAGGAATCTCAGATATGTGGTGATTGACGAGATCCATACTTACCGTGGGGTCTTCGGTTCCCATGTCGCCCATGTATTGAGGCGGTTGAGAAGGATATGCAGATACTGGGGTTCGGATCCCCAGTTCATCGCATGTTCAGCAACTATCGCAAACCCTCAGTCCCTTGTTGAAGAACTGGTGGGGATGCCCTTTAAGCCGGTGCTGGAAAGCGGCTCTCCCCGGTCAGGAAAGCACTTTATTTTTCTCAATCCCTTCGAAAGCCCTTACACAGAGGCGACGTGGTTGTTCGTGCAGTGCCTGAAGGCAGGATTAAAGACCATTGTTTTTACAAAGGCGAGGAAGATCACCGAGCTTATCTACCGCTGGACCGTTGACAGGGAACCTGGGCTTGCGGAAAAGATCAGCCCCTACCGGGCAGGTTTCCTTCCTAAGGAAAGGAGAGAGATCGAGGAGAGACTCTTTAGCGGTGAACTCCTCGGCGTTGTCTCCACCAGCGCCCTTGAACTGGGCGTGGATATCGGGGGTCTGGATGCCTGCATACTCGTAGGGTATCCCGGTTCCGTCTCCAGTACATGGCAGAGGGCGGGAAGGGTCGGAAGGCATGGGCAGGAATCCGCCATCTTCATGGTCGGAATCCAGGATGCCCTTGACCAGTACTTCATGCGACATCCTGATGCCTTTTTCGAAAAAAGCCATGAGGCTGCGGTAATAGACACCGAAAATACGAATATCCTCAAAAAACATCTCCCCTGCGCAGCGTCAGAGCTCTATCTGCGGGAAGACGATGCTGTCTATGATGTTAAGAGGCTCAGACCCGTCATTGACGAAAGCGTAGCCGAAGGCCTGCTTAGCCGGGGCAGAACGGGTGATATCTGGTTTTCACGAAAGAGGATGCCCCATCTCGATGTCGGGATTAGGGCCATTGGCCAGCCCTTTGCCATTCTCGATGAGAACGGGAAGAATATCGGGGAACTGAGCGGCTACAGGGTCTTCAGGGAAGCCTTCCCCGGGGCCGTCTATCTGCACAGGGGCAGGCAATACAGGGTCACGGACCTTGATCTGGAGGGAAAAAAGGTTTTCTGCAGGGAGGCGGATGTCCTCTACTACACCCAGGCATTGTCAAAAGAAGATACCGAGATCATGGAAGAGAAGGAAAGCAAAGAGCTTGAGAGATTCACTGCACGTTGGGGAACCTTACGGATGAAGAACAGGGTCACCGGGTATGAGAAAAAGAACATCTTTGACAGGACCAGGATTTCGAGGCATGACCTTGAGATGCCTGAATATACCTTCGAAACAGAGGGACTGTGGATAGCGATAGACAAGGATACGGAGAATTCCATCGAGTCCCGCGGCTATGACCTTGCCGGCAGCCTCCACGGGGCAGAACATGTGACCATTGCATGTATCCCCTTGTTCGCATTGTGCGACAAGGGCGACATAGGAGGCTTGAGCTATACTCTTAACCCTCGCTTCAAAAGACCGGCAATCTTCATTTACGACGGATACGAAGGGGGCATCGGCCTGACCAAAAGGGCGTTCGATGTCATAGAAGACTGGTTTAAGGCCGCTCTTGCCATCATCATGGAATGCCCATGCGAGGAAGGATGCCCCTCCTGCGTCCAGGACCCCCAGTGCGGTTCAGGCAACCAGCCCTTGGACAAAGAGGGGGCGAAGTTCTTGCTGGAGAGATGGGTAGGATAAGACCAGAAAGCTTCGTCTCAAGCAAGACTCGAAAAATTTTCTCTTTCTTCCTGAAGTCCGCAAGAGTGATATCCTCATAAACGGTAAGGAGTAGAAGTGGCAATCACGACGATAAGGCATTGTATGCCCCTTCTCCCGTCATTGCGAACGAAGTGAAGCAATCTCATTGTTCAAGCCTGGAGATTGCCGCGCCCCATAAGGCCGGGCTCGCAATGACCACTCCACCAGCCCTCAAGACCACCGCAGAGCGGTAGATACGCTAATTCTCACTCTTTTTGGCGTGCTCATTTTGCGGAGTAGTCGGTAAGCGATAACCGGCGATATTGGAAATCAGCTTACAACCTTC
>JAMCQB010000151.1:30906-31511 GCA_023382175.1 Nitrospirota bacterium | reverse complement strand
CAGCAATGCTTCTTGCCACAGATTATTATATCAGTGCCTATTTTTGAGATAGCCTTAGAAAGTGTATAAGAGGTTGCCAGCGTATCGGAGCCGGCAAAGGCCCTGTCGGTGAGAAGAACAGCATCGTCAGCGCCCATGGCTAGGGCGTCTCTTAAGGCAGCTTCCGCCTGTGGCGGTCCCATGGTGATCACAATAACCTTGCCCCCTGCCTTCTCCCTGATCTGTAACGCGGCTTCGATGGCATGCATATCATAGGGATTGATGATGCTCGCAACACCGTCTCTTATGAGGGTGTTGGTCTCAGGATTGATCCTCACCTCAGCGGTATCAGGAACCTGTTTGATGCAGACAACTATGTTCACGGTCTCTTATCCTCCAGGATTATACGAGTGGCTATGGTCGTTTTTTCGTATTTTGTGAGTGCATATTATACGACTTTAAGTTTGGTGAAGTAAAGAACAGCGCGGTCACGCTCGTCGCAGCAATGCTTCTTGCCACAGATTATTATATCAGTGCCTATTTTTGAGATAGCCTTAGAAAGTGTATAAGAGGTTGCCAGCGTATCGGAGCCGGCAAAGGCCCTGTCGGTGAGAAGAACAGCATCG
>JAMCQB010000151.1:0-30896 GCA_023382175.1 Nitrospirota bacterium | reverse complement strand
CTTATCCTCCAGGATTATACGAGTGGCTATGGTCGTTTTTTCGTATTTTGTGAGTGCATATTATACGACTTTAAGTTTGGTGAAGTAAAGAACAGCGCGCTCACACAATAGACGGGGTATGTCGGCCCGCTGAATCCTTTGTGGGCCAATGCCCATGCAGTATTTGCTCATAATACGTTAAGCGAAGATTACGGAAAACTTCATTCTGTGATATTTTATTTATAATCAAAGCATCTCAAGGAGGTAATCATGAAAGCAGGATTCATCGGTCTCGGACATCTGGGCAAAGCCATGGCAAGAAGATTGATCTCTGAAGGCATCGAACTGGTCGTCTGGAACAGAACCAGGGAGAAGGCATCAGACCTCGGCGTCAAAATAGCGGACAACCCTGCTTCCCTCATCTCCGAGGTCGAGATTCTGTTCATGAATCTCTTTGACAGCGCTGCTGTGGAGGCGGTGATAGCGGGGAAAGAGGGCATCCTCAAAGGGGAGTGCAAGGGAAAGATTATCATCGACACCACAACCAACCATTTTGAACTGGTAATGCTCTTTCATGAAATTCTCAGAAAACATGCGGCCTCTTATCTCGAATCCCCTGTTCTCGGCAGTGTCGTGCCTGCATCCCAGGGCACACTCACCGTCCTCGTAAGCGGAGAAAAGATTGCTTTTGACAGGGCGCTTCCCTATATCGAAAAGATCGGGAAAAATAGCTTCTTCCTTGGAGAACCAACCCTTGCAACAAAGATGAAGCTCATAAACAACCTCGCACTGGGCTCTTTCATGGCGACCCTTGCAGAGGCCGTTGTATTCGGCGAGAAGGCGGGAATAGAGAAAGCAAAGGTGCTAGATATTCTCGCTGCGGGCGCGGGAAACTCCGCGGTCCTCAATGCAAAGAGGGAAAAACTCACGAAAGAAGATTTCTCCACCCATTTCTCATCGTCGCTTATATACAAGGACCTCCATTATCTTCAGGATCTTGCCAGATCCCTGAAGAGGCCCCTTTTCACCGGGAGTGTTGCGAAGGAACTCTTCGGTATGACCTTCAGCAGGAACCTGGATCCTCTGGATTTCTCCGGGATATACAGGATTTTAAAGGAACTGTAGGACGAAATGAGAGGTACTGAACAGTTATCCCTGCCTTTAACACGGGATACCGTCCATCTCCGGGACTACTTCAAGAGAGCAGCAGGCAAACCTGTTTCCCTCTTGATTACCGATAATACTACCAGCATGGTATCCATAAGAGAGAAGGGAAAGGCTGTGGTCGTCAGGCTCCACAGGATGTTCCTTGATGCAGGGGACGATGTGATCACCGAGATCGCAAGATTCCTTAAGCACAGGAAAGGAGAAACGCCTCTTTTAAGGAAATTCCTGAGGCAGAACAGCCACAGGATCAAGAAATCATCACCAAGAAAGACAACGCTGAAAACAGAGGGGAAATACCACAACCTTGATGAAATCTTTCATTCTCTGAACAACGAGTATTTTAGCGGCAGGATATCCTGCCCCATTACATGGGGGACAGCGAGTCCGAGATATTCCGTGAGGAAGAGGACCCTGGGGAGTTTCAGCAGACATATAAACATCATCAGGATAAATCCGGTCCTTGACAGAAAGAGCGTACCGCAGTATTTCATAGAATTCGTTGTTTACCATGAGATGCTCCATGCCGACATGGGTGCAAACGAGAAGAACGGAAGGAGACTGGTACACTCAAGGGAATTCAAAGAGCGTGAAAGGCTGTTCGGGCAGTATAACAGGGCCATAGCATGGGAGAAGGGAAAGAGCTTCGGAGGCAAGAAATGTGATTGACAGTTTCTGTGGAAAGCGATAAATTAGAGCTAGTTGGCTTTCGTTACCGATAAAGGGGAATAGGCGGGCGCTTCTTCTCCAGGAGTGGAAGCGTCCGAATATCGCTCAACATAACCTTCCGGAAAAAAGAAAGGAGGGTCTTTAAATGAAAAAACTAACTCCCTGGCCTCTGGTTGTTGTCTTGACGGTTTCCTTCCTTGTCCTTCAGGGATGCGCATCGAGTAACAAGCAATTTACGAACCAGAATCTTTCATCATTGGAACCCATAAAAGTGTGCCGGTATGAAACTCCCGGAATTATGAAAAGCACAGGGACGGAGACTGCCTTGCTTGCACTCGTTACACTGGCTGCCCCCGGGGGGTCTGCCCTGCTTGTTGTGGGCGACGAGTACGCCAAGGCGAGGGGCTCGGACACGCAGACCATGATCCCTGATTTCGGTTCCCTTGTCATGAATAAATTCCTTGAGCGCATACATAACGAACGATCAGACCGGCCTGCGCTGACTGTTATGCAAGACCCATTGAAGGAAGATTTTTCCGAAAAATGCACCGTTATGGAATTCAAGGTCAACAGAGTTGCCTATGGCTCCATCGACCTTACCAGGGGTGGAATTGCTCTGGAGAGAGGGCTTGACAAGGGAGTGGTAAGTAACGGCTTCTTAAGCAAGGCCACCGTAACTATGAAGGACTCTCAGGGAGAGGTCCTGTGGCAGAAAAGTTACGTCTATCTTTCTGAAAACTTTGACAGAAGCATGTCCGTGGACGAACTGGAAGCTGATAATTTCAATCTCCTGAGAGAGGAAATGGAATTTGCTGCTGAAAAAACGGCAGCGGATTTTATCGAGCACCTGAACGGAGAGCCGAAGGAAATCGCAAAGGTAAAGGAATAGAACTCGCTTTTTAGATGCTTGTGTGAGGGAAGACTGTTATTTCTTCTTTGCCGCCTCCTTTATCAATGCCTGCCCTATGACATTCCTCTGTATCTGATTCGTCCCTTCATAGATCTGGAGGATCTTGGCATCCCGCATCATCTTTTCCACAGGGTATTCCCTCATATATCCGGAGCCGCCCATTACCTGCACTGCGTTCGTGGTTACACGCATCCCCACATCAGTGGCAAACACCTTGGCCATGGCCGATTCCTTCGATACATCCTTTGCGCCGCTGTCCACATATCGTGCAACGGAATAGATCAGGGACCTCGCAGCCTCTATGTCTGTCGCCATATCCGCAAGCATATGCTGGATGGCCTGGAAACTGATTATGGGATGGCCGAACTGGACCCTCTGCCGTGCGAATTTCACCGCTTCATCAAAGGCCCCCTGGGCAACACCTACGCCCTGAGACCCTACCCCTGTTCTCGAACTGTCCAGGGTCTTCATGGCGACAACGAACCCGATCCCTTCCTTCCCTATGATATTGTCCTTGGGGATTCTACAGTTGTCGAAAATGAGCTCCCGCGTCACCGAGGCCCTTATGCCCATCTTCTTCTCTTTTTTGCCGAAGGTGAACCCCGGTGTCCCTTTTTCGACCACAAAGGCAGAAGCGCCGCGAGGGCCCTTTGCCCTGTCGGTAATGGCAATGATGGTATAGATCTCGGCCTCGCCGCCATTGGTGATCCACTGCTTTGTGCCATTCAGCACATACGCGTTCCCTTCCAGTTTAGCCGTGGTCTGTATCCCGGCAGCATCACTCCCTGCATTCGCCTCGGTCAGGCCGAAGGCCACGAGTCTCTTTCCTGCAGCAATATCGGGAAGGTACTTCTTTTTTTGTTCCTCTGTCCCGAAGAGGAGGAGGGGAAAGCTCCCCAGGGCATTTGCCGCATAGGTCGTTGACACGCCGAGGCATGCCCGTGAGAGCTCCTCCACCGCGAGGCAGAGTTCAAGGCTTCCCTTTCCGAGCCCTCCGTACTCCTCGGGGATGAAGAGTCCGAACAGGTCCGACTGTGCAATGACCTTCATGATCTCCCAGGGGAATTCTTCCTTTTCGTCGAGTTCCTCCCTCACCGGCACAATCTTCTCTTCCGCGATCTGCCGTGCAAGGTCCCGTATCATCATCTGCTCTTCAGTCAAAAAATAATCCATTATCAAACCCCCAGTCTCATAATCACAATTTGTATATCCGTCTTTTCGATGCAGCTTTTTTTGAGTGTTAATTCTAACAGAAAAGAGACGGGTTTTGAAAGACGGCTATGCACTGATGTCCGTCGGCCCGATGAGGAGACTCGGCGCGCCCACATTCCCATAAAACCTGAAATCATCCCCCGCAGCTTCAACCCTCTTGAAAAAATCCAGGATATTCCCGGATATGACGGCTTCTTTCACCGGCTGTTTCACCATCCCGCCTTCTATCCACAGCCCTGACACCCCGATGGAGAACTCCCCGGAAACCGGATTTGCGGTATGGATCCCCATGGCATCCGTCACGTAAAGGCCCCTGTCCACCATCGCAAACAAGTTGCCTGCGCAAACATATGCCGGAGAAACAGTAAGGGAGAGGTTGAGAGGACCAACCGTGGGCAGTGCTGAAATCCCTCCCTTCACCGCATTCCCCGTGGATGTCACGCCGTCCTTCTTCGCGGTATATACGTTGTACAGGTAGCCCTGAAGCACTCCATCCTTTATCAGGTATTTCCTTGATGTGGGAACACCTTCGTCGTCAAAAGGCCTGCTGCCAAGTTTACCCTCCATGCAACCGTCATCCACAACGCTCAACAAAAGACTTACCACTTCCTCGTGCACCCTTTTTGCCAGGAGAGATCTTCCTTTCTGGACAGCCTCTGATGAGAGGAGTGAAGCAAGAATGCCGAGGAATTCCGTGGCAACAGAATTCTCCAGTATCACATGGGCCCGCGTCCTCTCCATCTTTTTTGCCCCGAGAAGCTGCAGTGCCCGCCGCGCAGCGTTCCTGCCAACGTCCGCAAATGAAACCTCCCCCAGAAACCTGCTCCCGTCAAAATCCCAGCCCATCTGGCTGTCACCGTTCTCTTCAGCCACCACAGTAATCTGCCCCGCACAGGAAGTGGAGGAATAGCTTTTTCCCATACCTTTTGAGTTCATGATCAGGACGTCCTTGCTCGAAAAAGAGGCAGAGGCCTTTCTCACCTTCCGGATGCGCTTGTCCGCATCCAGGGCAGCTTTTTCTATGACGAGGGCGCTGGAGAGAGCATCGTCCTGGCTCATCGACGCAACAGAATCATCAAAGATACGAAGGGAGGAATGTTCCCGGGGATCAGGAAGATCAAGATACTCGTCTTCCTCCACCCACCGTGATGCCTCTATGGCGTTTTCTATCACCGCATCCGCATCTCCCTTCTCCCGCGAGTAGGAAAACCCCAGTCTCCTGTCCTTTATGATGCGGAGGGAGTACCCGAAATCCACGGAAGATTCCAGAGCATCCATTTCCTGCTCCCGGACATCCACGGATAGTTTCTTTGAGGACTTCAGATAGACCTCTGCAAGGTCTGCCCCCCTCTTCTGCGCGCCTTCCAGGAGTCTGGCGGCAAACCCTGCATCAATCCTCATAGTATGTTGCGGAGGCAGTATCGGATTCCCAGACCGTAACTGCGGTTACCTGGACGTTATCATTGTTGATCTTCTTTTTGAGGGAGTCGAAAATCCATTTTGCGATATTCTCCGACGAGGGGTTCTTCTCTGTAAACGGAAACACGTCATTGAGAAAGGAATGGTCCAGGGGCGCGGTCACCTCATTCGCCATCCGCTTCAGTTCGTGGAAATCCAGGGCGATATCGATCTCATTCAGTCTTTCCGCTGAGACATGCACGTGGACCTTCCAGTTGTGACCGTGGAGGTGTTCACATTTTCCCTTATATCCTCTCAGCTGGTGAGCAGCCGAGAAGGTGGTTTCAATCATCAGTTCAAACATGGTTCTCCTTTAAATTCATTTGATATTTGCACGCTCGAACACATGAGATACATGATGCCTGATTTATTGATACCTGGAATATTAATGTCCTACACCTATTAGTATTCTTGTCATTCCGGGCTTGACCCGGAATCCAGTCTTTTCTGGATTCCCGCTTTCGCGGGAATGACGAAAGAGCGGACATTTATTATGCAGTTCTCAATAATCATGAATCGTGAATTGTGCATCGTGCTTCAGCGTTATACGGACTTTCTGAACACTGCAATGTACGGGAGGTTCCTGTACCGATTGTCATAATCCAGCCCGTAGCCCACTACGAACTCATTGGGGATCTCGAAGCCCGTATAGTCCAGGGGAACATCCACCACCCTCCTCTCTTTCTTATCGAGGAAGGCGCATATCTTGAGACTCCTCGGGCGCTTCTGAAGCATACGCTCCCTTATATGGTTAAGGGTGATTCCCGTGTCCACGATATCCTCAATGAGCAGGACGTCCTTATCATTCACATCCTCCCGGACATCGTAGTAAACCTTCACTTCACCGGTGGTAGCTTCCTTCATATAGCTCGCGGCTATCACAAAATCCACGGTCAGGGGGACCTTTATCGCCCTCACAAGGTCGGACAAGAACATGAAGGCTCCCCTCAGTATCCCGACTGCCAACAGGTTCTTGCCCTCGTAATCCTTCGATATCATCTCAGCCAGTTCCCTGACCCTCTGCTGAATCTGCTCCACAGTGAAGATTGGTTTACCGACAACCATGGATCCCTCCTTCCACGCTTTGATGATTAGATTATATCCTTAATTATCCTTTAACTCAACTTCCCATGGCCTTCACAAGGGCTTCCGCTTTCTTAAGGGTCTCGCAGTATTCCCTTTCAGGGTCCGAATCAGCAACGATTCCGGCACCTGCCTGGACATAGGCATATTCATTCTTGATCACAAAGGTCCTGATAATGATATTCATATCCATGCTTCCCGAAAAACCGATATACCCCATGGAACCGGTATAAGGCCCCCTTCT
The DNA here is from genome assembly GCA_023382175.1 of Nitrospirota bacterium. GTDB lineage: Bacteria > Nitrospirota > Thermodesulfovibrionia > Thermodesulfovibrionales > UBA9159 > JAMCQB01. Next base: position 24,177 of record JAMCQB010000151.1, on the reverse strand, counting down.
TACCGGTTCCAGTTCGTCGATTATTTCCATGCACCTGACCTTGGGAACCCCGGTTATGGTGCCTCCCGGGAATGTCGCCTTCAGGGCATCCAGACATGTCTTCTTCTCTGTAAGCACACCCCTTATATTCGATACGATGTGGATGACATGGGAATAGTCCTCAGTGATCATCAGTTCATCAACCTCCACGCTCCCGTATTCCGAAACCTTCCCGAGGTCATTCCGTTCCAGGTCGATGAGCATGATGTGCTCTGCCCTCTCCTTTTCATTCAAAAGCAGTTCTTTCCTCATTTTTTCATCTTCCCTGAAATCCCTGCCCCTGGGTCTCGTACCGGCGATGGGCCGTGTCTCGATCATCCTGTCCTTCACCTTTACCAGCCTCTCAGGGGATGAACTGGCAATGAAATACTCCCCAAAGTCAATGAACCCGCCGAAGGGAGAAGGATTAATGGACCTCAGTATCCGGTAGAGATGCCACGGACTCAATGCCCCGATATATGCGGAAATCCTCTGGGAAAGGTTGGCCTGGAATATGTCCCCTGCAGCGATATATTCCTTTGCCCTCTTCACCATCTCCATGTAATCCTGCTTTCTCATTCCGGGTATGATCTCTATCTTCTTCCCCACAGGCCCGGGCCCCTGCAGGGGCTCCTCCCCTTTCAACGAATCGATCCTCCTGCAGATTTCTGCAAGAAAATATTCTGCCTCGTCATACCATGAAGCAGGATCGTGGCTCATATCTTGCCTCAGTCCGGGACAGGCGATTGCCCACGCCTTCTTTTCTTTGTGATCAAAGGAGATCAACCGGTCAACAATGCAGAAATGGGCATCCGGGATCCGGAGGTCATCGAAGGTGGTACTGGGAAGCCTTTCGAGATAATGCACGAAATCATAGCTCAGCAGGCCTGCGGCGCCGCCCTGAAAGGGGGGCAGATCCAGGAGAGGCATCTGCTGATACCCCCAGAGCATTTCACCAAGTTTTTTCAGAGGTTTTTCTTTCGATGACGATTCCCTGTTCGCCGACCGTGTCTCGACTACACCATCCTTTGCCAGAAAAGTCATGTATGGTTCGAACCCGATGAAGGAGTAGCGGGCGATCTTCTCCGGCCCTTTGACGCTTTCGAAGAGAAAGGAGTGGCTTCCCGCAAAAACGGGATATAACGCCTCAGGGGAAACGTAGGGTATTTCGGTATAAAGGGGAGGAACGCCGGATCGTTCCCGGCAGAGTCTCGTGAATGCCTCTTTGGTCATGGATGCGCCACACTTGCAGTGTATCACTGGATATCTCTTAGGCAGTGAGGATTTCTGCGGTGATCAGCTCAAGGGCCTTGAAGGGATCCGGCTGGTTCATGACAGCCCTGCCAAGGACGATATAATCTGCCCCCTCCCTGATGGCCTGCCGGGGTGTCATGGTCCTTTTCTGGTCATCCGGCGGGCTCCACGAGGTCCTTATACCGGGGGTGACGATAAGGAAATTTTTGCCGAAATGATTCCGAAGCGCTGCCACCTCATGTCCTGATGCCACAACGCCGTCGAGACCGGCCTCCGCAGAGAGCTTCGAAAGCTGTTTCACATGGGTCCTGAGGCTGTGCTGTATGCCCAGTTCATCTTTCAGGACTTCCTGGGAAAGGCCGGTAAGTACCGTCACTCCCAGAAGTTTCGGCTTCCGAATATTCTCCCTGAGGCATAGATCCACCACGGCTTCTTTGCAACTGCGCATCATCTCGAGGCCGCCTGAAGCATGGAGGTTGAACATATATGCCCCCAGTCTCACGGCATTCAACGCCGCCTTGATAACCGTATTGGAGATGTCATGGAACTTGAGATCGAGAAAGACCTTCTTGTCCCTCCGGTTGATCTCCTCAACAACTGCTGGTCCGGCTGCGGTAAATACTTCAAGTCCTACTTTAAATATGCCGACGTAATCTTTGAATTTATCAATTATTTCAATAGCGTATTTCACATCGGAAACATCCAGGGCAAGAATGATCTTTTCTTTTGCCGGCATTTACATCCTCGGCAGGGTGATGCCCCGCTGCGCCTGATATTTTCCGGATTTATCCGCGTAGGAGACCTCGCAAAGCTCCGAACCACCCAGGAAGATAAGCTGCGCAATCCCCTCATTGGCATAGATCTTTGCAGGCAGAGGCGTGGTATTGGATATCTCGATGGTGACATGGCCTTCCCATTCCGGCTCAAGGGGGGTCACATTCACAACGATGCCGCAGCGGGCATAGGTGGACTTCCCGAGGCATATGACGAGCACATCCCTGGGTATCCTGAAGTATTCCACAGAACGACCCAGGGCAAAGGAATTCGGAGGCACGATGCAGACATCTCCTTTGAAATCGACGAAGCTTTTGGGGTCGAAGTTCTTCGGATCGACTATAGTGTTGTTGATGTTCGTAAATATCTTGAACTCCTCGGAAATCCTCATGTCATAACCGTAGGAACTCACCCCTGAGGATATGACGCCTTCCCTCACCTGGCTCTCATTAAAGGGTTCTATCATCCCCCTGGCGCCCATATCCTTTATCCAGCGGTCGCTCTTAACCATGCCTCTCCTCCATTTTTGAAAAAGATTACCATAAAAACTCCTTTCAAGACAAGGAACAGGACGCGAATATCGAGGTGACTCAAAGATCGCGATTGACTTGAATGAAGAAAAGATGTTAATAGAATAGTGCTTATAGTGCGCCGGAAGGAGGCAACTAAGGAACATGGCAGAAGTTGAACTCCCGAACACCGAGGAACTGGAAGAGATCAGGTCAAAGACCTTTACAAAGCGGGTGGCCCTGGTAACTGCAATTTTTGCGGTCATCCTCGCCATCGCGCTTGCGTCCCTGGGGAGCATTATGACCCTCAACGGATTCCTGCTTATGTTCAAGATGCCTTTTTTACATTAATGTGCTATCGATCCGCTTGCGAAAAATGAACTTCTCTTATCACCATCGATATCTCAGCAAAGGATCTCAGGGCGTCGTGGTGGCCCTCTTCTGCCTTTGCCTGCTTGTTCTCTCCTTCTCATTCGCCCATGCCGAAGAGACGGTCATACGGATCCTCCATATCAACGACTTCCACGGGTTTGCGGAACCATACATACCACTGGGATCAAAGGAGATGCTGGGAGGCATCGTGTATCTTGCGGCAAAGGCAGATGCCCTCCGCAAAGAAAAACCGGCCCTGCTCCTTTCGGCAGGGGACATGATCCAGGGAAATAACTGGGCAAATCTCTTCCAGGGTGAATCTGTCATCGAACTCATGAATGCCATGAAATTTGACGTCATGGTCCTGGGCAACCACGAGTTCGACTTCGGGCAGGAGGTACTAAAGAAGCGAATTTCAGAGGCCCGTTTCCCTGTGCTTGGGGCCAATGTCCGGGGGCTGGACAAGCTGAAACCATTCATCATAAGGAATATCAGCGGTGTGAGAATCGCTATTATCGGTGTCGTAACAGAAGACACCCCTGAAACGACCCATCCGAGGAACGTGGCCGGACTGAAATTCGAGCCACCCGCAGAGACCGTTGAGAAATACGTAAAGGAATTGAAGCAAAAGGCAGATATCATCATTGTCCTTTCCCATATCGGATATTCGGCCGATAGGATGCTGGCGGAAAAGGTCGGAGGAATAGATGTCATCGTCGGCGGACATTCCCATACAAAAATAGAAAGGCAGGTAACAGTGGGCAAGACCGTGGTCGTTCAGGCATGGGAACACGGAAAGGCCCTGGGAGTTTTAGACCTCACAGTGAAAGACGGGAAAATAACAGGATTCGAAGGTCATCTCGAAGAGATAAGACCGGTCCGGGGTGCGGAAGACAGGGCAGCGCTCGCAATTGTCGAGAAGTACAAACAAAAGGTCGATGCGGTGTTGAATGAAAAAGTGGGTGAGACCGAGGTTGACCTCGACGGAGAGAACGTAAGAAGAAAAGAGACCAATCTCGGCGATCTCGTTGCCGATGTAATGAGACAGGTCTCCGGGGCTGATGTGGCCATTGTCAACGGCGGGGCCATCAGGACAAGCATAAAGAAAGGCGAGATACGGATAAAGGATATCTATTCTGTGCTGCCCTTTAATAATTACATCGTTGCCATCAGGCTTACCGGAAAGCAGATCAGGGAGGCGCTGGAGCATGGGGTGTCGGCCATAGAGGAAGGAAGCGGAAGGTTTCCCCAGGTTTCAGGCCTTTCCTTCACCTATTCCCCCTCTGAAAAAGAAGGTTCGCGGGTGAAAGAGATCCTTATCGCCGGCAAGCCCCTGGAACCTGAGAAGGAATACACCGTTGCCACCAACGATTTCCTTGCAGCGGGTGGCGATGGCTACAAAGTCTTTGGGGATGCGATCAGGTCTTCAGGGGATTTTTCGAACATCGGCAGCGCCATTAAGGGGGAAAAGCTCGTCTACAGTGATTCCAGCAGGTGGCTCAAGGATGGGGTGGCGGAATACATCAGGACGAAGAAGACAATAGCGCCGGAGGTCAAGGGAAGGATAAAGGAGATACGGTGACATAGAAGGTTAAGGTTCAGGCTAAGGTTAAGAAAATGCTCAGTTCGACCTCAGCCTTGGCCTCAGCCTTTCTTTTTGACCTACCATGAGAGTTTTCGTAAACAATGAACCAGTGGATCTTTTGCCCGGCATGACCGTGAGGCATGCCCTCATCAGCGCCGGGCTCCTGAAAGAGATGGAAAGATCGAAGAAGGCGTACGATGAATGGGGAAACGAGATCGGGCTCGACGGGGCCCTGGCCGATGGGATGAGGATATATCTTAAATAAGGGACGACGAACTCCTCTTGCTGTAGTCACATACTCCAGGCTAAAAACATTGCTCGACCATCTCGCGGGCGATGAGGCTGCGCACTGATGTCTAAAGTCCAAAAAAGTAGCCTGCCTATTTCTTGTGTCAACCGCGCACTTTCATCCTTATCGCCCCGAAGTCCTTCCCTTTCGGCATTACAAAGAGGCACTTCCCGCAGCTCTTCAATTCCCAGAGTTCGCCGAGCCTGCGTTTCTCTTTAGAATCATCATTGCTCCAGCGGTCCGCTCCCTTGTATTCCACCACCAGCAACCTGCCGTCTTTGAGCTTGCAGACGAAATCCGGATAGAACTTGTCCATTGCCGTCTGAAGCCAGAAAGAGAAATTCGGCTGCCGGACTTCTTCCCGGCATTACGTTGCACCCTTCACAATCCCTACTTCTTCTTTCGACAGTCCGTACAGCTTGTATACGACCTCATCTATCAGTTCATCCGTTGCATCGATCCTGGCTTTCACTAGGCCGAGTACAGACATGCTTTTATTGAACTGTTGTTCGAGAAGCTCTTGCCTCTTACGGTCCGAGGGGTCTGTGGAAAGCTTCTTCTTGTTCTTCTTTAGGACCTCAAGAAACTGATCAAAGTCATGAGCATGATATTCCTTGATGGCCGTTTTGTTCGTCAGCTCCTCTACTGAAACGCCAATTTCCCGCTCCAGCCACTTCAGAAAACCTTCAGTTTCATCGTTCTTGGTTTTATTCATCTCTATCATCTGCTCGGCCAGATAAGCGAGAAAGTCGTGAATGGTGTCGTTCCGGCCCTCCGCCAGCTCCCGTTCTGCCCATGCGATTGTGTCCTGGAAATTCATTCTGCCCCCTCTGCAGCCGCAGAAAGCCTTTCACCCCAAATTTCGGCGGGTGGAGTCTACCGGGCGGGTGCTGCTTTCTCCTTCTCCAGAAGCGCCTTCAGACGGGTCATACTCACCGGCTCCCTCTCGAACTCCATGGACTTCACCACCCAGTCCAGTATCTTCTCCTGATACGCCTCCCTCAGAGAGTTCATATCCCCGTGGCGCTCCCGCCACCTTTCGAGATTTTCCTGTGCCTTTTTTATCTGCGCTTTTGTCATGGTTTTTGTCCTCTCTCTTATTTTGCCATTTACCCGCCTCAAAGGCAACAGCCCCTAAGTCAGACCAGTACAATTTTATTGCCTCAGCAACCCGCTCCTTGCGTTCCTTTTCGGGAGTAGTGAAGAAAATCGGAGGCATCGGCATAGAATCAATTTCATAAGCATTAACATGATTATTCGTACTTGTCAGTCTGAATCTCCATTCCCACAACAACGAATTTAGCAGAGCAAGAACCGCATAAAGATCGTAGTCTTTAGGATTGACGATATAATTGATGGTATCAGAACAGAAGTTGTCCTTCTCAATAATAGTGGCAATAATTCTTCTCCAATTATCGATTGCCGAACCTCTCTGATAACCAATACGGAGATATCTGTGGTCGTATGCTTTTGTATCCTTACCATGAGCATGAAGAAATTTATCAACATCAAGATAAACTGGTTCGCCTTGCTTTGGCTCTTCCTGAAAATCATATCGATTAACATGCGCGCCCCTTAGAACAATCTTCCCCTTCTCTTTGTCCGAAAAAAACTTGGCATGCTCTGTAAGATTGACCTCACCCTGCTGTGAGAGCGCAATTTCCTTAAGACAATTTCCATTAGACATTTTTTTCAACTTCAGTGCGAGATGGAAATCCCGCGCGGACATACTGGGATGACTCGGGATACTCAGATTCTCTTCGTCAAACTCCTCAATTAGCGGGGGTTTCATTTTCAAAGATACTGATGATTCCAAAATGTCTTTTCCAGGATGAATTCTTACTGTAAGATGATCCGGGGCCGATTTTCTGAGCAAATATATACAAGTAGACAACTTAGCCTCTTTAAAAATTCTATTAGCCGGGTCGTCTTTCTGAGGGAATGCCTCAATTTGTTGTAAATAGTAGTTCTTAAGCATAAATTGCCTTAATGCTTTAGCTTGTTTATCAGCCAACAATGCCATGGGGACAATAAAGCCGTGCATGCCAGCGTCTCTCAAATAGTGCACGGCCAAAGCGCTAAAGAGACGATAGAAATTTAGCTTGCCGCCTACAGCGGGCGCATAGAATGCTATGCTTTTGAAGAATTTCTTTTCAGGCTCAACATCTTTATCTTGTTCGAGTTCAGACACGACATCATACGGAGGATTGCCTATCACGCAATCAAAACCCGGATTTTCCTTCTTTCCTATTTTCTGTTCGAACTCACCAGTCCGCTCATAAAACACCTCCGGGAACTCGATTTCCCAGTGAAAAAAAAGTTTCTCCTGAGAAACCCTTTCAACATCCTCAATTGCCTTCCTGTCCTTAGTAGGCAGCGCCTTAAGGGATTCGTGCAACCTGTTTAAATCTATCCTGTCAAAATCGGAAACGAGCAGCTTCTTTGAATCAGCAACGCCGAAATACTCGGCGACCAGCATGTCGAGGAGCACCCTGTAGCCTTCAAGCCCCTTATTGGCTTCCCCGAACTTCTCGTAGGACTCCTTCACCTGAGCAAAGGTGGCATCCGGAAGGTCCGAAACAAAAATCATATCGCGGATCGCACGTTTAAGCGGTTCAAGATTGACGGCGAAGAGATGTCCGGAAAGCGCTTTTTCCAGTTCGTTGATATTCGTCCCAACCAGGCTGTTTCCGCACTTCAGATGGTGATCGAGAAACGAAAGCGGCGCTCCAAGGGTAAAGGAATCGAGCCATAGTGACAGCTTTGCAAGCTCGACGGCCATGTCATTCAAATCTACGCCGTAGATGCAACGCTTCATAACCATACGTTTAATCAGGTTCACTTCGGTCAGACGGCTCTCGTCGATCCTTACGCCTTGCCGCTCCACTTCAGCAAGAATCGCAGCCTTCATTCCGGCAATCTTTTTAAGAACGGGGTTCTCAGGATAATCGGCGAGGAACGCAATGATACCATCTGATATGCAATCGACTGTGTGGACGAGAAAATGGCCGCTTCCCATGGCAGGGTCGAGGACCTTCACATCGAAAAGGGTATCGAATATCCTGTTTTCGAGTTCAACAACCCTGGTCCTATAGCCCTGGATGCCTGCTGTAGTTTTCTGCCTTCGCAGCGCCTTCGCCGCCTCATCAAGCTCCGCAAGCAAACTGGCGGCGGCCTTCAACTTCTCATGAAGCACCGGCCCGACAGTATTCTTGACGATATATTCGACTATATAATGAGGGGTGTAATATGAACCGGTCGCCTTTCGCTCGTGCTTTGAGTTTTCGATATAGACTTCGCCGGCCTTTTTCGTCCTGTAAGTCTTAGTTCCCGCCTTGATCTCGGCCAACTTCTTCCAGACGGATTTCCCCTTCTCCCTACTCTCGACAATCTCTGTTTCTGCAATTTGAATATGGAATTCGAGAAGTCCTTCGTAAATGTCGCCAAGATGTCTGACATTGAGAGAGGAATAATCTATGAAACCCACCCCCCCTTGTCTCCCCCCCTTAGCAAGGGGGGGATTAGGGGGGGTATCGCTTTCGTGATCTACCGTCAACTGTTCGACGGCATCGGCAAGAAAGGGGTCCGGCATCTTATGCCCTGCCAGAAAACCATTCGCAGGCGTCTCGAAAAGGCCGCCATTGTAAATAGGAACGTTCAAGGCGGGGTCCCCTTTTGCAACGATGTCAAAGAGACTTTGGAATCTTGCCCAATATACGTAAGATCTCGTACTCATCTTGCCGGTTTTAGTCGTCTTGAGGTCCTCGAAAATGTCCTTCTTGACTTTGGAAAGGCTGACTTTGTAATAGCCGTCTTCACTTGCCGGAAGGAGGTTTCTGCTCTCCGCATACAGGATGAAGAGTAGACGATAAAGAAGGGTGAGGCAGCCTTTAAAAATCTCCCTCTTGCTTTCGTCTGTCTCCTGCGTTATTCCCAGTTCGGTTTTTCTGAAATGGATAAATCCGGCGGCAAGCCCCTCGAACACCTGATCGAATATGCGGTCTTTGAGTTTTGTGCTGACCCTTGCTGCATAGTCTTCCGTGCCTTTCAAATGATGATCAAGCCACGTCTTACCGGTAACGGGGTCAGGAAGGAATGCGTCCCTCGATAAAAAAAGATAGAAGTAGAGAAACGCTTCTGCATTTCCGCGCGTGACAATTTCTTCAAGGTCAAGCTCGAAATAATTCCCCGAGCGGGAAGAAGCCCTGTAGTAGAAAAGCCGCCAGAGCTTGCCGTTTGCGAGTATCGCCCAGTTGATCTTTCCACCCGTGTGATAATTGACCGAATCGAGATACTTCACGGTCTGCGCAGTGGGGTCGCGACTGTCGAGCATGTCCTTTTTGTCGGTGTCGTTCAGCCGCCTCCCCCAGTATTTGGCTTCCAGGATAGTCAGACTCTGAGCAAAAAACTGATCGGGATTGTCCTTTAATTTCCTTGCAGCCCTGTATGCTTCATCATCTTTGAAAAGGGCATAATCGGGTACTTTTTTCTTCATTCCACGGTGCGGGCGGGGCTGCACATGATATGCGAACCCGAGGGAAGAAAGAACGGGCTGGATGAATTTATTTTCTAGCTCAGCCTCCTCCCCGGGGCCGAGTCTTAGCGACCCGATTGATTCGTAAGCCTTTTTTATCTCTTCAAAGGCAATCGCAGCCTGCTCCTTTTGAGCGGCCCACAAAGCTGATGAGGGCAGACGATTCTCAAGATAGTTGTTGGAGAACAGATTTTGATTGTTCCAGATCAATAAATTAGCCTGTCCTGACATTACTCTACACCCCAAAACACCCGCACAAATGACCCCACTTTATCAACAAGCAGACTTGTATTGAGCGAAGTCAAAGCATTCCAGGCATCCGGATCGCCGACCGAACGGCTGTTGTCGCACCTCAGCAACCGGTACGGCACCTCCCGGTGATGATTCAAAACCGCCTTCTTTCCTATCCAGCCAAGCGTCGGCATGTTTTGCGAACTAACTCCTCAACAATGCAAGAAATTTGCTTTAGCCCTTCCGAGTAAATGTCTCTGTTACCTTCGATACTTGCTTTTATCTTTCAGGCAGCTTCAAAGAAAATGTCTTGTTGGGATAATCAACCGTTAGGATAAAGTTGCTCAAGAAACTTTTAACGCCCAATAATGGAATATTAAGGTTCGGCATAAAATCTATTACGACATCCTGTGTTGTAAAACCTTCAATCTTTATACGGGTGGTATGTCCGTAAGCAGTCGTTATTCCATTGCCGGTGCTTATTTTCTTTGGAGCGCCTTCTTGAAGATTATGTCCAAGCATCGCGGCAAAAGAAGCAGGCAATGCGCATTCATCAGCGCCCGTGTCTATGAGCGCGAACATCTTTACCCGTTTATCGGTGTCAGGGTTTATGACTGTCACCGGCAGATATGGTCTTGCCACATCTCCAGGTCTTATAGTCGAAAATGGATAATCACGGACCGGCATCAGTAGATGTGTACGATCTCTTTCTCGGGTATGTACAACAAAACCGGATCACTGTAGCCCTTGGACACAGCATCCTTCATTGCAGCCTCCGGGTCATCGCCGACTCCTACGATAGTCGGGTCATCAAAACTTTTCATGGCAACATAGCGACCATTATATTCGTCAGTATTTACAAGAACTCTTTCCATATGTCCTCCTCCTCATCTATGGTCATTCTATCATAAAAAGAGTTTCTCTTACCCGCCCGCGCAATAGGGAAGCAAAACCTTGAGCGGTTATCGCCCTGCACGGGTAGACCTGTGCTGAGCGAAGTCGAAGCATCCCCGGCATCCGGATCACCGACCGAAAGACTGCTGTCGCACCTGAGCAGCCGGTACGGCACCTCCCGGTGATGATTCAAAACCGCCTTCTTTCCTATCCAGTCAAGTGTCGGCATCTATCTCGCTGAACACATGGTTCTTGCGTGTCTACCATGACCCGACATTACCGGCATCTCATCCCATATTCTTCCTTCCAACATCCTACCCGCGTGCTTCTTCCTCACACCGCCCCACTGTTTAAAGAAAAAAGGCACTCCGGCCTTGAGGCACTGATCACGGATATCGAGCACCCACGCACGGTCCATAGGCCGTGCACCGGGACCAGATTCACCACCGACGATCACCCAGTCGATACCGTCCAGATTGAGATGCGGTATCGGCCCGAGAAGCGGTTCAATTGAAAGAAATTTGAGGTAAGCCACGGTTTTACGAAGATGGTCTATGCGAAAAGTGTAATCCTTATTTTCCACAGTCGCTCCCATCCAGATGTTCGGCGCCCACGGCAATTCGGAGCTTAATTCCAGAAGTCTTTGGGAGCGTTTGGTAAGTACCTGGAAGGTATGCCAGTGCGCTTTGGCCATGACATTGAATACCTTTACAATGAACTCCTTAGGAATGTTTTTCAGGAAGAGATCGCTCATGGAATTAACAAAGATGGTCTGAGGCTTCTTCCATCTAAGCGGAAGGTCGAGTACGTGCTCATGCAACGCAAGCTTGAAGCCTGAGACGTAGTTGGGCTGGCCCATAGCCTGAAGCCGCCTTGCCATTCGCTCTGCATAACAGTGCGCGCAGCCCGGGCTGGTCTTTACACAACCAGTTACGGGATTCCACGTTGAACCGGTCCACTCTATAGATGATAACTGTGCCATACTTATATTATTAAAACAATTCTGTTTGCGCCTTTGAATATTTCTTGGCTTGTTTCCAGAATTCTTTTCCGAGTTCGTGTCTACTATATAGAGCGAGGCGATACAGAAGCAAATTTCTATCATCTGATCTGATGGGTACAGCCAAATCGAGACCAGAGTCAATATAACCAAGCGATTCCATAGACTTCCCAAACTCCTTCACAATAAATTGCTCGAAAGGAGTTTTATTCTTTTGCGCTTCTCGCCATGCGGCACGCCACTCAGATGAGCCAAGAAACAAATCAACAGGCGAATTAAGCACCTTCGTATACTTTGTTACAAATCTATTAGCTTCCATTCCGCTAGGGATCAGAACGAGAAAATCCATGTATCTCGCGGATAATTGCCGGATTGTTTCAAACTTTAAATTACTCAACGCATAGGGATCAGCAAAACAAAAAGCCAATACGCGGAAGCTCTTCCTGAAGTCCGGCATCTTTGCCAGTATTTCATCAAACCTTTGGTTGGCATCTCCCTCAACATAATGGGAATCCGCATCAGGAAATTCCCGTTTTATTCTTTTCTTCAGCGCTTCATATTTCTTGCGTTCTTTTTCGCAAAAAATATAGCGGTCGAATTTGTCAGGTAACCCCAAGACAAGCAGTGGGGAAGAATTAACAATGCGATTGGTACCGCGAATCCGAGCCCGCCCAGCACCGGAGAAAAGATCGATATATACAAGACATTCCCACTTTCTTCTCATGGACTTAGCAAAGAGGGAAGAGTAAAGGGCAACATGGCGATATTTCTCTTCGCCCCATGAGCCGATCTCTGGACTGATCAATCCATCGTCTTCTATGGCCGATATTTCTTCCATCTAAGGCAGACAAAAAAAGGCCGTTTCTATTTACTCCAACCTATTCTGCGTTTTTTCTGAATCGTTCAAGGATTGTTGCGTCTGATCTACTACCGAGCAATGTTAACTCATTATCCAAGTTGTCTTACCCTCCCAAGACTGACTCCGGTATACGGAACAAATCTTACCCACGGCCATATTGTATTATATGACCGAAGGAGCTCCTAAGCTTCCCTGTCCTTCATCTTCTCACGAAGCCACTTGAGGATGGCGTCATAGGAGGGAGGCGTCACGAGGAAAACCTCGATGTCCGGAGAAAGCTGCAGCCGCATCCGGTCCTCGTCCCTCATGATGAGCATGCCCGCCTCACCCTCCAGGAGGTTACCCTCTATCACCTCTTTTGCGTGCTGAAGCCTTTTCTCAACAAGTTCCGAGTAGAACCCCATGACCTTCTCAAAGACTTCCTTTGTCCTCACGATATTGAGACAGTTTGCCCAATCAAGAAAAGGGCCGAGTGTCTCTTCCCTCTCCAAGGGCAGCAGAACCGCCCCTTCCTCGATCTTTTTCTTTATGACCTGCAATGCCCGTTCATTGATTCTTGCCAGGACATCGAAGGCCTCTTCCCCCGGGGAGGTGATATTTTCACAGAAGATCTTTCTTACCTTCCCCACCACCTCAAGTCTCTCCAGGTGTTTCGTCACCTCATCCCAGTATTTTTCGAAGAGCCCCTTGTAGTCTTCCGGCGCATCCTTCAGTGAATAAACGTTGGACACACAGTAAAGCTTTCTCTTTGCGACAAATGCCTCGGCAGCAGGCCTCTCTATCTGTCCCAATTCCACCGTGCTCACTCCTCCTTTCCGCCTGTCTTTCTGTGATCTCCCTGCGGGTCAGGCTTCCTATCTTATGTAGTAGCCTGACACCCTCCACTTCCCCTCCTTGTCCAGCATGGGAGTAACGGTCTCCACTGAGGATTTCTTATTCTCAAAGGAAGTATCATACTGAATGACCACATATTCTCCATCAGGCGCGCCGGGCAACGATCGGGTGTATTGTTTCGATTTGGCACTCCTTGAGATGAGCTTCCCAAGGGGCTTCCTCACCGCTGTCAGTGATTCCTTCCACTTCTCTTTTGTCACCGCACCCCTGAACAACTGCGCTGACTCATCCCAGCTCTCGGCGTACTTCCCTCCATCCACCAATGCAAGCCATTGGGCAGAAGCCTTCGCCGCCAGTTCCCCGTCATTTTGATCTGCCTCCAGACCAGGGATGATTGCTAAGACAACCAACGAAACCGATAGCACGAAAATGCCCGTTCTTGCCTTCACGTTTGTCTCCTTTCTTCCCCCTAAAAATCCCTCTTTGCCTAATGAACCTCAGCCTCGTATGTGCCTCAAGATTATACCTTTTTTTGGGCCGGAAATCCCATCATCGTTCATACTCCCTGCCCTTTCCGCAACGTAAACAGTGTTGTTATGTTACCACCATGAAAATTACCTTCAGTTTTGTTTAAAATAGGAGCGCCGGAGCTTACTACCACAAAATATCCGACTGCAACTTATTGGAGGAGGGAGGAGGAAGGATGGACGAGGTGAAATTCAGTGACAATTCCCATGATCGCAGGACTTACTCAAAGGAGGATTGACCCATGGATTTCGGCATGAAGAACAGGCTCTCGCGGATCTTTAGTCCGAAGACGGGCAAGACCGTCATGCTCGCGGTGGACCACGGCTACTTTCAGGGCCCCACAACAGGTCTGAAGGACATGAAAAACATAACGCCCCTTATTCCCCATGCAGACTGTCTCTTTGTAACCCGAGGGATATTGCGGAACTCCATTGACCCCAGGATTGGAACGTCCGTCTGCCTCAGGGTGTCGGGCGGTCCCAGTATCCTTGGGGAATTATCCCATGAGGATATTACCACGTCCATGGAAGAGGCCCTGAGGCTGAATGCCTCAGGCGTCGGCATGTCGATCTTTGTGGGCGCAAAGAATGAAGACAGGACCATCGCAAACCTCGGCCGGCTGGTGAATGAGGCAGAGAGATACGGCATGCCTGTCCTCGCCATAACCGCAGTGGGCAAGGAGATGGTGAGGGACGCGCGTTATCTCGCACTTGCCTGCAGGATAGCGGCGGAGATCGGCGCGCATTTCGTGAAAACCTACTACTGCGATGATTTCCACAAAGTGGTGGAGGGGTGTCCGGTGCCCATTGTCATCGCAGGGGGCAAGAAGATCCCTGAAATGGATGCCCTGCTGATGACCGAGAATGCCATCAAAGCGGGAGCAAAGGGCGTGGATATGGGAAGGAATATATTCCAGAGTGACAATCCGGTGGGAATGCTCAAGGCAGCGAAGGCTATCGTGCACAGGGGAGCTTCTGCAAAGGAGGCATTCGAAATTTACAAAGGGAGCAAGAAGTCAGCAACAGCAGAAATTGAGAGAGTAGATGAAAGCATGGAAAAGGTATAATAGTGCTCCAAATTCTAAATCCGAATTTCGAAAATCTAAACAAATTCAACTGCTCATGCCTTTGCGTTTTGGTCATTTGATATTGTTTAGGATTTAGGGTTTAAAATTTAGGAATTATCAAAGGGTATCTACGCATGAAGGTAGCGGTCTATTACAGCAATGAGGATGTACGAATAGAGGAGCGTCCTGTTCCCCGCATAAAAGACGGCGAGATTCTGGTGAGGATGATGGCATCCGGGATCTGCGGCACCGATGTGATGCAGTGGTACCGGAAAAACAAGCCCCCCCGTGTCCTGGGTCACGAGATGGCGGGCGAGATCGTGGAACTGGGCAGCGGGGTGGAGAAGTTCAGGAAAGGTGACCGCGTGTTCGTCTCCCACCACGTTCCCTGCTACCGGTGCCGTTACTGCAGCGCAGGCAATTATACCGCATGTGAATCCCTCCACACCGGGAACTATGACCCCGGAGGCTTTTCAGAATATATACGGGTCCCTGCAGAGAATGTGAAGTTCGGTGCCTTCCTCCTGCCCGGGGAAATGACCTATGAGGATGCCGCAATGATCGAGCCCCTCGCCTGCGTCGTTTCCGGTCAGAAGGATCTCGGTCTCAGGAAGGGACAGACCGTCGTGATTATAGGCTCAGGCATTTCCGGTTTATTGCATCTCCAGATGGCTAAAATGAAAGGCGCTACCGTCGTCGCAACGGATGTAAGCACATACAGAATGAAGAGGGCTTTGGAATTCGGCGCTGACCATGTATTCGCCGCAGCGGAATATTCCGCGGATACATTAAAAGGCATCAATAACGGGATGCTGGCTGAGCGTGTCATACTCTGTGCGAGTGCAGAACAGGCAATAGACCATGCCGTCTCTTCCATTGACAGAAAGGGGAAGATCCTCTTTTTCGCCGTGTCAGAAGGAGACATAACGATACCCTCCCTCAGGTTCTGGCGGGAGGAGATTGCGCTGACCTTCTCCTACGGCGCCTCCCCCGACGACCTCCGGGAGGCAATGCAGTTGATTGAACACGGCATGGTCGACATACGAAAGATGATCACACACAGGATTCCCCTCTCCCGGATCCAAACGGGGTTCAGGCTGGTTTCAGAAGGCGGGGAATCCCTGAAGGTGGTGGTGGTTCCCGACAATACTTCGGAAAGTGATCAATCCCGCCGGAGCCGCCATGCCTCCTGAGAAAGAATCCCCTGTGGATATGGAAAGGGCAATGTCTCTTTTCGATGATGACATGGAGTTTTTCAAAAGGATGTACAGGAAGTTCCTTGAATATATCCCTGAGCAGATCGACAAGCTCTCCGGTGCTGCAATGTCAGGGAGCTCAGAAATGGTGGAGCTCTATGCCCATGGCATCAGGGGGGCTGCAGGGAATTTGTGGGCAGTGAAAACGTGTTCCATTGCCGGATGCATCGAGAACAGGGGACATGATAAGAATATCTCGGATGTACCGCTCCTCATCGACGATTTAAGGTCGGAGATTATGCGATTGGAAGATTTTATCAGGACACTGAAATGAGCAGAAAAAAAACTCCTTTGAAAGTCCTCGTGGTTGAGGACGAGTCCCTCACCTGCGAGGTTCTTAAAGAGATGCTGGAAGGATGGGGATACACGGTGCACACGGCCGAAAACGGCAGGGACGCATGGGACACCCTCCAGAAGGAAAACATAAAGTTCGTCATTGCTGACTGGATTATGCCCATTATGGACGGGTTAACCCTTTGCCGGAAAATCCGTTCGTCGGGAAGTCCGGGATATACCTACATCATTCTTGTCACCGGCAAGGATAAAAAGGAAGATATCATCGAGGGCCTTGATGCCGGCGCTGATGATTATCTTGTAAAACCCTTTGACCCGGGCGAACTGAAAGTACGGCTCAGGGCAGGAGAACGCATCCTGAACCTCGAAAAGGAACTTACCGAGAAGCATGGGAGATTGCGTGAACTCAATATCAGGCTTGAGGAACTGGCCCGCATTGACTCTCTGATGAATATCGGGAACCGGCGGGGCTTCCACGAAACCATCGAAAAAGTACACCACCGTGCCTGCAGGTATGACCGCAGCTACGGAATTGTTCTGTGCGACATAGACAATTTCAAGGCGTACAATGACACCTACGGCCACATCCATGGGGACGGTATCCTGAGAACAGTGGCAGAATCCATCAAACGCACCATTCGCCTTTCAGATGATATTTTCAGATTCGGGGGCGAAGAGATCGTTGTCATCCTTCCCGAGCAGAATCTTGTCTCCACTGCGTTGGCAGCCGAAAGGATAAGGAAAGATATTGAAGACCTCTGCCTCGAACACAGAGGCTCTGAACGACGTATCGTGACCGTAAGTTGCGGTGTCACAGCATTTCAGAACGAATGCGACGCCCCCAGATGGGAAATTGTCCTTGACCGGGCGGATAAGGCGCTGTATATGGCAAAGACAGCGGGCAGAAATCAGGTGGCCTCCCTTCCCGCCTAGCATAATGCCTGCATGCGCCGAGATCTGCAACAGAGCGGCGGTCTTTGATCATGGGGACATCGTAGAGATGGATACGCCGGCAGGACTGTATTTTACCGGTTGCCTCAGACAGCCGTCTGAGGGTAAGATGTAAGGCAAGACCGCTTCGCATAAAAGAGGAACACGGGATGAATAAAGGAAATTACGTATTGATTGTTGATGACGAGGAGACCCTGCTCTCCATGCTGAAGGAGACCTTCACGTCTGAAGGGTATGAGTGTGAAACCGCCACCAGTGCAGAGAGCGCTCTTGAACACATCAGCAATACCCCTTTTGATATCATGCTCACTGACATCTCCCTCCCCGGAATGAAAGGATTTGAGCTGACCGTGCAGGCGAGAAAGATGAGACCCGAGATGGCGGTCATTATCATGACGGGGTATATCGACGATTTCTCTTACGACAGCGCCATAGAAGCAGGGGCCTCGGATTTCATTAAAAAGCCCTTTACCCTCAAGGAACTCAAGGCGCGGATCGGCTTGATGAAGGTTCAGGAGAAACAGCGGGTGATGTCCATTACTGATGAACTCACCGGTCTTTACAACCGAAGGGGATTCTTCACCCTGGCGGAACAGCGGTTGAAGCTGGCAAAGCGGCAGAGGAGAGGGATATTCATGCTCTATGCGGACGTTGACGGCCTGAAGGCGATCAATGATACCCTGGGGCACCAGGAAGGGGACATGGCATTGGTCGATACCGCAAATCTCCTGAAGGCAACCTACCGGGAATCGGACATCATCGCCCGCATCGGAGGGGATGAGTTTGTGGTCATCCCGGTGGGAAGCGCCGGTGACGATATCGAGATCATTACCGCCCGTTTGCAGAAGAATCTTGATCACCATAATGCAACAGAGCACCGCAACTATACGCTCTCCATCAGTATCGGCATCGCCTACTACGACACAGAAAACCCTAGTTCAATCGACGAACTGCTTGCCGCTGGCGACCGGCTGATGTACGAACAGAAAAAGATCAAAAGAGGCGTAAGCTCAGGCAACAATCATTAGCTTCCTTAACTCGTCAATGCCAAAGGGAATTTCATTGACATCCCCTGCCCCCTCCTTGGTAAGGAGGGGACTTTTTAAATCCTCCCCTTACCAAGGGGAGGTGTGGAAGGGGTGGTTTTAAATCCTTGACTGGATACAATCAAGTTTTTTCCTTAAAGACAAGAGTTGTTATAATACTTCATGTTCATGCTTTCCAAGCCACTAAAAATATTCTTTTCCGGCATAGGCGGGAGCGGGATGTCGGCCATAGCCTGCTTCATGGCCGACAGGGGCCATACCGTTGTCGGCTCTGACAGGGCCTTTGATCAAAATCCTTCCCATACCTTTTACAGGGGCCTGACGTCAAAGGGTATCACCATTGTGCCCCAGGACGGAACAGGCATGGATCAGTCTTTCGACTTTGCGGTATTCAGCACTGCGGTGGAACCTGACCGGCCGGAATTCATAAAGGCAAAATCCATGGGAATCCCGGTAAAGACAAGACCGGAGTACTTGAGTGAAATCGTAAGGGAATTCAGGACTATTGCGGTTGCAGGCACCAGCGGGAAGTCCACCACGTCAGGCATGCTTGCATTTTTCATGGAGAGATTGGGACTGAAGCCAAATTTTATCGGAGGCGGCAGGGTCAAACAATTCAGAACCGATACAAACCCGGGCAATTCCATCAGCGGTGATTCGGACTGGCTTGTGATCGAGGCATGCGAGTCGGACGGCACTGTTGTGAATTACAAACCCCTCCATTCCGTACTCCTTAACCTTGCCCTTGATCACCATTCAGTGGCTGAGACAGCGGGCATGTTCGAAGCCCTGATGGGGAACACGGCGGGAAAAGTGATCCTCAATGCCGACGATCTTCACCTCGCTGAAATGAATACCACGGGTTCAATCACTTTTTCTCTCGTCGCACCATCAGACTACAGAGCGACTGATGTCTTATATGGGCCCCTTGAGAGCGCATTTTCGGTGCAGGGGATACGATTCAGCCTTTCCCTTCCCGGCAGATATAACCTTCACAATGCCCTTTCGTGCATCGCCGTGCTCTCTGAAATGGGAGTACCTCTTGAAGAGGTCGCGGGTGTGGCGCACGAATTCAGGGGCATCGAACGACGTTTTGACATTCTCCTGGATGACGGGAAAAGGCTGGTCATCGACGACTATGCCCACAATCCCCACAAGATCTCTTCCCTCATGGAGGCGATGAAGACCATAAGGGAGCGTATCTGTTATATCTTTCAGCCCCATGGCTTCGGGCCGACAAGGATGATGAAGAATGGTTACATAGAGGCATTCACGGAATACCTCCGGGACTCTGATCACCTCATACTCCTGCCGATCTTTTATGCAGGGGGCACTGCAGCCAGGGACATCTCGAGCCACGACCTCGCCGACGGCATCAGGACAGGGGGAAAATCTGTGGAGGTGGTTGAACGGAGGGAAATTATTCTCAAGCGCGTCAGGGAATGGGAAGCCTATGTGGTTCTCGGCGCGCGGGACGAAACACTCTCGGATCTTGCGAGAGACATCGCGTACGAACTTACAAAGAGCGAATAACACTCAGGGGTACTTACCCTTTGCCTTTACCTGAACCTTTTCCTTACGCGCCAGGACCTGTTATCCTGATCACCTCATCAAAAGTGGTAATCCCCTTCAGGAGTTTCTTGATTGCAGCCTCCCTCAGGGTGGTCATCCCGTTGGCTATGGCCAATTTTTTTATCTGCATTGGCGTGGCCTTCTCATCCACCGCGTTCCTGATCTTTTCGGTCATCTCCATGACCTCATAGATGCCGGTTCTTCCGATATACCCGGTGCCCCTGCACTGATGGCAACCTCTCCCGATGGAGACCTTATACTCTCTTACCTTCTCGTAATTCACCCGAAGGATTTCGCATTCATCCATGGAAAGGGCATACTCTTCAATACAGTGGGGACAGACCTTTCTCACAAGCCTCTGGGCCACAACACCGAGGAGCACCGCATTAATGAGAAAAGACTGCAGACCAAGGTCCAGGAGCCGGGTTATGGCGCTCGGGGCGTCATTGGTATGGAGCGTCGAGAGCACAAGATGTCCGGTAAGGGCGGATTGAATGGCGTTATCTGCAGTCTCGAGGTCCCTGATTTCGCCCACCATGATGATATCGGGGTCCTGCCGGAGGATTGTCCTCAGACTGCTGGCAAAGGTAAGTCCTATATGGGGATGAACAGCAGTCTGGTTGAACCGTTCATACACCATTTCGATGGGGTCTTCAATGGTGCTGATGTTCACCTCGGAAGTGGCCAGCGCCTTCAGGGCAGAGTAGAGAGTGGTTGTCTTCCCGCTCCCTGTGGGACCGGTCACGAGGACAAGGCCATGGGGATGGGCGATAAACGACTTGAACAACTCCTGTTCCCCGGGAAAGAACCCCAGATCTTTTATATCCTGCATCAATACCACCGGGTCAAAGATCCTCATGACGACCTTCTCGCCGAAGGCCACCGGGAGAGTTGATATCCTCAGTTCCACTTCTTTCCCCTCGTGTTCCGTCTTGATCCTCCCGTCCTGGGGGACGCCTCTTTTCAGCAATGTCCAGACGCGAAAGGTTCTTGATCCTCGATACGATGGCAGCGTGCACCGCCTTGGGTATTCTATGGATATCGTGGAGAATCCCGTCAATGCGGAAACGGATCAGGCTGTGCTCCCTTTTCGGCTCGATATGGATATCCGACGCCCTCTGTGAATAGGCATAGTGGAGGAGATATTCCACGGCATTGATGATATGCTGGTCCGTGGCCTCAAGGTCAGTGACCGACTTCAGCTTGATATACTGCTCAAGATTTCCGAGGTCTGTTTTTGTATCAAGGTCTTTATGGGCCGCGGCTATGAAAGACTTAAAACCGTAAAATTCCGTGATGATCTTGATAATCTCTTCCCTGGTGGTAACGGCCATCTTTACCGAATACCCGGTAATCCGCTCGATTCCGTCAACGCCTTCACGGTCAAGGGGGTTGGAGGTGGCAATGGTCAGCAAACCATTGGAAAGGTCAATGGGGACAAGCTGATGTCTCACCGCATAGGGCTTGGAGATGATCTTGGTGACCACTTCCGAATCCAGCTTCAGAGGGTCGATCGACCTTTATGAACGGGAGATTAAGGTGTTTTGCCATGGCCTTCAAAAGCGTCTCGGCAGCGAGGAATCCGTTGCCGGGCGGAGGAGACGGAATCTGGAGAGATTCTATGATATCGATGAGGGAGAGGAACGACCGGTAGAGAACCTTATGCCGGATATTCGGGCTTTTCGCTTTCAGCATCTTCGCCCGCTGCATGGTCTCCTTTGCTTTGATCATCTGGACCTGATCACCGGTGAGGAGACCTTCAGCGGTGAGAATCTCATAAATCTTTTCCTTGACCTTTTCCTGCACCACCCTATAATAACACTTTCTCCCTCTCCCGGGACGGTCACTCCCTCCCTTTTATGGTTCCCGCTGAAGGGTCATAATCGTATTTGCTGCTGTCAAGGGGAGTTCCGGTAAAATGCTCCAGTTCCCCGAGGTCCCTGGGATACCTGCCGTTCATGACCTGAAATGATCTGATTGCATCCTGAAGATTCTTGACATCCATCTGCTTGCCGAACTGCTGTGTTCCCTTGTACGCCTTCGTGACATCATCGCCGTATTTCTCCACAGGATTCCTGCTCTCATTCTTCCCGGGATTCCTGCTCTCGCAGGATAAGAACACAAGGAAGAGTACCGGCAGAATGAACACGGGAAGTTTCCTCATAAGAGAAGTATACACTATTTCCCACTGTCTATGATGTATACCCGCTCTCGCCGTGCTGGCTGAGGTCGAGACCATCCACTTCATCCTCCAGACTCACCCGCAGTCCCATGGTCCAGTCAATGACCTTGAGGATCACTGCTGTCACTACAAACGAGTAGACCATCACCGCCAGGATGCCGATTCCCTGGGAGACGAACATTTTGTAGCTGCCGAAAAGAAGCCCGTCCGCCCCCGAGGGATTGATAAGCTTCTGCGCAAAGACGCCTGTGGCAAGGGTTCCGAGGATCCCGCCCACGCCGTGAACTCCAAAGGCGTCCAGGGAATCGTCATACCCCAGTTTGCCTTTCATATTCAGCGCCAGGTAGCATAATGATCCCGCTGCCACCCCGATAAGGAGCGCAGGCATGGGCCCTACAAATCCTGACGCAGGGGTTATGGTGGCAAGCCCTGCAATTGCCCCGGTGGCGGCGCCGAACATGGTGGGCTTACCCCTATGAAGCCACTCGATAACTACCCATGTCATGGTGGCCGAAACAGCGGATATGTGGGTGACCACAAAGGTCATGGCGCTCAGGGCGCCGGATGAAAGAGCGCTCCCTGCATTGAATCCGAACCATCCGAACCAGAGAAGTCCCGCTCCGATCACCGTCATGGGAAGATTGTGAGGCATAATAGTCTCGTGCAGATATCCTTTCCTCTTCCCTATAATGAGCGCCGCGGCAAGGGCGGAAATGCCCGAGGTGATATGCACCACAATGCCGCCGGCAAAATCCAGCACCCCAAGATTTTTGAGCCATCCTCCTGTTCCCCAGACCCAATGGGCAACAGGGTCATAGACAATGGTTGACCATAGGACGGTGAAAATGAGAAACGCCGAAAACTTCATCCTTTCTGCAAAGGCCCCCGAAATCAATGCTGGAGTGATCACCGCAAACATTGCCTGATAGATCATGAAAGCGATGTGGGGCACAGTGGGAGCATAATCCGCATTCGGCTCCACTCCCACACCGCTTAACCCAACCCAGTCAAGGCTTCCTATGATTCCGTGAACATCAGGGCCAAAGGAGAGGCTGTAGCCGAAAAGGATCCACTGGATGCTCACCACAGCTATGGCCACAAAACTCTGCATGATGGTTGCGAGGACATTCTTCCTCCGCACCATCCCTCCGTAAAACATTGCAAGCCCGGGGGTCATGAGCATTACAAAGGCAGCGGAGAGGAGGACAAAGGCGGTATCGCCCGCCTCCACCTTGCCTGCTGATTGAGCGTATGCGTTAAGGGGAAGGGAGAGAACAAACGCGGCTGAAAGCAGCCTGCTGATCCATTTTTTCATGGCACACTCCTTTCCGGGATTATTCTAATAAACACAGCGAAAGGTGTGCCAGATGAAACGTGTTGATGTTAAAAGGAAAAAAAGTTCACTGCAAAATTGATATCCTACAAATTTGTAGCTGTTCGAATTATCAGATCTCTTTTGTCCTGTAAAAACAAGGTGGTAGCGCATTTTCCTACATTTTTGTCTTAGCTACAAATATGTAGGACTGAGAGATCTTCATTTGTGCCAGGCGCACTCATTCCGGCCTACCCGGAATCTTTCCCCTCACAGGAAGAAGGATTCCCGACAAGCCCTGTTAGAAGGATTATTTCTAACAGGGCAAGCGGGAATGACATTGGGAGTCTCCACAGTCCAGTGGAATAGAAATGCACACATTAAACTTAAATCGCTGCCTCTCCTCTCTCCCCGGTCCTGATCCTGATGACCTCTTCCAGGGAAAGCACGAAAATCTTTCCGTCTCCGATCTTGCCGGTCTTTGCCTTGGCCTCGATGGTCGCTACCACCTTCTCGGCAAGGGCATCCGTTACCACCACCTCCAGTTTTACCTTGGGGATGAAGGCGATATCGTATTCAGCGCCTCTGTAGAGTTCCACATGCCCCTTCTGCCTTCCGAACCCCTTCACCTCTGTTACGGTCATGCCGTGAACCCCTATTTCGTTCAAGGCATCCTTCACCTCATCAAGCTTAAACGGTTTAATGATCGCTTCTATCTTCTTCATATTGCCTCCACTACTTCGTTACTCGTTACGTGTTACGGATTGAATTCTTACAGGTTATACGCCTTCTCCCCGTGCTGGCTTTCGTCAAGGCC
>JAMCQB010000094.1 GCA_023382175.1 Nitrospirota bacterium | reverse complement strand
AATAACGGAAAACGGCATCGCAACCCATGACAATGAAAAGAAGATAAAGTTCATGAAAAGACACATAGATGTGCTTGAGAGATGCATTAAAGACGGTATTGATGTGAGGGGATATTTCTACTGGTCCCTCATCGACAACTATGAATGGCTTCAGGGGCTCGATGCGAGATTCGGTTTATATAAAGTAGATTTCGACACGCTCAAGCGTAAGCCCACCAATGCAGCAGCATACTATTCGTATCTTATAAAGAGCAGGAATTTTTAACCTTGGAATAAATCTCTCAGGCCTGCTTGTTTAAGAATTGATAATAATGTCCCTTTAGGCAGGTCTCTTTTATGATAAGGGACAGTAATGCGTCTTTTTGTTTGACCATTGTAATAGACTCTATGGCTGCCTCTCTGGTGGTCAAACTCAAAGCCATTCTGCAGCAGAATCTTAATTACATCATCTGGTGTCAATGCAGGCAGTTTAGGCATACTCTACATTTAATACACTTTCCAATGTTCTGGAATCATCCACGATTTCCTCACCATGTTTTTTCATGCTTTCTAAATATGCCACAATTGCATCCTCAGCCATCTTGACAGCGTCTTCTACAGTATCGCCATAAGTTATACATCCCGGCAAAGACGGCACTAAAACAGTATATCCACCTTCCGGTTCAGGTCTTAAAACAATCCTGAAAGAGAGTTTTGAATCCATTGCTGCACCTCCTCTTTGACATTTGCTTTATTTTACCACTTTTTGTTCACCAGTGCCTTCATTTTAACTCAAATGTAACAATTCCTTAATACTGGTGAAATATTCCCCCTGTAAAATCCTGTATAGATGTATAGACAACTATTAACCCGGCAACTAAACAGTTCTCTGTCATTCCCGCTTGTCGGGAATCTTTCTTAAGAAGGATGCCGGACAAGCCGGCATGACAACAAAAAGATAGGCGCTATTTAATTGCCGGGTTAATAAAAGGAGAGACAGAATGATAAGCAGAGACGGAGGTGTCGCATGTTATCAACAGCTTTCCGAAATACTGATTAAGCAGATAGGAAAAGGTGTTTTTAAGCCCAGCGAGCAAATCCCTACAGAGATGGAATTAAGCAAGAGATACAAACTAAACAGGCATACTGTAAGGCAGGCCATTGAAAGGCTTGAGAATGAAGGGTTTGTCTATAAAATAAAGGGCAAGGGAACATTTGTTGCAAACACCAAAATCTCTTATAAAGTCTCAAGGAAAACACGATTCACCACATCCATCCTTGATGTGGGTCTCAGTCCTGATGCAAGGCTGCTCGACTCTTATGAAATATCAGCAGGCAGGGAACTCTCCAGAAAACTTAATATTAAATCTTCGGATAAGGTTGTTGTCCTTGAAATAGTGCGGTTTGTAAATAAGATACCCTTCTGTCATACAACATCCTTTCTCAATTCGGACAGATTCCCCGATATTCAAAATCATATAAAAGGCAGCTTTTCTCTCTATGAGCTTTTAAAGAAACATTATGATGTTGAAGCAACGAGGACTTCATCCTCCTTTGAGGTCTCCATGCCGGAAAATTCATACATGGACATCCTTCAGATATCTCCAAAAATCCCGCTTCTTGTTGTGAAGAGCATTGCAAAAGATCAGAATGGAGAGTTTGTCGAATACTGCATTACTAAATTCAGGGGGGATATCTGCAGCATTGCTGTGGATTTCAATGGCGAAGGGAGGTGAAAGGCACTAAATGGAGTGGTTGGAGTAACGGATCAAAGGAAGGCTGCCGCCAGCCGGAGAGGGACATAGCGGCAACCGCCTGATAGAAAGGGAGACCTTCTATCAGTTTAAGTTTAACACAGAAGATTTTAAAAGCAAAATTTATGGAGGAAATAATGAAGAAAGTGTTGATAATAATGCTTTCCGCTCTATCAATTTTTTTGGCAATAGGGGTATCGGATGCAAAAGACAAGTGTCTGGTGATGGGGCTTATCCCTGCTGAAGACCCGAAGGCAATGATGGAGCAGTATAAGCCGATGAAAGACTGGATGGAAAAGGACACGGGCATGTGCATTAACCTTGTTACGGCCACCGATTATGCTGGTGTTATCGAGGCGATGAGAGCAAAAAAAGTTGATTTTGCCTGGTTTGGCCCGTTTTCTTATGTCCTTGCAAATGAAAGAGCCGGGGCAGAGGCATTTGCAGTAGGTATGGATGTAAAAGGCAATACAACCTATCGTTCCTATCTTGTGGCAACACCTGAAGCAGCGCGGCAACTCGGCATATCCACCCCCCTTGAAGGAGAGGCAGGCATGAAGGTTCTGGCTAAAAAACTTAACAGCCACAAGAAAAAATTTGCCTTTACCTTTACCGACTCTTCCTCCACATCGGGGTATGCCGTGCCGAGGTATTACATGTATAAAGCCGGAATTGACCCGGATAAGACATTTAAAGGTGTGGGATTTATCGGGACCCATCCTGCTGCAGAGCTCGCAGTGAAAAATAAGGTGGTAGATATAGCCTCAGATAATGATGTTACATACCCGCAGATGCTTGAAAGCGGAAAGATTTCTGCTGAGACCAATATTGTTATCTGGAGATCTCCTGTCCTTCCCGGCTCTCCCATGGCCTACCGAAGCGACCTGCCTGAAAATGTCAAGTCTGTCTTGAAAAAGACCATTGTAGAAGTTCCCAGGGACGTGGTTACGGGATACGGGAAGATCACAGGGTATAAGATCGTAACCGACAAAGACTATACCATTATAAAAGATGTCAAAAAGGTGATAGATACACTTAAGTAGCTAACATGAGGGGCGTACCGCAGTACGCCCCTCATAAAAACACATGGGGGTCAAAATGGTAAGAGTGGAAAATATGCATAAACGCTTTAATGGCAAAGCTGTATTAAATGGAGTGAACATGTCGGTGCATAAAGGAGAGGCAGTTGCTCTGATAGGTCCCAGCGGTTCAGGGAAGACCACATTGATAAGGGCAATAAACGGTTTCGTGGTTCCCGATTCAGGAAAGGTTACTGTCGGAGGCAAAGGGATCAATTACAGGAATAAAGAATCCCTGAGACAGACGAGGAAAAAAATAGGAATGATATACCAGCTTTTCAATCTTGTGGAGAGGACATCGGTGCTTGAAAATGTTATGGCAGGGGCGCTGGGCAGGCTGGATAGAGGGGTTGATTTTATTTCATCAACCATAGGTTTTTTTAGTCGCCAGGAAAGAGGAAAAGCTCTGGAAATTCTTGGATTTGTGGATATCGCTGACAAAGCTTACGAAAGGGTTGATAAATTAAGCGGCGGCCAGAAGCAGAGGGTTGCCATTGCCAGGGCCTTGATGCAGGAGCCTGAACTCCTCCTTGCCGATGAACCCATAGCAAACCTTGATCCGAAGACAAGCAGCAATATACTGGAACTTTTATTAAAGATAAACATGGAAAAGGGGATAACGTTGATAACTGTCCTGCACCATCTTGATTCGGTTATGGACAACTTCGGCAGGTGCTTGCCCTTAAAGACGGAAACATCTATTTTGACGGCGAAACATGCACCCTTACCCAAGAACGCATCCATGACCTTTATGAATTTGAAAGGGAGATTGAATGCGTGGCAGCGTAAATCCGCTTTTTATAAAGCGGGTAACTGGATTTTCAGGGTGGTCCCTTTTTATCGTCATTCTGGTCATTTCCTTCAAGATGTCCCATCTGGATATCGGGACGCTGTTTGAAGGGTTCGCTTCCTCTATCTCTCTGGTAAGGGAGATGTTCCCTCCCGATTTCGCAAGATGGGAAAAGATACCGCCCCTTGCCATGGAAACCATTGCCATCGGCTTCTGGGGAACAATCCTTGGAATGCTCATCTCCTTCCCCTTGGGGTTTCTTTCTGCAAAGAACACGTCGGGCAACATTGTTTTATACAATATCTCGAAGGGCCTCGTAAATTTTTTGAGGGCCATCCCGGATATCCTGTATGCCCTCTTGTTTGTTGTATCCATTGGGATGGGAGCCGTTGCAGGGGTTTTGGCATTGGCTTTTTCCACAATAGGGCTTTTAAGTAAATTCTACGCAGAGGCAGTGGAAAGTATAGACACAAAGCCGGTGGAGGCCATAGAGGCAACGGGCGGTCACAGTTTAAGCGTCATCAGACATGCCGTACTTCCCCAGGTCTTCCCTCTGTTTATGGGCTATAACCTGTACGCGTTAGACCATAACATACGAGCTGCCATGATGCTGGGTTTGGTAGGGGCCGGAGGACTGGGTGTCGAGCTCTTCTTCCAGATGAGATCTTTCAACTATCAAAAGGCAGCCGCAATCATTGTAATCATGTTTGTCATTATAACGGTTATAGACAGGGTGTCTGCCTACCTGAGAAACCGTATAATTGAAGGGACATTTTTGAACAAACAAAACAGGATTAAAGACTTTTCACTACTGTCAATTATATTTATTATCACAATTTTATCACTCTATTTCATACCCGTGAGTTTTAAGGAAATAGCGCACGGGATGCCGAGGATATGGGAGTTTCTAAACAGCATGTTTCCACCTGATTTCTCGGATATTTCCAGTTATGTGAAATTGATGGCGGAGACTGTGGGAATGGGAATCAGCGGGACATTCATTGCTGTCCTGATATCTGTTCCCATGGGGATGCTCTCTGCAAGGAATATGGCGCACAGGCCCCTTATTTATAACCTGATGAAGGAAATCGCCAATTTCTTCAGGGCTATGCCCGAGCTTATGTTTGCCCTTATATTTGTTGCCGCGGTTGGTCTCGGTCCTTTTGCAGGAGTTCTGGTAATTGCAATTCACACGGCAGGATTTCTCGGAAAGTTTTATGCAGAGGCAATTGAAAATGTAGACCCGAAACCTGTTGAGGCGGTTGAGGCAACCGGTGCAAGGTTTATTCAGAGGATAAGGCATTCTGTCTTCCCGCAGGTTATGCCCCTGTTTAACAGCTACAACCTTTACATCCTCGACAGGAATATCAGGGCGTCAACAGTTATGGGGATAGTAGGTGCAGGTGGGATCGGCTTTGATCTTGTCATGAGCATGAAGCTCTTCGAGTATCAGAAGACTGCAACCCTGATACTTATAATCCTTTTTACCGTCATGCTCGTTGACTGGCTTTCTTCATACTTGAGAAAGAAGGTGGTATGAAGGCAGTGAATAGTGAACAGTAATCAGTGAGGAGAAGATAATGGATTTTCAATTAGTCATAACAAAAATGGATGACAGTTCTGTAAAAGAACTCATGCAATTGTTTTCAACAGAAGAAATAAATATCACAAAATCTCCTGAAACAGGGCTTTTGATGATGGCAGCAAAGGATTCCTTTGATACGGATTTTTATCTTGGGGAGATACTCGTAACAGAGGCCGAAGTAAAATATAAAGGGCTGAAAGGATATGCAATGGTGATGGGCGATGAACCAGAAAGGGCGCTCTTAGCGGCCTCGGTGGATGCGATTTTGCAAGCGGATACCAGGGATGCAATGGAGGATTTGAAGCAGAAGGTGATGGATTTCATCACCATGCAGGCAAGGAAAACAGCAGAGGCGGATGAAATGGAAAGAAGGCTTATTGCAAAGACAAAAGTAAACTTTGAGACAATGGTGAAAGGATAAAAGACAGGCAATGGGCCATAGGCGATAGGCAATAGGAGATTGACAATGCAAATAAATAATGAAGCTTTCATAACTCAAAAGATCTTCAGGGTGCTTCTTCAGGCAATGAGCCATCCGGAAAGGGTTTATAATATTGGAGACTTTATCTCCGACTCACCCATTCACCCTTTCACCCATTCACCCTTAATGCTTGTGTTGCAGACCCTCCTTGATCACGAGGTAGGATTTTGTGTAATTGGTAAAGAAAAGGAATATCTGGAAACCAATATTTCTGAACTCACCAGATGTCCTGTTAAAGGCATATCGGATGCGGATTTTATTATTGTCTCTGATGGTGAAAGCAACGGAGAAATCTGCAAGGCAAAGAGGGGAAGCCTTGAGTATCCAGATACAGGAGCGACGGTGATTTATGCAGTTGAATGTCTAAATGACAGGGATAATGGAAAACCAGTTGCTCTGCTAAGGGGTTCGGGAATAAAGGATTACATTACCATAGCAGTTCGCGGACTTGGTAAAAATGAACTTTTTCACATCAAAGAAATTAATTCAGAATTCCCTCTGGGAATAGACTGTATTTTTATAGACAGTGCAAACAGGATTATGTGTATTCCAAGATCAACAAGGATAGAGGTGAAATAATATGGGATATGTGGCTGTTAAAGGCGGCACAGAGGCAATAGAGAATGCAGGGAAACTCCTTACCTATGAGAGGATAAAAGGGAATTCAGAGCCGCTGAAGGTTGAACAGATAAAAGAGCAATTATATCTCCTTGTTGACAGGGTCATGGGAGAAGGCTCCCTTTATGCCCCTGAGCTTGCTGCGCTGGCAATAAAACAGTCTGCTGGCGATACCTTTGAGGCTGCCTTCATGCTCAGGGCATACAGGACAAATCTTCCGAGAATCGGCTACTCAATTCCGCAATCTACCAAAGAGATGCGGGTTATAAGGCGCATCTCCGCTGCATTCAAAGATATACCCGGAGGACAGATACTCGGTTCTACATCTGATTATACTTTGAGGCTTCTTGATTTTGAGCTTATAGATGATTCAAAGGAAAAACGAGAAGAATATATCAGAGAACTCTTCAAGGACATTGAGCATCCAGCCTTTAGCCTTCAGCCTTTTCCTGAGTCTTTTCCAAAGGTCATAGAGGTTTTAAGAAAAGAAAGGCTTTTGGTAGAAGCAGTCGGCAGTCAGCAGTCAGCAGTCAATAATCAAAATGGAATCTTTGACATTACAAGACAATCCCTCACATTTCCGGCATCAAGAAGTGCAGCCATGCAGACACTGGCGAGGGGAGAGACAGGAGGACTGTTGCTTTTAGCATATTCCAACATGAGAGGTTATGGAGACATCCATCCAACAATCGGGGAATTAAGGGTGGGATACATCCCTGTAAAGATCAAACACCCCCACACAGATAAGCCTTATACCATCGGTGAGGTAAAGGTTACAGAGGCAGAGGTGATTGCAAAATTTACAGGTAAAGACGGAATCCCAAAATTTACACTCGGTTACGGCCTGTGTTTTGGCCACAATGAAACAAAGGCAATATCCATGGCAGTGCTTGACAGGGCAATGCAGGTAGAGGAGCCGAAGATGGTCTCTGAAAATCAGGAGTTTGTTCTTTCACATATTGACGGCATAGAGTCCATGGGCTTCTGCAACCACTACAAACTGCCGTTCACCATCACGGGATA
>JAMCQB010000115.1 GCA_023382175.1 Nitrospirota bacterium | reverse complement strand
TTGTTCGACTTCCTTCAATAGTTTTTCATTTTCATCAAACTCGCCGGCTGTCAAATGAATTTCCGCCAGATACAGAATAGGCCGGGGATCTTAATGAATTTCCGCCAGATACAGAATAGGCCGGGGATCTTTTGGATAGCGCTTACGAAGATTCTCGTATTTTTCTTCGGCCTGCTTGGTCCTTTCGAGCGTATGCAGCGCTCTGCACTCCATTATTTCCCAATCTAGTAAGACGTTCTCATCATTTTGGCTAGCTATGATAGCTTTACTGTTGTTCAGCGATTCTAAAACGAAATCGCCATCTCCTCTATCCATATAGACTTCTAAATTTGTTAGAATCTCTCTGCAAATACGAAGGGTATTTGTCGAATCGACATTGAACCCAAGCGACACAATTTGCTCTTTATTGAGGGTGAAAAAAATAGCCTCTAAATCTTTAGCCGTAAACGGCTTAAACTCGATGCCCGGATTTGAGGCTTTGAGTTCCGCTAAGGCTTCTTGAATGACAATACTGATGCCTCCGTATTTATCATTAAATACAAAATAGAAAGTTTGTATTTCGGAGATTTTATTCCATGTCTTTTTTAACTTTTCAAAATCACGCTTTAACTTTTGAGCCGCGACGGTTTCCTTTTCGGTGGGGTCTTTTGGGGCGTATACCTGATAGTATATTCCTTCATCTGGCCTGTACCCGTCATTGCCTTCATCTCCTCGGTTGCCATAGGGCCGAATCTTCTGGAAATCTGGAAAAGCTTGTTGCATTACATCTTCAAAAAAACTCTGAAAGAGAGTCGCATTCTTTTCATGCACCTTAAGGCGGAATTGTATTTCTAAGTAGTTCTTATCCAAGCTACCCATGTGCTTATTCTATTCAATAATAGGTAGAACCTTCAATAACTCAGCCGTTACAGAGGGCTGGACTAGAGTTGCTGGTCAAAATTAACAAATGCCGTTCGTACTCATAATAATAAGACGGCTGAACATTTCTGCGCAGTCCCGTGAGGAAGTGAGAATAGTTCAGTTCCTCCAATCGCTGGGAATAGTCGGGTGTTCGCCCCATGCCGGTCGCAGATAAAATTGTACATGAGGTCAGCTATCTAATCACGTTAACTTTTGACAGACTCGATTGAGGCCCCCTGCTGTGCCGTACTGTTTTTCCTCCAAAAGGTAAACACCCCTCTCGCTTCGATGATTGCCTCACGAGACAACTCTATGCTAATGGCCGGCTCTTCGATATAGTTTTCTGCCGAAAAAGGATAAAGCGTAATCGTACGATTCTCAAGAAAAAAGTCGATGACGCGCTCTGGAATGACAATCGATAATTCACCAACCTTGATGACAAAACCAGTCGCGATTATTTCAATTTTCACGTCATCCTTCGTCAGCCTCGGCGTATCAATACCATCTATGTCGGCCAGCACAATGAGGCCATTCTCAACGACTAGTATCTTGTAAGCTACCATCCATCCTCCTTCGCTTTAAGGCGCTTGCTGTGCAGATCCTCCAGCCGTGATTTCAGGGTTATTGACTTCCAGTTTTGCGGCCCCTTTCGGTGCGGAGGGGAGTCCCTTTGCTGCATTCTCATTATATGCCATTGCTGAATTGCGTAACCCTAAGAGGCGACCAACCTGTCTTATCGCCGTGTCCCCTGCCCCACCGGTATATATGACCGTCGTTTGTGCTGAATTGAGATTGGTTAGATCACCCTGTGCGACAAAGCCAAAAGTGCTCACATTCGCTCCCTTCTCAAAATTCATCTTAAACTGATGCCACCAGCTAACTTGCTGCCCGGCGTCGGCTTTTTGATAAAGAATATTGCCGTCAGGGGCGATTTTGCTTTCGGAAGCATAACCTCCGGTGGCAACAGATTGAGTACTGAGGGAGTTAAAGTGCGATACTTTTTGTCCAGTTGGCGAAATCTGCACTTTATCGACGCCGAATTGCCAGGTTTCCTGGCCGCGGTCGATGATCTTCTGTGCCGTGAATATTTCTCCGGTCTTCAAATTGGTGAAACTCGCAGAAATAGGGTTTTCGTGATGCTTGTCATTTGGTGCATACTGGAAATTGCCAATGACTGCTATAGGTTGTCCTGTGTTGGGATCTGGGATGGTCTTAAATCCTGTCTCAGAATTCTCGTGGAATGTCTGATGTCTGCTTCCGTATGTCCCGAAATTCCCGATTGTGCTTGTAGTCCCCTTCTGGACGGTGTTCATCGCGTTCAACTCATCTCTGTTATTGTGCTGCGAAACTGCTCCTCCCGTTGAATGGGCCGTGGCATACATCTTGGCTGGTCCACCGCCGACAGAGAAACTGTCACCATGTTGCGGCCTAAAATTGGGATTATCCTTTTGAGCCTCCCTGATCATGGCCACGTGGGCGGGGTTATTCATATCTATCTGTCCCCGCTGTTCCCTATATATCTCCTTCCCTTCATGATTCATTGAAAAGGTATTAATGCCGTCATTATTCGCATATTTGATGTCCACGCCGTGGTGGTCGCGAAGGAAATTTTGGAAACCCGCCATGGATAGGTTCCCATCCTTATCACCGTATCCACTGGCCACTGCTGCTCGCTGCAGCATTTCGAACTTTCCGAGCTCATTCTGCATCTTGCCGCCCTCGGAAGTGAGAACGCCCTTATCACCGAACCCCTGATAGAATTCAGAGGCGGCTATACCCTTAAGCGCAGAGATATTGCCCATGTATTGCCCCATGCTCTCCGCACTATACCCTTTTTCTTCCATTTTTTTGACCTCTGCCGCGGCCTGAGTATTATGAAAGTTCGCCCTTTCGGTGAGCATTGCGGCAGTATCCCCGCCCCAGTGCTTTTCGGCGACGTTCTGGATAGATGCCGTGTCGGCATAACTTCGAATATTCGCCATCTCAGAGAGATACGATGCATACTGCATTTCGCTGCCCTGGAATCCATGCGCTCTGGCCGTATCATAAGACCTCTGCCAGCCGAGATCTCCTCCATGCCTTCTGCTTGCTTCAATATTCGAGAATTCGGACGCTGCAGCGGCGACGGCTGTGTCGCGGCCCATACCGGGATTCTGCTCCTGATGATAGTCCGCCCGCGAATTCAGGGCATTCCTGTACGCCTGTTTGTCGTTGACGTTCCTGATCATCTCCGAAGAAGTGGTGGCCGTCAGCATATCCACCATCCCGCCCCCATTCCCAGCCGCTTTCCAGCTCTGCAATGCCCGGCTGTATCCTTCCATGCGGGAGGTGTCCACTTGCCCTGCAAATGCACCCAGAGCGCCTCCTGGACCGATAGTGGTCCCATACGAGATCGCTTTTTCCTGCTGGTTTGAATGTGCCTGCGCGGCTGTCTCCACTCCTCCCTGATTGCTGATGGCTGTAGCACTCCCTATGTTGACACTCATATCACCGAGGGCCTGGCCTTCACCAGCCTTCATCAACTGAGGATCGCGCATTCCCCCATAGGTCACATTTGCTCCCATGTCCTTGAATGCCTTGGCCGCCATCCCCGTGGTCACTATATCCGCTCCGCCATAAGCCTGGGCCGCCTTGTAATGTGCCGTTGCCTGAGCCATGCGGGCGGCGCCTTCGGTGCCCGTAACAGATCCGGCAGCCTGATTTTGTGTAAGGTTTGTACTGCCTTGGATGCTGCTTGCGAGATGGACTAGGGCCGAATCCGAGCCCTTTGCAATGGCAAAGGCGATCATCGGAACGGCCCACGCCATATACCCGGCCATCGCTACGAGATCGTTTGTGGATTCATATACCAGAGGCATTGTTCCCATTGCAAAATAGTTTTGGGATGGTGACAGGACGGTTGCGGCGCGGACATTGACTATGAGATTCAGGATTGCATAAAGAGGGGACCACAGCATCAGCCAGAAAAGCATGATGAAATACATATGGAGGGTCTTCCCTCCGAGCGGAGTCAGCATCATGAGGAAGAGTATGGGGAACATCCCGTAGATGAACGCCTCCAGGATCTGCCGTATTATCGGCATATATTTCTTTGCCATTTCCCCGCCTGTCGCCCAGGCGCTGCGCTGTTGCTGCTGACTCAGAGCCGCCGCATACGCTACGGCATCGGCGCTTATGCCGGTCATCGTTGCGGTTTCAGCCATGGCTGCCGATATCATATTTACGCCGATGGCGTGTTTCATCGCTGTTGTTGCATCCGTACCCACGTTGAGCAGATTTTGCAGCACAGTGGGCGTCGCGCTCACAACATCCGCCTGCAGATAACTTTGTAAGGCGGCATATGACGCTGTGGTCGCGGTTCCAAATTGCCCGTCCAGAACTCCATAGGCGGTATTGCAGGTTGTCGCCTGGCCCGAGGGATCCGTGGCTGAGTAGGTCTTGGTATAGGAATTTTGTGAATGAGTGGTGGCCGTCATTTCTGCCCATATGTTATTGGAGTATATGACCGTGTTGAGGTCCTTCTCCCCCCAAAGGACACTAGTGAAAAAGCAGTCTTTCACGTAATCGTTAAGTGATCTTTTGAAATAGGGGTCCGTAGGTGTGGCGTTCTTGAAGGAATCAAGAAGCATCACGGAAAAGGCGAATCCGGTTTTATTGAAGCGCATGTCATTGGGCAGGGCAAAGCTGTTTTCAATCAGTGTAGTCAGGCCTTTTTCCGTCGATGTGAATATATGGGCGAACAACGCCACCCCATAGGGTACATTGTTCACCGCCGGGGAGACATTCTTGATCTGGTCGTAGATCACGACATCGGCCTTGGGAACGAGAAGCACATAGAACATAACAATCACGAATATATACTGCCTGGCTATGCCCAAAAATATCTGCGTGACGTTCATAGAGAAGAAAAGCTGATAGAAAAGGATCAGGAACCCTAAAAGGATGGATATCCTCGTGAGAGTTGTAAAGCTCCCGCTCCCCATGAGGTCCCTGACGGCCGTGAAAATCTTTACCAGAAAGTCTGAATTTCCATATGTGAAGACTTCCATTAGGAGGGCTTACCTCATGCCTCTTGCGAAACGATAGCTATCGAGGAGTTTAGTCCGCGCCAACTCCTGGTGGATGATCTGCTCCATCATCACCGTTTTCTGGAAGGAATCTCCTATACTGTCCCTGAAGGCCTCCCACACCGCCTTCCGCCTGTCCTCGCTTGCCTGGAGCTCGGCATTGATCTTGTCCGGGATGCCTGCGATCTTGTCCTTGACCTCGGTGGTCATGCTCGCCTTCACGGCTTGTACCTGGGAGGTGAGATTGCGGGTCTTATGCAGTGCGTGCTGGCTCGCGAAATAGGCTATATCATACGCGACCGGATATGCGAGCGTGTCGATAAGGCTGTCACTCAAAAGGTTATCGATCGAAGCATCACCGGTCTTGCCTCGGATATGTTCGACAGTGGCTGCAAGGGACATCAATCTAAAGACAGGAACGCGGGATGCGTTGATCAGGTCGATGTCCGCCTGGCTAAGGCCGCCCGTCGTACCGTTCTTGATGGCATCCCTTATCCTGATAAGCGACTGTCTCACCTTGTACCCCAGTCCCTGGGTCTCATCGTTGACATATGTGCAATTGGCATTGACCGTGTCGGATATGGTTGATTTCTCTGCATATTGACCGAAAACCATGGCATCAACCAGGTATGGCGCCGATTTTGGCACGTTGCAGCCGGGATCGAAGTGAATGGGAGGAAGGGTACTATCGTCTCCTTCCGAAGACAGCTGATAGACGTCGCCATACCTGGCCCTCATGATGCTTTCAAAAGGAAAGGCGCTAAGATCTTCCTCGTTGAAGGCCTGTCTCATGAAGGGCACGAGAAACGATACAGTGCCAAGCTTTTTTGCGCAGTCCATGTTCGTGCGCGATCCGGTGTAGCCCGCGTAATAGTCATAGCAGCCGGCGTAAGTGTTGATCCAGCTCTTGTATTTTTGCGTTACGTTATTCATTGCGTCGGCCGCCGAGGCGAGCCATGAGTTATTCTGCCCCGTACCCTGCCCGCTGCCTATGGAAAGTCCGAGCTGTTCTCCGGACCACCCGACGAGCGCCTTTGATGCCTGGCAACTGTTGACATTGATGTTGTTGATCATGTTAGCGAGGGCATCGAGGGAGTCAAGGATATTTTTGCAATCCGGACACAGCACCCCGAGTGCGAGTTGAAAGGCGAAGGCGGGGGCCGCGCTTAATATGGCCTGTAACTTCTGCACCAAATACTCGAAATTAAGGTAGCTGAATCCGCCCCACACGATATCTATCCCCCCGCAACCGACTTTCGCGCTTGGGGGCGTAAAGGATACAAGGGGCTGGTCCTGGAAATTGAATTGCATCGATGCCGTACCGCCGACGTAGTATCCCCTCTCCTGTCCCTGATATGATTTTGGCGCCGATGCCTTGATGTCGCTGAAGACCTGTGACATATAAGCGCCCATATCGGCCGATGACATGGGGACTATCATGGAAAAGGAGAAGGCGATCAGGACTGTGACAGTTATCCATTTCCGCAGGATATTCTTCATGGCTACCTCTTAACTTTCCGGGAACTTCCCTTTTTTTTGATATTCGTAATAAAAGACAAGCCTGTTCACTATATCGTCGAGTGTCACGATGCCGACCGAAATTGGCTGAAAGACGGGCCGAGCCTGATCGTCGCGGAAGACGGCGATAAGTGTCGGGGTGGATGTCACCTGGAATTTTTCGAAGAAGAAGGGTTCGACCACACAGTCTCCGAAAGCGGGCCCGCATGCATTGGAGCTGACTGTCTTTATGGTCATTCCATAATCGGCCCGGAGAAAATCGATGATCTTGTTCTGTTCGTGGCAGTAGGGGCACTCGTTCGACACAAAGAAGATGAGGCCGGCGCTCTCCCTGATTTCTTCCATGATGGCCCGCTTTTCCTTCGCCACTATCTTGTTGCGGACCTGCGCCCCGAAATTGCTGGTGGGTTGTTTTACAGTCATATCGAGTTCAGGATGCTGCAGAAGCG
Source organism: Nitrospirota bacterium (assembly GCA_023382175.1). Classification (GTDB taxonomy): domain Bacteria; phylum Nitrospirota; class Thermodesulfovibrionia; order Thermodesulfovibrionales; family UBA9159; genus JAMCQB01. Next base: position 24,875 of record JAMCQB010000115.1, on the reverse strand, counting down.
TGTCTCTCCAAGTATAGGCGAAGGCCATGGTCTTACCCTTCATGTAGTCCTGCATTCGGAGATATGCCAGCATTTTGTCGCTGTCGGGATGATAGACGGCCTCTTCCTTGACGCGGTCGAGGAGATCCCTGAATTCGCCGGCGCTCAGGGTGTCGAGGTATTTCGGGTCTTGAACCTTTTCCCACTCGAGGGGCAGGTCTTTTGTCCGTTCCTTTCGCGCCGTCGATTCCTCCTTTTGTTCGACCTTTTTTTCTTCAGTCTGAGGGGGCTTGCAGTGCTCTCGATAAAACCATCCCCTTTCCTTGTCCTTGTAATACTGTTCTTTGAGTGGGCGGCAGAGGAACAGGTCGGCATAGTTCTCCTCCCCGGCAAAGGCATATTGGGTCAGCAACAGAAGGGATACGACAATCCTAAGCCCTTTCATATCCCAATATTCCGTGAAGAAATTTCTCGGCCGACTCTTTAACGGTATTTTGTTCGGGGGGAAGTTCGATGTATTTGTGCAGTTCTCTCCCTTCGTAGTCCCCTTTCCTCTTCTTTTTCTTCTTCCTGTCTTTTTCTTTCTCGCTTCGTCTGATTATCATGCCGTCCTCTGCAAATTGAGACTTTGCCGCTCTAAGAATATTACTTTTGCCTTTTAAAGACGGCGTCTTAGATGACTTTGAAGACCGTGCCGATTACCCATTCGCTGCGCACAAATCCCCAGAACTTGGAATCGTAACTGTCTATGGTCTCCCCGATCGCGAAGTATCTGCCTTTCGGGATTATCCCTTTGTACTCGAAGATCCCCAATGGCTTTCCTTCCCTGCTGATTTCCTTAGCTGCTCCGAGATATTCTCCGTTGCAATAGAATTGGCGCCCGATGTTTTCCAGATATTCCCCTTCAACGCACCCCAGGCGCTTGACGAAGCTCCGGCCATACCGGGGTTCGTTGGGAACGGAGAGAAAGCGGAATGCAAAGTATTCGCCCTTGACAGGGGAATGATTGCCCTTGTCGATCATCCCCACCAGAAAGTTTACGCTGTAGTCTGTCTGAACAGCGAAGCGGTATCGCGGCTGTATCCAAAAGACAATCAGGGAGATGAGGAGGACTGAGAGGATAGCAGCTGCCGCCTTTTCGGTACGTCCTGCCTTTCTTTTCCTGAACTTATCTCTTATATTCGTGAGTGATATCCTTGAACTGTCCCGCATTAAGGACCACCTCCTTGAGTAAAACAAGCTCTTTCCTCGCCTGAATATCCTTTGTAAAAGTGTCAAAGAAGGTCCCTACTTCCTTTACGGCCTGCTCTTTGTCCATCTTCTGTGTCTTGAGTTGTTCATAGGCCACGAGCTCCTTCAAATCGACGACCACGATATCCCGCCGCAAGTATTTCCATGTCACTAAAGCGGAAATAGCCGCCGATAGCGTTACGATTACGACCATGCCGAATGCTATCCGTAGGTTTCTATGCATTTCCGTATGCCATCCTCCAGTCCGTAATTTTCGACCATCTTCTTTCTCTTCGAGACATCGTCTGCATCCGTCGTGTATATCCAGTAGAGTTGTCGCGGGATCTCCAGCCTGCCGACCCCTCGGCCGAAGGGAGTAATAAAGAATATCTCCGAATAATACCCCTTCACTGTCTTGAGGCTGCCGAGCTGATCGAACTCGTATTCAGAGAGTGCGATCTTGCTTTCGTTCTTCAGCATGTTTATGCTCTCCTGCTTCTGGCTCAGGAGGAGCCAGTGCGCGGATTGGAACATCATCTCCAGGGTGCTCTCGTTTTTGTAGAAATCGTGGATGCCCTGCGTTATTGTTATCGCGCTGGAACCATGTTTGCGAAATGTCCTATATCCGCGTTCGATGAATTTCGCGACCTGCGGATCATCGAAAAATTGCCACGCCTCATCGAAAATGAGCAGCTTTCTCTTGCTCCTGTCGTCGTCCATGTAGACAACCCTGTATATGTGGTAGAACAGAACCATCAGAATGACGTTCCGTAAATCCTCGCGGTGGCTGAGGTGCTTGAGTTCAAGCACGACGAACTTGTGGGCCAAATCTATGTTGTTCTTGCCGTTAAAGAACTTCCCGAAGACGCCGGCCGTGCTCCAGCGGAACAAGTTTGTCGAAAGAAGGTTTGTCACCTGCTTTTTGAGGAGGTCCCCGGTCGCCTCCGCAAGCTGCCTCAGTGATTCTATGACTTTATCGACATTCGTCTCCTGCCCGTGCTTAAGCCATGCGTCTTTTATAGCCTCCTCGATGACGGACTTCTCCGTGTCGGTGATCTTCTCGGTGGGTTTTGCCATCTTGGCTATGAGATTGATAAAGAGGTCCATGTCTTCATCTATGTCCCTGCAATCGGAAAACGGATTGAGGACGATATCCGCATCCTCGCGGAAATCGAGGAAAACCCCGCCCAGTGACTCGCAAAGGGTCTTATAGCTCTCCCCCACGTCTATGACCCATATGTTCGACACCTGCGGGAGAGTGTAATATGACGCGAGAATGTGCTGGATCAAAAAGCTCTTTCCCGAGCCTGTCTTGGCGGCGACGCAGGCATTGTATCCCTCGGCGCCGTCGAAGAGGCTGAAGAACATCTGCTGACCTCTTCTGGATACGAAAGGGACATGGGGAGACCCGGTCCCCTTCCAGTCGGCCTGGACTGGGCTCAGATGGGCGGCGTTGAAGTCGAACATGGTCCGTCCACGCTTAATGAGCGCTTCGTCGATCTCGTAGGACAGATTCATGGGCGTTGCCGCAAGGAAAAGACCGAGGTTCATCGATCTTATTTCTTCCTGGACCTTATATCCGCGCATATTGAGCATGCTTTTGAGGATTTGGGCGCTCTTGCTGATAATGGTATAGTCTGGATGATACATCCACCAGACCAGATATGCCTTGATAAGCTTGTTGCCGTCGACCATCTTTTCCATGAGCCAGGCAGCCTCTTCCTGCTTTTTGGTCAGCTTGACGCTGAGGGCGTTGGCGGCCTTCTGCTTATATAGGAATTCGGCCTTCTGCTGCTGGGAAGACCTTGTCTTGTCGTCTTGAAGCGTAATGTTGAGGGTGAGCAGGAAAGGAGAATTTATCTGCAGCTCGTTGCGATAGACATCTCCGAGGAAAGTCACGGCATCCACGATCGTGACTTCCTCGGGAAACTGTTTTATTGTAAGCGCCTTCCCATATACTCCGTCGTAACGGATCGATGTCCTGGCGATCTCGGTTTCCGTATCCGCCTCGACTATCTGCTTATAGATATACTCGTTCTCGTCGTAATTTGGGGCGAGGTTCTTGTCGTGGCCAGGATTGTAAAGGAGGCTCATGACATGTATATACTTCTCCGGCGTGACGAGCTCGGGGAAGAGATATGCAGTTTCCAGAGATGTCTTTATGTTCTTTATGGCTACGGCGATATCCGGCGCCTTTTCCCTGTAGGTCTGGGCGTCATAAGGAAGCTTGAACGATATGAAGAGCCGGAAGTTCCTGAACGGCACAGGGACTATGTCTGGGAAGGCCCCCTTCATTTTGTGTTCCGTAATGAAATTGGCAACGCTTTGACACCAGACCCTGCTTTCGTCGTTTTGGAAGTTTCCGTACCGATCGAGACGGGTATCGATGAACCTTCTGGCAAAAGGCTCGAGGTAATCGTCGGCCCACAACGTTATCTGGATGGCGGTGTGCTGCGGCAGGAAAACGGAGGAGAATATGTCCTGTAATGTCTTGATGGTTTCCTCCCCGGCGAGCGGTTTCGGATAGGCCTCGTAAACAAAGCCGACGGTATTGTCCCTGCAGAGATAACATCCTATCTCCTCGTCGTACGCGGCGGCGAGAAGATACTCCGATAGGGGCTTCCTAATGTAATAGCTCTTGATTTCGTCGACAAGAAGACCGCTGGTCGGCGGAAAGAGCCTATTCTTGAAGGAGGAGATTATCCCACCGATTGCGCCCACTTACTGGATCTCCTTGGTCTTCTGATCCGGTTTCTTCTGCCCCTTGTTCCCGGCTGAATTCGCAGCGGCCGGCTTCTGAGTGTTTTCGATGGGGTTGATGATAACTCTGTCGACCCTGGCGGGCTCCATCAGATAATCGCCGATTACCCACTTTCCTTCCTCGACTTTCATGAAGGTATACTTATAGTTGTTCAGGACATTATTCTGATCCACATATGGAAGAAACAGGACCCTCAATATCTTGTCGGGCATCTTCATGGGTATCGGGGGTTTCTTGAGCACAGAGATCATCCTCTGTTGCCGTTCCGCCTCGACCGGCGGCATCTCCTGCTGAGTCGCCTGCTGCGCTCCCCCGGTGTCGGGGATCGGTTTGGATCCTGCGCTCGACTCCCAGCGTCCATCCTCCGCAAAGGCGGTTCCCATAGCCATAGAAAAGATCATGATAGATAAAGCTGCAAGGATAGTTGTTCTCATTTCCTCGTGACCTCCAGGAGCACGTTGAATTTCTGAACCCCGTTATCGCTCTCAAAGGCGATCGACATGGGGACGCTTACTTGAGAGATGTAGTACGAGGCCTTAATATTCTCGATCGCGGGAACAGCCGACTTGAACGCCACGGTGACTTCGCCTGTGTTCCTGTTGTAGTACTGAATCTCGCCGGCCTGCGACGCGGTGAATACTTTCAGCGATCCGTCGACGATCGGAGAGTATTTTGTCTTGAGATGGTAAAGGGTAGCCTTCCCGTCACCGGCGCCTATGACTTCTCCCCCCGATCCGTTGTAGGGGGCTGCATGATACGAGACTGTAACAGCCGCGTTCCTGAATCCCCAAGACTGAATCGGCAAGATAGTTGTGTCGGCGACCTGGGCATATGGGACCTTATCGGCCTCGTTTAGAAGATACGTCTTCCCGTTTATATCCTCCTGGGTCATCTTCAAGGCGCCGTACACCATTTTCATGTCATTCCCCTTCGGGACATTTTTCAGAGCCGATAACGGCTGTATGTATGATGCGGTTATCAGCGCGTTGACCTGCGGCTCCTTTGAAAACGTGACTCTGAGATAGTTTTTGCTGTCTATAAAGCCGGAGCCGGCCCCGCTCAGGACCCCGAACGTGGTTTCTTCGAGAACCTGGTCGCCGTCTGTGATCTTGAGGGTCCCCCGTGTGTAGCTGGGCAGATACCCTGCGTAAGACTTGACGCCCGCACAGATCTCTTTTGTTGCGTCATTTGGATCTGGCGAGCATGTCTGCGAACCCGTCGCGAAGAGCGTGGAACCGATCTTTCCGACCGTCTCCGAATATGCCGTCCAATTGGAATTGGACATGGTCGGATTGGCGTCGGAAAGGTAGGAAAAGGGTTCCAGTATGCGTTCCGAATCGGAAATGAGCGTCAGAGTGAACTTTTTGCTCTCGCCTATCTTTATCCTGTAATTCAGAGGATAGGTAAGAGACTCTCCTCCCCAGTCTACGGTGACGCCTTTAAGCAGGCACTCTTCGGCGAAGAGGTCGCCGCTTTTGCAGTCCGCTGTTACCTCTATGTTTTCGTCTCCCGTCAAATTGTTTGAATAGATGCGATCAGTCGAAAGCGATATTGACAGGTCCGTGGGGGAGTTGCCTGATCCGAGTCCGCCGCCTCCACAGGAGGCCAGCATTAATATCGCCGATATGACAAATATGACCCGCTTCATGGTTAAAACCCTATGATGAGCCCGGCCTTGATGTTGTTGAACTCGCTTTTGGAATACCCGGTAAAGTAAAGGCCCGCTCCAAGACTGAACCCCTTCTTCAGAAAGGTCTTGATCTCGAATCCCCCTGTTCCCACAGCCATGATCTTCTTTACTTTGGTGTCCATGTTCTTTGCGTACGCCACGCCTGGGGCGATAAGGGCGTCGAACTTCACGGATTCGTGTATGCCGAGACGAATACTTACAGGGATCGTGGCATCGACGGCAAGGACGTCCCCTACTGCGGTAGCTTCGACACCTACGCCCACGAGAAAGGGATACTGCACGCGCTTCTGTGCGCGAAAGCCCACATATGCGGCATCCCCTACAGAGTCCTTCATGAAATGTTTGTATCCTACCCCCAGGGTGTATTCCCATCCCTTTCCGACAGGCTCCACCAAATCGAGCGCCGAAGCGATCATCGGGACACCCATTACTGTCGCGATTATGGCTACCACAAAAAGACTCTTCTTCATGACTCTACCTCCTTTGTCGTGTGCCGCATATGCGGACATTTCTTTTATCGAGTGTTGCTCTTGTCCCCTGCGCAAGTACCGCTGACGCAGGCCTTTGCCTTTTTCCTGCCGGGAATCTCCTGACGAACATCCCTGGTTGTTTCCTCGTAGACTTCGGTGATTGAGCCGCAATATCCAGCGGCGGCTCCTTTCTTGCAAAGAGGGGTGTCGCTGTAAGGCATAACCGTGCTGGCGCAGCCGGTCAAGCCGGTCAGTATTGTCATTGCAAGGCCCAAAAGCGCATGCCTCATCACTTCACCTCGCTCAGGGAGAACTTGTTGATGAAGACGATCTCGACTTTTCTGCCGGCGGAAACTTCCACGACGGGGAACATTTCTTTACTCATGTCAATGTAGAATTTGCTGAGTTCCTCCGCGGCCTTCGAAACCCCTCCCCCGAGTCCGGCCTGTGCGGTTTTATTCGGGTCAATGGTCGACGTGCTCCCGGTGGGACTGATGTTCACAACCGTTGCGGACTGGGAAAACGCCTGGGACACGCCCTGCAGGAATCCCGCGGCCATGGTTCTGGCGAGCATGGCCCCCTGCTTTGTCACCACCTGCCCGGCCACCCCGAGTTTGCCGTCCTCGCCTACCACATATCCGGATACCTGGCCCTCTGCGACAGCGCCATCTTTGGAATTGCAGGATATGGTGTTTATCCTGATGTTCGCCCGTTCGCTCGAAAGTTCTCCATACGCCTCACCTATCGCAAAACACTCGCGGATGTCCGCTCTGAACTTGTTGGGCAGCTGGGCGAGGTCTATGATCCTCAGCAGTACGGGATAGGGACTTCCCTTCCCCTTTACGCCCGACGGAGCGTCAACACCGTTCATAAGCACAGCCCTGACAAAAGCACCGGCTGAAATGGTGCCCGGGCTGGGCTTGTTTCCCGTTCCTTGTCTCTGTCCGGCGTCCGGCTCTGACTTCGCGCCTTCTTTTGTCTCGCTCTTTGAGGGCTTCCCGACCTCGATTCCGATGAGGTTGGACATTTGCTTGTCCCGTACCGTCGCCTGACCCATATGCTGGCCCGGTTGCCCCGCCTGGGCCGGTTGCATGTAAGCGGTGTTAGGGGCAAATGGCACACTCGATGGAGTACCGATAGGTGGAGTCTGTGAAGATGGCGGAGGAGGCACCGGGGGCAGGGGCCCGGAGGGGTATCTCTGCTGGGAGGCTCCCGTCCCCGGTATTCCGCCTTTCTGCAACGTCGCGATTGCGTCCCTGAGCTCTTTTAACTCTTTGTCCTGCTCCTTGATCTGTTTATCCTGTTGCTGGATTTGGGTTGTGCTCTGTCTGATGAAGCTTTCCTTCGCCGTATCCTGCTTTCCGGTGACGTCGATCTTGGGTTTGGCGGGAGGAGGATCATACTGTTTTTGAGATGACTGAATGAAATATGCCGCGCCAAGGAGAACGATTACAGCTCCCACGACGGCGATGACAAGAGTTTTTTTGCGTTTTTTCTCGTCTGACAGTATCTCACTCATGACTGTTCAACCTCACGACTATCACCCTGGTCTGCTGCTTGGCCTCCAGAACGTTGTCTGCCAGGGTTATGGCCAGGGGATTCTTGATCTTCAGCAAGTCGAGGAGTTCTATCTCGTCGAGGTTAAGCGCCTGCTTCGCGTATACGATATATTCCTGAACCCTGAGGTAGTCTCCGATATAGTCCCTGTTGTGGACGATGTCGCTCTCGTGGTAGTTCTTTACGAGCCTATTGATCTCGGAGACCTCATACCCGATGGGGAGGTCCTCCCTGTATATGTCGCGTATAAGCCTCAGTATGGTGGTCTCGTAGTCGGCGGCCCGCTCGTACCTGCTTGCCTGTTCCTTGTCCCCCATTGTCGACTTGAGAAATATTGTCGTGGCCGGGATATCTCTGGGGATGAGAAGCAGCGAGTACGTCTTGCCGCCGCACAGCACATAGACTTCCTTGGGTCTCTTGTCATACCTGAGCATCACGGCGCCCGTGGCTGGATCAACCGACTCCACCGGAAGATTCTTCACGAAGGCGTCTCTCCCCTGGGACTTGATTTCCATGCTCTTTTCCTTCGAATAGACGATATTGGCGATGTCAGCGGAGCAGACTATGCGTGAAATGTCCTTCATCGCGATTTCCACGGGCTGAAAGCCCTCGTCGTAAACCATCTGCGTCGCCTTGTTGTGGGAACGCAGTTTTTCGATGACGTCCTCTTCAGTGGAATTGTCGGCAGCCGGGACTGAACCCCCTCTTTTTTCGTCATTGCCGTCGCCCTTCGCGACATCCTTGTTCACTTTATCTGCGACCGGGGGCCTGGCGGGATCGCGCGGTTTCTCGCTTGCAAAGTTTTCGAGCGCCTTGGTATCGATCTCGACCTCTTTTGACGGTTCCGGGCCGCCAGCCACTCCGGGCTTGGAGCCGTCGCCGAATACGGCGGCGGGTGCGGGCTGGGGGAATCCTGTGTCGGTAGAAGGCCGTTCATCAGAGGAAGCGGGAGGAACGGAATTCGTCGGGACCGCCGACTGCAGGCCGAAAAACTGCTCTTCAGCCCACCCCGCGGCAGCCAACAGCAGGCACATGGCAAGAATAAGACTGCTAATTCTCCGCTTGCCGGTCATTTCTATCAGGCATCTCGATTTTTTCATAGCTGGCTATCACGAACCTCCCTTGCTCGATATTGAATTTCATCCGATATTCGGCCTTCGCAACCAATAACTCCTTGTCCTGAGTGTATTTTCTGAGAAGACCGATGATTTGTATGTTGTTGTCCTGCATGACCATCTTTTGAGGGATAAAATACTGAGAGATCTTGTATGTTGTCGCTTCGTCCACCATGACGAGAAGCGAGGTCGACACGTCCTTGTAGACGGTAGGAGAAATGAACCTCATGAACTCGTTGACCCTTTCTTTGACGGTATCGGGCGTGAAATTCGTTATCAGCTCGACCGAGTACTTCGCCATCATCTCGATATACTCGGTGGACGCCTTGTTGCCCTCCACATAAAACTTTCTGTCGAGGTAGGACGGGACTACAACGGTCCTTTCATTCTTTCTCATGTATGCCATAAGCAGCCCTTCAAGCAGTAAACCCATGGTGAGAATGACCACAACAAACCTGAGGAGGTTGTTTTCCTCGTTCTTGTTGGCCATTGTTTCGAAGAACTTCATTTTCTTCATGCCTGGTCTCCTCCGGCGCCTGACAGCTCCCTGCGCATTTTCTTCAAATATTCCTCGGCATTGCGTATGCCGGCTTCGAGAACCTTTTCCCTATTCACCCTCAACGTCGTCCCAAACCTCATCAAACAGTCGGGCGGGATCTCTCCCTTTGCCACCCAGTACCAGAAGGTCCTCAATGAGACCTGCAGAAGCCTTGCAGCCTCGGCAGGCCTCAAATAGTTTTCATCCGCCCTCAATCTCCTTCACCTTTGCGCTAGATTGCACTGTATTGCATTGCCGCTTGATGAAATATTACGTTTCCCTTTTCGAGCCCATGGGACACGCTATCTCTTCCTGTAGAGGTTCAGATGAAAGAGGTCAAACGGGAAGGCAAAGGGCAGGCTGGTCCTCTGCTCCAGGACAAAACCGCTTTTCAGAATGATCTCGTCTATTTGCCGGGCGTTATAGTAATGCTTCCCCGCGCAAGGGCCGGTTTCCTGGGAGTAAGTTCCCTTGAGGATAAGCCGGAGTGTCTTGTAGAGAGCAGATTCGGTGGGCTCGCTGGTTATCAGATATCCCCCGGGCTTGAGTATCCGGTCGATTTCGGCCATCGCTGTGTGGATCTGCTCGATATGTTCGAGCGTGTCGAGACATGCGATGGCATCGAAGGAGTAACTGAGGAAATCAGTCTGGAGGATGCTCTGTACGGAAAAAATGCCTTCCGCGATCGTCCGGTTTAGAGAAAGGACCGCCGGGTTCACGTCAATAGCAGCGATTTGATCGATGGCGATGCCTGCCGCCGTGATGCTGCGTATCAGCTTTCCTGAACCGCACCCGACGTCAAGAAGACTCGATGGGGATATTTTCCTTATGTAGCCGGTTGCGACGCTTATACGGCAGTTGAATAAGATTCGTGCAAGGGGATTGCTGCTCAGGTATTCCGGAACTATCTCGTCCAGATCGACGGGAATCTGTGCGGTTTTCTTCTCATCGGGCTTGCCTATGTCCTTTGTAAGTTCCATAATCGATCAGTCCAGTTTCTGGAATATTACTTTTGAGTTCCGGCGGTCTGATTTTCCATAGGCGTCTGCCTTGCTCGACGGCGACAAGGTCCAGGCAGTGAGGAGGTTGTCCCCGCAGTTTGCTTTCAACGAGGTATTGGAATTTATAGAGCGCCCTCTCGTTGCAGTCCAACTTGCCCTGGTTGATGCTCTTTATCACCTTCTGCACCTCCTTGTCCGTCCAACCATAGGCGTAGCAAGGGGAAACATGGAGAAAGGGCTTCCTGTATATGAGTTGATACATGACATTCATATCGTCCGTCAGGACATCGCTCCTGTCGGGCATTCTCGAGGGGATTTCCGATAAGACCTCTTGCGTCCCCCAAGGGAATTGAACGAACAGGAGAAGGACTGCGCCGAGGACCATGACCGGAGTGACCCTTATCCTTGCTGACACAAACCTGAAAAAAGAGACCATCAGCGACATGATGGTTTCAACGTACCTGACCTGGTTGCTCAACGACAGGAATAAGATAGAGAAAAGCGTTTTCAGGTCCCTCCTGCCAAAATAGAGCATCGGCAGGGCGAAGAGAAACATTTTGAAATAAAATCCGATGATCGTCTTATTCTCGGAGACCGGCAGATTTTGATCTTTGAGGCTGGCCACCACTGCAAACGTTTCAGATAGGAAGGCGCCCTGGGAATAGGCAATCCAGAAGATCATGGCGGCTGATAGGGAGATAAGATATTTCCTGTCTTTAATAAGCAGTGGAATGAAATAAATGATCGAGAGATAATAGAGGATCCCCATGAATATGCCGGCCACGACCTTGTAACCTCCTTTTAACTGCTCGTCATAGGCATAGAGGGTAAGCATAATGGACGAGCACACGATCGAGGGCCGTCCCAGCATGATCCTGCCGGCAATGTACTGCATGGTGAACATGAGGAGGATGAGTTTTATATTGTTGTCAATGCCTTTGAGAAGACGATTCGTGGCAGTGAATGTCAGGACGAGAGCGGTCAGTTGCGGAACGGCGAGGGCGTAGTCTCCCAAGGACATGTGCAGCCATCCCATAATAATGTCGAAGCCGATGTAAGTGTCGCAGGTGGGAGTGAAAGACGTGAACCGATAGGGAATGCCGTAATCATAGTTCCAGAGATAGGCTACCGCATGCCTCAGAAGATCGTCTTTTGGAAAAAATGACCCGACGTAGAACCCTACGCCCCATGTGACGACGAGAAAAATGAGGAGATGATAGGGCCTGAAGATATCGTTTTCATATTGGAAGCGCCTGCTGAACGTCTCAAACGGGAACGTCCCGATAAGGTCTGCCGTCACCCCGGCAGTTACCGGATTCGGCAACGACGACGCCGTGAAGAGCACAAAATTATCGCGGAAGACTTCTTTCAGCGCGGCGAAGCGGGCAAGGCCGGCATCAGTGGCAACGACGACAATACACCTGACCGCATCAAGGGACGAGAGAAATGTCCATGATTGCTTTATGGCAAAGAGGTTGTTGAACGCCAACCTCCTGCCTTCCTCCATGTCGGTAAAGAGCAATATCGGCATCGTCTTGGACTTCGCAAATTGGCGGGAAACAAATTTTGCATAGAGGAGAAGGAAAATCCGTAGGGCTCTTTTACCTGCCATTCCTATTCTTGGAAGGATAAAGCTGTGGCGAATGTGACTGTCTGACCGGTTATCAGTGAGCCCCGGCAAGGACCCTTTTCCTCTTATTCTCGCGGGATACGAGAAGGCATATCTTCTCGTACATATAGGCTATCGCAAGAAAGTCCATAAAGCCTATCTTCTTCCCTTCCCGCTTGCTCCTCGGTTTGTAAGGGATGTCGATCTCCTTGATGCGCAGCCCGCTGAGAACGGCCCTTATGGTCAGCTCCGTTTCTATCTCGAAACCTTCGGAAATGATGTTCAGCCCGAGTAATACAGCTCTCTTATAACCGCGCTGGCCCGTAAAGACATCGGATAGTTTGACCTTGTACCTTTTTGTCATCATATGGAGAACGAGTTTGTTTGCGAGGTATGGCAGGAAGCCGAGATCGTAGGGCCGGCATACCCTGCAGCCATGGATTATGTCGTTATGCTCGAGCCCCTCGATTATATCGACAATATACCCTGGGTCATATTCCATATCCGCGTCCTGGAACACGATGTAATCCCCCTGCGCTGCCGCAAACCCGACCTTCATCGCGCTTGCCTTGCCCTGCTTCCAGGCCCTCTCCAGCCTGATCCCGCATCCCCGGCCGGGACCATCGATGAAAGACCTCACCAATTCGTAGCTGTTGTCCGTTGAGTTGTTGTCAACCACGATTATTTCTTTATGTATGGGAAGATCGCAGCATTTCTTGAGGGTAGTGAGTATGTATTCCGATTCGTTGAAAACGGGGATGATGATTGATGTCAAGGGATTATTGCTTGCCATAATACCCGCTACTGAGCTGCCTGACAATGGCGCTTAGTCTTTGATTGTTGACCTTTCCGTTAATCTTCTCCAGCGCGTACTCCAGGGAGACATCCCCGTAGACAACATAGCTTTCCACAGGCTTTTGGAGGTTGCCGTCGAGCCCTTCGGACAGCTCCGGGTTCACAGAGGAGACCCCTCTCGCAAAGACGATGGCCGGGACCTGGCCGATCTGGTGGCGTCTGAACAGGAAGGGATCTATCTGGAATTCCGCCAGCCTCTTTACGTCTTCCGTAGGGTTTATGATGCTTTTCATGAACTGGACCGTAGGCTTTATTTTGGAGCAGGACTCGACGCACCCTCTAAGAATCATCGCAATATGGGGATCACGCAGCCTATCCAAGCTGTCCGCATAATTCGTAAGCGTTGTCATTGGTAGGCTCGATGAAATGAAGACGTATATCCTTTCGTCATCCGCAAGGTATTTCTTAATCGAGAAATTCTCCTTCTTCGCCTTCTTATACGACGGGCCCTTGTCCACGTAAAAATTGCCGTTGCCATCGGATTTTATTCTGCTTTTCCACCCCTCGACTTCCTTGCCGCGTTTTTGTGAGTTTCCGAAGCCTTTCTCGGCCTCCTTCCGCATCTCAGCGCCGTTCTTGTTAGTGATGTCGATGTCCCCGTATCGCTCCGATCTTTGGAACGCTCGGTCGACTTCCTCCCCCACGCCTGAAAAAGAGGGGCTTGCCGTGACTGCCACCACAAGAGCAACAGCCACGGCAAGGCCGGGGGAGGGAAAGTGTAGGAACTTCTCTTTCAAAGGATACCCTCGATCAGTTTTGTGTCGAACCCGACGGTTCGTCGCCCGTCCGGGCCGATGAAAGTGGGCGTTCCATTGATTTCAAGGGACTCTCCAAGGGAAAGGGATTTGCCTACCTTATCCTCCCCTTCCCTGCAGAAAGTCCCGGAATAGTCGCCGTCTATGTATCTCGCGTAATCCATCTTCGAGCAGATGGCCTTTATCGCCTTTTCCCTTGCGCCGTCATGCATTGCAAGGGGGAAAAAGACGACTTTTATCTCGACTTTTCTTTTCTCGGCAAAGTCCCGTATCTGGTACTTTGCGAGTTCGCAGAACTGGCATTCGGGATCGGTGAACATGTAAACGTATCTTTCGGCTCCTGAGGCCGGCTTATAGCTGAAGGCAACGACCTGATCGACCTCCTGCTTGATATCCGAGAAGCTCTTTGCCTGGGTTTCGCCGATGGACTGCTGAGTTATGTGCTTCTTGTCCTTGAAAAGATCGCCGGCGATGACATAGTCACTGAATACGTAAAGAGGCACATGTTCATTCATTACCCTGGCGATGACCTCACACGTGTCAGAGATGACTCTCTTCGTGACGATCGAGACTTTGGGTAAGGGGATATGTCGCGTAATCGTATTCTCGTCGACTCCGTCACAGGGAGTTGCCCCTCCATAACCTGAAAGCGGGATAAGAATAATGAGCAGTGCTGCAATTGCGGCCGTCGTCTTCATAGCCATCCTTTTACAGCAGGCTCTTTAGCTGCTCGGGTATGAAGCCCGACACCCTTCTTCCGTTGCCGTTTATAAAAGTGGGGGTCCCGTTGACGCCCAGCTTCCTCACCATCTCTATGGATCTGCCGATCTTCTCCTCACCCGCCCCGCAGAGATCGCCGCTATAGCGGGAAGCGAGGTAGTCATTGTAGTCCATCTTGCCGCAGATCCCCTTGACGGCTTTGTCCTTTGCGCCGGGGTGAAACGGCAGGGGGTAGAAGACCACCCGTATTTCAAGCCCGTTCTCGTCGGCAAACCTCTTGACAGGTTCCTTGGCCTTTTCGCAATAGGGGCAATCCGGATCGGTTATCATGTAGATCAGTCCCTTGATACTGGTTGACGGCTTATAGGCAAAAGCGACCGTCTCCCTTATTTCTTTCTCGTGTTTATCGAAACCCTGCGCCTCTATGTGGTCGATGGCATTTCTCGAGAGGGGAGTCCTGTTTCTGAAGATGTCTCCGGCGATGACCGCGTCTTTCGTGCCGGGCACATAAAGCGGTGCGTTGTTGCCGTTTATCAGGATTATCACCTGGCACATATCAAGGTCTTTGAGGGGCTTCATCTCGATCACCTTTTCGAAGGGAAAGGGGATGTGCTTGACGAGGAGATCTTTGTCTATGCCGTCACAGACGCCGGCGGCTCCTGAAATAGAGGGGCTCATAAACCAAATGACCCCCATAACTGTCATCATTAGACCAAGAATTCTGACTGCTTTCATTTAGATTACCTCCGCATTGTTTTTGACGGCCGGTGCGCTGCCGTATGTCTACATATTACTTTTTGATTGAAGATGGCAGCGGAGGACAGACAGCAAAAAGCAAACTATATGCAAATTTCGAATTGCCAGCCAAAACCGATAAACACGCAGGTGGGTATGCAGACCAATGCCTCTGTTCTATCGGGAAGAACTCACAGAAGTCGAAAGGAATGTTGATCGTGATAATGCGCGAGGTTACAAGTGGAAATCTTTAGATGCCCACAAGAAACAAGACCCCACACATTCTTTTTTAAGATGTTTGTTCCTCTTTTTCCATCTGGCTCCAGGCTACGAACAATTCCTGAATAGCTTTTAATCACAATGATATAATTACGGATGGAGCAATGTTATATGTGTGAAAACCCAGCGAACTCACGCGAGCATGTTCCCCCAAAGAACCTGTTCCCGGAGAGTAGGGACATGCGAGGTGAAAACTACAGAGTAAACCTAATTACCGTTCCATCTTGCGAGCTGCACAATCTGTCAAAATCCAAAGATGATGAGTTCCTCATGGTAAGCTTGGCCGGCATTATTGGGAACAACTCTATCGGCTATAGGCACAAGCTTGGAAAGGTAGACAGAGCAATCCGAAGGACTTCATATCGTTTGCTCGATGCAGTCCTCACAAAGAAGAGAGAGATTCACAGAATCGAAATGGCGGAAAATAAATTCATCGATGTCATTTGGGGAACACCTGATGCCAAAAGGCTCATGAAGTGCTTCGACCATATTGCTCGCGGCGTTCATGTTAATCACTTCAACTCGCGGTTTGACGGCCGTGTCCATGTCCACCTCGGATTTCTAACGTACAATAAGGGTAATCCGCAGGCCTGGAACGATTTCGTTCGGCGCAAAACAGAGATCGAACTCGATGGAAAGCCAAGTTACGGAGCTAATCCTGACGTCTTCTTCTATCAGGTAACCGACGTTGATGAATTTGGGCTCTTCTTATTCCGTTTCTGCTTTTACGGCGGTCTGAATATTTATACAGCGATGTGGCCTACCACGTCATCGCCGCCTAACAATTTTGCAATTGACTTAATGAACCGGGGAATCAAGACTATCGTCTCATTAGGTGACAAGAAATATGAATTCAACTGATCTACAAGGCGCTGCTTAATGCTATTCCTTTTTGACAGGTTTCTTCTTAATGTTCCCGCGCTCAATAGGTTTCTTCTGTAGATTCCCCATTTGTTGTTGGATCTCGTCAATGTCATCTTTTAAAGATTCATTTTCTTCTTTTAACTCAGCTTGCTCTTTTTTCAGTTTTTCGACCTGATCCCTCAAGGTATCGAAGTCGCCCTTCTTCGGGTCTGCCTTTTCCATTTTCTGCTTGTCGCTAAAGGCGAAGGGATGATCAGCCCTATGAAGCCAAATCCAATGCAGCACCACCAGGAGCGAGAGTACGATCGTTCCTATGATTATTGTATAAATACCCCGTTTAAAATATTCTTGGGACATTACCATCCAGTCGACCTTTACATTCGTAGGCGGATAATTCTTAGCGGTCTTATCAAGTATTACTGCCGCCATTCTCTTTTTATATTCGCACTCATCAATACCCTTCAGTTCAATTATTTCATGGGGCAACATGGTCAGGAATCCTGACCTGCTGAGGGCTCTGAGGGAATAAGCAATGGTCCTCCAGAAATAAAGTAAAGTGACTAAAAAGAAAACGGCAAAAGCTGTGGCGGTAAGTGCTCCAAGCTTCTCAAACTCAAACAGCAGAGATTTGCCAAAACTGACAATCAAAGTTGTCGCCAGACCGGTCGCGCCTAATAACGTAGTAGCCTTAGCCTCTATCGTGCTTCTGCGCTCTTCTTCACGATCATGTATTGACTTGCTGAGACTAAGGAGCTCATCAACCTTGCCCTTTTCCTTTTCATCTTTAAGTGCTTCCTGTATTTTTTCGGGCGCTATTTGGTAATGCTTTGCCTCACCCTCGAGCAGAGGCCAGAAAAATTCCCGTATGTCGCGAATCAGTTTCGGCACATGCATAGTAGATCAACAAGATGTCGTGTTAGTTCATAGCCGGTGCGCTCTTCTATCCACGCCCACTGTCCGTTTGGATTTATCTCAAGAAAATAGTACTGCCCGTCAGAATCCAAAACAAGGTCGATGGCCGAGAACTGTAGCCCTAACGTTCTGTTTAATCTAAGGCACTTCTCCTCAATTTCTGAGGGCAATTGATGTCTCCTATGAGGGATATCCGGATTCTCACCGCGTCGCCAGTCTACTTTGGACTCCTCAAACTGTTGGGAATGTATTTCCGTCGCAAATATCTTATTACCTATTACTGTGATTCTTATGTCATAACGTTTCGATATCATTTCCTGATATATAGAAGGTGCCAAACGCGCCATATCAAGACTTTCCAGATCAGAGGGGTTTACCACGTTAGTAAAGATTATCTTTTCCTCTCTATTGATATGTACAATACCTGTTCTGACAGGCTTAACTATCAATCCATTTTGGCATTGCTTGAAGAACGTTTCTATTTCATCAGGATCGTTTGAAACCAGCGTGCGGGGAATCAGAAAACCAATATTGGAGGCTACATGAAGCTGATAAGGTTTATTTTCCGCCTTTTTGATATTAAATGGGTCGCTGACCCAGAACACATCGAGCGATGCCCAAAGACCTTCGAGCGCATAATAGCTCTCCTTAGTACAAAATTCTCGAACACCTGGGTCCATCTCGACGTCGGGGAAGGATGGCAAAGAGGGGCGGCGGTACCAGACACTGCGAATGTTTTCTATCGGCAGGCTAACAGAGCTACTTAAAAGTGTTCCTCGGACAAGAGAATCGGTCCCGATATGTAGTGACAGATTGAGGCGCTGAGGAAAATCTTCTGTATTTAATCTAGTGAAGGGTACAGCCCTCTTTTGGAGTTCCAGGACAACATAGTCTGCGGTCAGGTCCTCGCGGTTGGTTAAAATCAAAATGGTTTTTTCAGAGCCCGAAAAGATTATCGTCTCCCTCGCGCTCAATTTTTGTCTTTGTCTGCAATTCGAGGAAAAACAATCGGTCGTCGTCCGATTCCCTTTCAACAAAGGTCTTCGTCATCAGTTCCGGGGGATGCTTAATATCGGCATCGTCAGATTCTCTTCCCGCGGCGGTCTTTGTTTGAGTCTCTAAGAGTACGGAAGAGCTTTCATCCGATTCCCGATCCGCTTCGGTTTTCGTAAAAGTTTCAGGATAGCTGCATACCCGGATCAAAGGGGCCTTCTTTCCCTCTTTATCAAAAACAACAATTTGAAGCTCCTCGTCGTATTTGCCCGGAAGCGGGACCGACTTCCCGCGCGATTCTGCATAAAGAGTAATAAAAGGTCTATTCTTATGCCCTGCGAGCATATTATCCCTCATAGTGTCCTCCTCTCAATTACGACATATTATACTGATATGGCTTATGAGTTCTCAATAGCCCTCCTATATTCGAAAACGAAGCTTAACGGGACCCTACACCTTCTCAATAAGGGTGAGGGCCTCGGTTATCAGGGGTATCAATTCGTCTCGGCTCAGGTCCTTCGCGGGGGTATCGACAATCTCTCCGTGGTGAGCGCCGCTTGCTACCGAACAGAGATCGAACAGCTTAGGCTTCAATGCAGAATCGAGATGGCCGCCGTCGAAAAGAGTCTGAAGCAGTTTTGCAAAACCCTTTTTATTCCTCATATCTTCCTTCAAAAGACGGTAATATTTCGTCTTCAGGACTGATTCGAAGATTTTGCGGATATTACCCTGCATGACATCAGGCGTGGGGCCGAAGTCCTCCGTAACATACCTCTCCATGTCGTCGATTAAGCGCGCGAGCGGCCCTTTTCGCTCTTGCTCCACATCCATCTCCTCCAGTCGGCTACCGTTCTTTTTGTCCGAACGGATCTGCAAAATACCACAATCCGGCATTTTGTCGCAGAGCATCCAGAGAAAATCCTTCTTGTGGGTAAGCACGCAGAGCTGCTCCACCTCTGGAGCGAAACTCAATAGAACGCGGCCGGTAGCTTCGCGTCGTGTTTCGTCCAGACTGGAGAGAGGGTCGTCCAAGATAATGATCTGCTGTTTAATGTCGGGAAGCTGTTCTGTGGTGGCGATAAAAAATGCGAAGGCAAGAGTGCTTTTGTCTCCTTCGCTTAAGGTTGTCTTAAAGCAGGGGCAATCGTCCTGCCTGGTCGTAAGGGGCACCTTCTTCTGCAGAATGAGAAAGGCGAAGTCGCTGTAGGACTCGTTAGCCCGGGCATCCGTCTTTCCGGTAAGGTCCGTAATCGTAAAATCGGCGCCCAGCGTGGATAACAACTCGTTTATCCGTTTCTGGTGCTTTTGAAAAATTGTCTTCGTGTATGTTTCCAGTTCGTTCTGTTTTTTCTCTTTATTCTCCCCCAGTGTCTTCAACTCAGCCGTGGTCTTTTGTAAGATTTCAAAGATATTCCAACTGTACCCAATATAAGCCAACTGACAAGCCCATCGTTTTCCTGCATCAAAATAGTAACACCACTACCCGAGTAGGGTATTTGTTGCGACAACGAAAAAGGCAACAAACGCTATATTATCAAAGGGATAGCAGACCTTGATCGAGACCGACCTGTCATCAATAACCATCGAGGAGATGCAGGAAGGTGAAAACAAGGATAAGATATTCAGGCTTATCTGGGTGCAGAACCTGGACATGTCCGATCACCGGTTCAGGGTCCTTTTTAAACTCGCCGAACCAGACGGCAAGTATCTCATGGCCAAGATTGCTCCTGAGCAGCTTTTTGTATACGCTCCCGGCGCCTACTATATTAACGGCCAACGCCTTGAGAACCCTCAAGAGGAAGGAGAAAATATCCCGCTTTCCTTCGATGCACTCGAAAAGAATTCAGTTAGGACAGTTGGCAAGGCGTTCTCAGACGACCTCTACGACCTGCGCCATCACAGGCTCACCTATAGCAAGTCCCAATATTGCGTTGTAATCGACACCGGGACGCACGAATTCATCTTCCCTTGTTTTGTCCTTGGGGCCGCATATTACTTTACCTCGGCCTCGATGTGTCGGCAGTTGTTCGCTCAAGCTCTTGAAGGCTTATACGAGCCCGGCAGTATCCACGTTGACCCTGGGGCCAGGCACGCCAGTATCTTCCTTAAGACGAATGCCGCGGATGGTGATGCTGCAGACATTATAAGGTTCGCGAAGAACAGCAATGCGAGAAAGAAATGGGAAGGGATTGTTCACAATTTGCGGCGACAGATCCATAAGGGCAAGGAGGATATGAATGTCCCGCTGATCGCAGACTTCCCCGTCGCCGCGAAATTAACCGTGACAGTCCGTGCGGTGAGGCGCTTCTATCCTGAACTGGGCAAGGAAAAGGTCCTCATCCTTGAAATCTTAAAAGAGAACAGCCCCTTTGATTTTGACAAGTTAACGATCGAGCGGATTAACATGCCGCCGAGGAAGGTCGATGTAACAAGACGGACGAAGGAGAGAATGACGACGAGGGTCACTACCGTTAGGGTGCCAACCTCCGGGCTCGCAAGCGCCGATATCAAGAACACAGAGCCTCCGAAGAATATCCACAAGTCCGAGATGGTGATAGAGAAAAAGTACGTGGGCGATGAAAAGGGCAGCGTCCTAGTTCCCACTGCGGGTAGTGGCGAAGGCGAGGCTGATCTGAGTCTCACTGATTCTGCGAACGATGGCGATGCCGGCGTAAGGCATGGTGAAGTGAAGCCCCCCGATCAGCAGGATCCCGAGATTCGATACAAGGAGTGTTTTTCTTTAAAGGACTTTCAGGAGATGGTGGTGCCTCTTGCGAAAGAAGAAGGCGTTCAGGACTTTCAGATTATAGGGCCGCTTGCCATGCCAAGACGTACCGGCAAAAACATAAAGGGATCGCGTTGGGAGTTCTTCGACAGAGAACATACGACGAGCCGAAAATACCTGCGTGTGACGTTCACTTACAAGTCGATATCCGCATGCCTTGTCGAGGTAGACCAGAACGCACTTTCTTCTACCACGGCGACCTATGTTCTTATGCTCCCAGACCGTAGACGGATATCGCACGATGAGGTTCGGGAGTTTCTCGATATGTTCGTCAAACGCGAAATGGTTGAGTTGATGGGAGATCATTTTCGAAGCAAAGGATTCATTTTCTTCGGCAAGAAGCACCCGATAGATAAGACTGGTGAGCATTATCAGGCATGGCGTCATGCGCTCTTGAGGAGGATAGGCGGTCTCGCTCAGGAAAAGGAGGAAGGCACTTCCGTACATTAGCCAGAAAGGCGCAATTAAATTACGATAGCGAAAGATATCCTTTTCAAGGCATTGAAAGATCGCTGCCTTCTTCTAACCAAGATGATACCCATCACCTCTTATTCGTTCTCGAGAAGGATCAGAAGACACATGATCTTCCTATTTTATGAAATCACCCCGTATTCTATTCGGCCCAGGAGGTCCACGACCTCTTGAGCTCCTGCGTCAGTCTTAAGCAAGTCGAGTGGAATGCACTCACCAAGACCATACTGCGGGCTGTTAAGCCATTCTATTGCCGCACGTTCATCCGCGAATACATCCTGCGCACGTGCGACGATTCTTGCGAATCGGTAAAGCCTGTCGCTTTCCACAAGAGATAGCCTTTGTAATTTAACACTTGGGTTTCTACCGGGCTCTTGCGCATGCTCGGTCTTCCGTAACGTGGAGGACCATGTTTTCGCAATCTTCAGCCTCCGCGAAAGTGTTCTGGAGCTTAAGCCAATTACCCGAGCAATATCTCCATCAGAAAGAGCAAACTTCTTTTTCACATAAGATACGACTCTCAAAGGTATTCCCTTTCTAATGAGGGCATCGAAGTCGAAATCTCCTTTGATCTTTCGTCCGAGTATTCTATCGCCGCCCAAGATGGAAGCAACATTTGTCATTATTTATGGCCTCGATGCTACAATTATATCAGAGTCCAATATCCTCCTGCTTATCCTCAAATATGAAAATTTGACATCGTTAAAGGTTATCGGCTGAAGAACTCCGTAGCGTCATAAACGTGAGATGTGTAGGAAAAGACCCTCACATCTCTAAATCGCTTACGGACGGACGATTCAGTATCTACATGACGGACTTGATATAATCAATGTTCAATGCCGATGTACAGGAGAGACAAAGATGCGAGAATTCCGGGGACATAATACTCATTTCTTACGATGCGCGTTTAGAAGGATGGTTGAGCTTGTCCTCTACTCTGCCCGGAATTCTTCTACTTCGCATCAGGCCTCTACCACCGCGTCAAAGGTCGGCATGCGGATCAACGTCCGGAAGATCGGATAAGCATCGAGGTCGATGCCGCAGCGCTGCGGCGTCTCCGGCAGCACATAGCTCAGATTTAACTCCGGCCGGTTCTGCCGGCTCCCGCGGCTGATGTTCAGCAGGGCGCCCGAGGTGGGCACCGTGCCCTGCCGGAAGGTCGGGAAGAAGAAAGCGAAGTCCGCGCTCGACGTCAGGGTCACGCGGGTCACGGCTGCCAGGATCCACTCGTCGTCCAGGGTTTCGGCACCGCGGGTCAGGCGCACGCGGAAGCGGTTGGAGACGCCCACACGAGTTGCCGTTCCCCGAAACTGGGCGGCGTCACCCTCGGTCAGGTCTCCGTAGCGGACCGTAAGCGTGCGACCCAGCACGAAGGGATTGGCCAAATGGGGCAAGCTCGCCAGGGCCTGCGCATTCTCCACCGGATTGGTCCAGCGGTTGTGACCGGAAAGCGTGGAGGCGTCTGACGAACCCGCCAGCCGCAGGCTGCGCAGCCGTTGGCAGTTCGCCAGCGGGCCCAGGTCCGTGATGTCGTTTCCCGATACATCCAACGTCTCAAGGCCGGTGCATCCCGCCAGGCCCGAGATGTCGGAGATCAGGTTGTTCACTAGGGTGAGCGACCGCAGGGCGCTCAGCGTGTGCAGGGCCCCTATGTCCGTGATGTCGTTGTCCGAGGCGTCCAGGCTGTTCAGGACGCGGAACTGCTCGACGCCGGTGAGGTCGGTGATATTGTTCCCCGATACATCGAGCGTCTTCAGGGTCTGCGCGACCATGGTGGGCAGCGCGGCCAGAGAGGTGATGTGGCGGCCACCCAAGCCCGTCAGGTTGATATCATTGAAGCCGCCGATGACTCGAGCCAGGGCCATGCCCTTCAGCCGTTCTGTCTTGATCGGATCGCCGCTGGGATCGGCGATTGCGCTAAAGTCGTGCAATTCGCCGATTGCCTTTTGCGACAGGCGGTGCACGATCTCTCGATTGGTCTCCAGCGTGGCGGGATCGTCGCGATTCACCCACCAGTCCGGGAAGCTGCCTTCGAGCCCCACGTCGCGCTTTCGCACCTGTACGTCGGGCACCGTGAGGGGCGGCGTCAGCTTGGACGGATCGAAGGTCTGGGGCGGGTCGATTCGACCGTTGGACAGGTTCACAGCATGGGCGATCGCCGCGTTCATGAGCTGGAGATATTGCCCCGCCGCCGCCAGCAGTTCGGCCCGCGGCGGCGGCGTGAAGAAGAACTCGGGGTGTTCGGCGGCGAACTGGAAGTCGTTGCGCGCCTGGATGTACTTCAGTTTCTGCTGATTGGTGTCGGCCAGCGCCAGCAGAAAAGACTCTCGCGATCCCTTGGTGGGCGTGGGAAGCGGCACTGTATCGTAGGTCGCCACCTCGATGAAATAAGGGAAGGGGTGGTTCTTCACGGCGTCGGGGAAATCCTTCAGCCGCTTCTTGATATCATCGATATCTAAGGTCGTGCCGATCTCGGCCGCGCCCGAGCCGCCCTTTTGGAAAAAGCTGACGAAGAACTCACTGCGGGTGCTCTCATTGAGGTTGGCCTTCTCCATGGAAGCCTTGAAGTCGAGGCTGGCGACGCCTCCCTGCACGGCGGCGTGGAGCGAGGCGGAGAGATGGGACTCGGTCTTGGAGTCCACCGAGGTGATCCGCATCAGGGCGTAGAACTCGCCCCCGTTGTAGTGGGCGCGGACGAAAGAGTCGCCGAAGGCCCGGGCGAAGGTTTCCTCCTGCCCGGCGTTGAGGAGGTGCAGCAGATCGGGCTTGAGCCGGAAGTTCTTCCCCCGCGAGACGTCGTTGGTGATCACCAGCTTGGCGAGGATGAAGGTGGAGGAGCTGTTGTAGCTGCTGTTCTTCGAGTAATCGACCTTCGCGCCGCCAGTGGAGAAGGCGTAACGCCCCTCCAGTTCTGCCGACATGTGGATCGACTCCATGAGCTGCTCATGTGAGGTGATGATCGTGACGCTTGCCTCGGCCTCCTGCGAGCGTTCGCCGGCCGGGGGCTCAAAGTCCAGGGCGGCACCCACAGCAAGGCCTGTGTCGCTGTTGAACCCCATACCAATGTCTTCGCCGTTGTAATTCAGGCGACGAACCTGAGCAATCGGTGTGTTTGCCATATGCGTTTCCTTTCGTGTGTTAGGCCGCCGCCTATTGCAGCGGCCAGACTGGACCGCAAGTGCTGTCGGCCGTGGAGCAGCGGACGACGATTGCTTCCGTGTGGTGATGGCGGCTGCGGTCGGCCGCCGCGTCGCGAAAGCTTTGCCGCTCCGGACCGACCCAGTAGCCGTCGTCGGTTACGACGCCGTCTGGCTGCATGGCGTGGTCGGTACGGCCGCAGACCGCGACATAGCTCTCGCCGTTCTGGTCGACCGGGCCTTCCCAGTCGGGCTCCAGCGCCCTGAACGAGACGTCGCCGGGAATCTGAACGACATCGAACACCAGCATGATCAGCCCACCGGCCTTCAGCCCCAGGTGCACCAGGCCCTCGCCCAGGGCGTGGAGGGAGATGAACTCTAAGGCCGCCTCGCAAAACTCCGCCCACTGACTGTGCCCC
>JAMCQB010000160.1 GCA_023382175.1 Nitrospirota bacterium | reverse complement strand
CACGACGCTCTTCCGAACTCATAAATCTTGTGTATGGATAACTTTAGGATAATAAAAAAATTGAAAGGAGGTGAATTTGATGAAGAAGATAATCGCAATAGTTGTATCAGTACTCTTCGTTCTTTCCGTAGCAGGTCTCTCCTTCGCAGCAGAGCAGAAGGCAGCTCCGGCAGCCCCTGCCGAGAAGAAGGAGGCAGCTCCTGCTGCAAAGAAGGAAGCCGCTCCAGCAAAGGCTGAGGAGAAGAAGCCCGCTGAGAAGAAGGCCCCTGCAAAGGTAAAGCAGGTGACCGGCGAGGTTGTTGCAGTTGATGCAAAAGCAAAGACTCTCACCGTAAAGGGAAAGAAGGGTGATGTGGCTCTCTCAGTCGACGAGAAGGCAGCTGCGAAACTTGCTGACGTTAAGGTAGGTGACAAGGTCACCGTGAAGTACAAAGAGACGGACGGCAAGAACGTAGCAACCAGCATTGTCGGTAAGAAGGCTGCCGAGAAGAAGATGGAGAAGAAGGAAGCCGCTCCTGCAGAGAAGAAGAAAACAGGAGGCTACTAATCTCATCGTCGGTCGATTCAAACAAAAGCGGGCATGAATTTTCGTGCCCGCTTTTTGCTATCATACCGCATTTTTCCGCCTAATATTCTTCCAGGTGATACCACTCAGGATTTTCGAGCCAGATTTCTGGTCGTGAAACGAAATCGATTATCTTTTCCAATATCAAATAATGCTTTTTTTCTTCATCTGCAACCTTCAATAATATCTCTTTTTGCGATTTGCCTTTTACTTCATCAGCCTTTTCCAGGTAAAAATTCCGACTCTTCCTCTCAATCTCTTGGGCCTTTCTATATAATTCTATCTGAGAGCTGCTGACACCAGTGATCTCTTCTTCCTCTTTCATCTTTTCGAAAATATTTTTTGCGTTTGATAGTATCTTTGTATTACCTACCTTAACCTTTTCATTATCTTTCAGTTTCTTAAAGATGTTGTAATGTACAACTTCAGCATCTGCGAGCATAGTGAGTATATTCTTAAGTCCTGTATTACCCACCTTCGTCGCTAACTCACGATAATAGTTCTCACCGTCCTTTTCCATCTTCATCGCAAATTCGTATAGATCCATATAAACCTCCGCTTGTTTACGCCTGCTCCTCAGGCGACCACTTTGCCATGTGCTTCAGGTATTTCCATCTCCTTTTTACGTCAGCTTCTGCCTGCTTCATCAGTGTTGCCGCGAGTTCCGCGTTGCCTGAACGCAAGGCCCGATAACGATTCTCGTTGTATGCATACTCTTCAAGGGAGATTGTCGGCTCCTTGCTGTCGATAGTCAGCGGGCTCTTGCCCTGGGCTTCGATTTCAGGGTTATAGCGGTAGAGCGGCCAATGGCCGCATGCGACGGCCCTCTTCTGTTCGTCGATCCCTTTCTCCATATCGATACCTTGGGCGATGCAGGTCGAATAGGCAAGGATCAATGAAGGTCCGTCGTACGCCTCGGCTTCGATAAAAGCCTTTACCGTCTGCGACGGGTTAGCCCCAAAGGCCACCTGGGCTACATACACATTCCCGTAAGTAGTCATGATCATCCCCATATTCTTTTTCGGCGTCCTTTTCCCGCCTGCAGCAAACTGGGCGGTAGCGGCAAGGGGAGTAGACTTGGACATCTGCCCTCCGGTGTTTGAGTAAACCTCTGTATCGAGGACAAGGATGTTTATGTTCCTCCCAGACGCCAGGACATGGTCAACTCCTCCGTAGCCGATGTCATAGGCCCAACCGTCTCCACCGAGGGCCCAGACAGATTTCCTGACGAGATAGTCGGTGATAGACAAGAGGCTCTTTGCCTCAAGTGACCCGTCCTGGGAGAGTCTCTTTTTGAGTTTCTCGATGCGCACCCTCTGTTGTTCGATCTTTTCCTGTGTCGTCTGATCGGCAGTTCTTATGGAATCGAGGAGTTCCCGTGCGTCGGCATATGAAGGATCCTGAGCGAGCTTGTCCATGAGCTCCAAAGCCTGGGCATTGAACTTGTCCGCCGTCAGCCTCATCCCGAGACCGAATTCGGCGTTGTCTTCGAAGAGGGAATTGGACCAGGCAGGTCCTCTGCCGTCGGCCCGCTTCGTATACGGCGTAGTCGGCAGGTTACCGCCGTAAATCGATGAGCACCCGGTCGCATTGGCGATGAGCAGGCGGTCGCCGAAGAGCTGCGTAAGCAGTTTCAGGTACGGCGTTTCCCCGCATCCCGCGCAGGCGCCGCTATACTCGAAGAGCGGCTTCACGAACTGGCTTCCCTTAAGTGTTGATACGTTATACCGGGAGGGATCTGTCTCAGGGAGGCTGAGGAAGAACGAGTAATACTCCGCCTCCTGAGCCCTCAGCGGCTCCTGGAGCTTCATGTTGATCGCCTTGAAGCCGGGGACCTTCTTGCCTTCCGCGTCTTTTTTGAAGCCCGGACAAACGAACACACAGGAACCGCAGCCGGTGCAGTCCTCGGGCGCTACCTGAACGGTGAACTTCAGGCCCTCCAGTTCCTTCCCCTTGGCATTGACGGATCTGAACCCCGATGGCGCGTCTTTCAGGAGGGTCTGGTCGTAGGCCTTAATCCTTATTGTGGCGTGCGGACAGACAAAGGAGCACTGGCCGCACTGGATGCAGTTATCGGGCTCCCAGATGGGGACATGGACGCCGATGTTCCGCTTCTCATACTGTGTTGTCCCCGTAGGCCATGTGCCGTCGGCGGGCATGGCGGAAACGGGCAGCTCATCGCCCTTGCCGGCGATCATCTTTGCTGTCACGTCCCTGACGAACTCCGGAGCGTCCTCGGGCACCGGCGGCTTCACCCGCATCGTGCCCGTGACCTTGTCGGGGACAGGCACCTCAACGATATTCTGGAGGGCCGTGTTGACTGCGGCATAGTTCATCTCGATGACCTTCTCACCCTTCTTCATGTAGGTCTTCTTGATTTCGGTCTTGATCGCCTTGATCGCTTCCTCTTTCGGAATGATCCCCGAGATGACAAAGAACGCCGTCTGCATGATCATATTGATCCTGGCCCCGAGACCGATCTCTTCGGCCAGGGATATGGCATCGATGATGTAGAACTTCATATTCTTCGCAATGAGCTGCTCCTGAACTTCGACAGGCAGGGTATCCCATATTTTGTCCTTGGGATGGGAAGTGGTAAGGAGGAAGGTCGCTCCCTCCTCCGCGCGGGAGAGCATATCGTATTTTTCAAGGAAGGACGGGTTGTGGCAGGCGATGAAGTCGGCCTTCGAAAGGAGATAGGGATTGAGTATCTTCTCCTTTCCAAAGCGGAGGTGCGACGTAGTGATGGAGCCGGACTTTTTCGAGTCATAGACGAAATACCCCTGGGCATAGTTGTCGGTTTCCGAACCGATGATCTTTATCGTATTCTTGTTCGCCCCCACCGTACCATCAGCGCCCAGCCCATAGAACATGGCCCGGTAAGCGCCCTTTCCCTCAACGGTGAAGGACTCATCATACCCCAGGCTCGTCCCCGCGACATCGTCGTTTATGCCCACCGTAAAGTGATTTTTCGGCCTGGCCTCTGACAGATTATCCAATACGGCCTTTGCCATGGCAGGAGTGAACTCTTTCGAACCGAGACCATAACGGCCTCCGACGATCCTGGGGTAAGTCTTGAACCCCACGGTCCCCTTCTCCATTGCCTCACCGATCGCAGTCCTGACATCGAGATAGAGGGGCTCGCCGATGGCGCCGGGCTCCTTTGTGCGGTCCAGAACGGCGATGGATTTCACGCTGGCAGGAAGTGCCTGGGCAAAGACATCGGTATCAAAGGGCCTGAAGAGCCTCACCTGAACCAGTCCCAGTCTCTCCCCTTTGGCGTTCAGGGCATTGATCGTGCTGAGCACGGTTTCGCCTCCCGAACCCATGATTACGATTACGCGCTCGGCTTCAGGGTCGCCATAATAATCAAAGAGTTTATACTGTCTCCCGACCACTCCGGCGAACTTGTCCATGACCTTCTGCACGATCGCCGCTGTGGCATCATAGAACCTGTTTACCGTTTCCCTTCCCTGGAAATAGACATCCGGGTTCTGGGCAGTACCCCGTAACATGGGGCGGTCAGGGGTGAGCGCCCTCATGCGGTGGGCGATAACATGATCGTCGTCTATCATTGCTCTCATGTCGTCAAAGGCAAGCTCCTCGATCTTCTGGACTTCATGGGACGTTCTGAAACCGTCAAAGAAGTGGACGAAAGGGATCCTCGATTCGAGGGTTGCGGCCTGCGCGATGAGCGCAAAGTCCATGGCTTCCTGGACATCCTGGGAGCAAAGCATCGCAAAACCGGTAGCCCGCACGGCCATCACATCGGAATGGTCTCCGAAGATGGACAACCCCTGGCATGCGAGGGAACGGGCAGTGATATGAAAGACCGTTGGCGTAAGCTCTCCCGCTATTTTGTACATATTCGGCACGATCAAAAGGAGGCCCTGGGAAGCAGAGATCGTCGTGGTCAATGCCCCGGTGGTAAGGGAACCGTGGACCGAACCCGCAACACCCGCCTCCGACTGCATCTGGCTCACCAGAGGAACAGATCCCCATATATTCACCTTACCCGCAGCAGATTTCGCATCGCATATCTCTGCAATGGGGGAAGAGGGGGTTATGGGATAAATCGTGATAATCTCATTTGTAGCATGCACCACGTGTGCGCATGCTGTGCAGCCATCAACAGTTACCATCCTTCTGCTCATCTTAATTATCCTCCTTGAAATGGATAGCGAACGCCTTTCCCGTCCGTCTCAGGCGGACTGCTGGATTAGCGAGCGAATATAATAAAAAAGAATTCATTAACACCATGTATTCAACTTTGTTGATCGCCTTTAGCGATACACTCTCCATGTTTTCCCGATGTCATAACGACGCACTACACTTATATATTAACAGTTGTATTAGTAAAAACAAATCAGGCATCAAGAGTGCGGACTACAATAGGAAGAACTGTTGTCTATCAAGTGAGGAGCACCCCGAAACTTAAACTGTTTGATTTTAAAGGGGTTGCCTGTGAAGTAGTGCCTTTAGTTGTGCAGTAGTTTGCATATCATATAAGCTATTGCATGCAATAAACTGGATAATGCTTGCAGGCGAATTGATTATTGTTTCGCGGGGGAAACCGGTGATCCGGTTTCCCCTTACAATTTACGCAGAATGATGCCGTCAGGTCTTACCATGCTCTCTGCGCATCGTGTTTTTCCCGGTAAATAGCCCTGCTTGTCCTGTCCAGTTCTCTGTGAAGTCGGGCCCTTTCTGCCCCTGTCAGTACGCCGTCGGATTTCATCCGCAGCTCGTCCTCTCTGATCTTTGCTTCCCTCGCTTCGAGCCTTCCGGCCTCCCTCGGGGTGAGTTCTCCGGTGTTTACTCCCTGCCAGATCCTCTTCTGCTGGTTTACCATTCTGGCGTGAACCCCCGGATCCAATGCAGGCCCCGCATATGCTGCAGAAGAGATCACTGCTGTGGCGGTGCAGATCCCCAATACACTAAGAATAATGCGTCTCATAACTCCCTCCTGGTTGTCATCCTGGCTTGTCCAGGATCTCTCTTTCGGCTTATTCTTTCTACCTATTGAGACAGGGAAGGACGGAAAAGGTTTAAATCAGCTTCAGTTCCTCTGCATACTTCTGGAATAATTCGAGGCCTTTTTTATGTTCTTCATCAAGGTCGTAGGAGATACCCTTCCAGTAAGAGACGATCTCGTCCTCGGAAAGCATACTGAGAAGGGGTGATTCCCCGGCAATGGTCCGCAAATTCTTCAGGGCACCGGCCTTTGCGGCATCCAGATCTTTTCTGAATCGTTCAAAGAGCGCAGGCTCCTCCATGCTCCAGGCGTTGCGTGCGATCCAGAGTGCAAAGACAAAGGGCAGTCCGGTGTTTTTGTGCCAGATGTCTCCAAGGTCATAGATGTAAAGCTTCGGCCACTTGAGGGCTTCCCTTAATGCGTCGTCGCCGATGAGGAGGTACGCGGTATGGGTCTCTATGGCTTTTTCGAGAGGCTCCGAGGTTGATTTCAGCGGACAGTCAAGGTCGTAGAATTTATTCAGGACGATGTCCAGGAGGGCCACGGAGGTCTCTGATTGGGATGAAGCGAGGACTATTAATCCGTTCAGGGTCTCGATAGGTCTTCTGCTGAAGAGGAGGATGCTTCCAATAGGACCTGCTGAACTTATGGAGTGGCCGTCCAAAACCGTATACTTCTCCTCATTCCTGAGATATTCGATGGAAGAAGAGGGGCTTATGTCGATATCCCCCTCCCTCAAAAGCCTGTTCACAACGGACGGGACTCCCTCGACGAACTCATATGCTGAACAGTCTGCGCTCCTCTCCAGCATGTAAAAGATCGGGAAAAGGTTCGCGTAGCGTATCCTGCCTATCCTCAGATGTCCTTTTGTCAAAGCATTTCTTCCTGCCTAAACAGATTTTTGCATTATATACGCCACAGCCATGAATGTCAAAAACCGCCGGACCGCAGAATCTTCCTTATCTCTTCCCAGTTCTTCACCTCTTTCGCTCCCTCTGCCTCGGAGAAGCTGAAGGCCCCCGGACGGTACTCCCTTGCGGATACGATTATATCAGGACTCCCGATTATGGCCCTGATAGTAAGACCCTTCTCAAGGATGTCATCGAATATTTTCCCTTCATCCCAGGGAACTACAGGCAACTCAGGAAATCCGTTCTCTTTCAACCATGCCTTCAGGGCTCCTGTGCCTGCCTTGCCCGAGCTGAGAAAGACCACAGGGTATTTTCTGTTGATCTCCTGTATCCCTTCTTTGCTTCCACTCCTCGGTTTTCGTGAGAAAGGCGATTCCAAAAGGCTTCCTTCCACATCCACGAAGACTATGCCTGTGCCCTTCTTCAAGGAAAGGAGCAATCCGGAACCCTCGTCGGCGCCTGACTTTGCGGTGATTCGATGGATGCCGGTTTTTACCGGAGTAAACTGCCTGAAGGCGAAACCGTCTCCCCCTGAAAGGACATTTCCGGCGGCTTTCCCGTTGATGGACACCATCACCACCTCACCGCCTTTGCTGAAGAACTTCCCCCTTGTCTCTATCCTGATGGTGATCCTTTTGCCCTGGGCGGCAATGAGGTCGTGGACGATCACCTCTGACGACGCATCGGAGGGAAACATGAAGAACAGAAGGACTGCAGGGATGAACTGCCACAGACTTCTCATGGGAAGGTTTCCTCTCTGTCCATGGTATCATTATAGCATCCGTAACCTTCATGAAAGCGTAGATGATCTCTTCCTGCCTATTCCGGCCACCCCCGAACGGCTTAAAGGAACAACGTTCACTTTGAAATATGCGCTGTGGAGGTCATCATTTCCTTTTTGCTAAGAATGTTCGAATTCTCCAAATTTTACATAATCTGTGCGAAAAATGTATAAAAAAAGCAAGAAATGTATAGAATAGAAATAAT
>JAMCQB010000038.1 GCA_023382175.1 Nitrospirota bacterium | reverse complement strand
GCCACGAGCATCATCCCCATGATGCTGGCCGCCACATCCTCTATGGAGTAAAGGTTTACTCCCCTGTCGCCGTATTTCCCGGAGATCATGTTGTCCGTGCAGGCCACGATCACCAGGGGCGCTTCTGCAATGAAACTCTGGCCGAGGGCTGCAGAGACGATTTCTTTCTTCAGCGTGACATCCTGAATGAAATAGAACTTCCTTGACTGAAGGTTTCCGGCGCTGGGAGCCCAGAGCAGTGCCTCAATGAGTTTGTCGACGAGATCACCGGGGATATCCTTTTTCTGAAAATTTCTGATGCTTCTCCTCTCTTTGACGGCCTTTAAGATTTCCATGAAATACCTCCTTTATTAGGTTGCTTCAATGTCCACCCTCCCCTTAATCCCCTCCCGTCAAGGGAGGGGAGATACGCTGAGTTCCACAGGGAATTTTTCCCCATTTGCATAGGAAGGGCAGAGGAAGAATTTTTGTCCGCATCGGCGGATTCGCTGAGGTGAATACGACACCCTGTAATAAAGACCTTTGGGGAGATCGGGAGTAGACTTCTGTTCTAAATGTATTACGTAACACCATATCAATATCCTGTCGATTATAAAAATCCTGAGGCGAATGGCCTGTATAACTGCGCATTGAGGAGGGAGCCTTTCTTCATCTGCCCGTCCTGCGTATGGTATGAGAAATACTACAGTTTGAGGAGTGTCAATCCTGACACCGGGTCAAATTCCCGGACTGCGGTTATTCCCTCCATCTCGATAATCACCGCCTCGAGCACAAGGAAGGTCTCTGTCTTTTCCCTCATGCAGCCGACCTTCACCATATCTCCCTTGCCGAAGGCGCCGTGAAAATGCACCTTTGGTTCATCGCCCTGATAGAAGATGGTGCCGAAACCGGTCACCTCGTGGCTTTCTCCCAGTTCTCTCCATACCGGCACAGGGGGCATCACATCCTTCTCCGGACCGACAACGATCCTCGCCTCACGCATGCCTCCCACAAGATAAAATGCAGCAGCCCTGATATTCTCTCTCCTGGCGATGTCTGCAAGGTTGCCGAGAACATCCTCTCTATCTTCGAACCTCGCCACAACGATCTTTCCTGTCCTTCCCACCTGATATTGCATAAGGCCTCCGTATTGACTTATCCTGGATTTATTGTTAGCTTAAAGAAACGGTAATTTTGTGTCAATACAGGAGAGAACAATGCAGAGAAGATCGCTTATAGCGGACAAGAGGGGATTTACCCTGGTGGAACTCCTCGTGGTCATGGTTATTATAGGACTCCTCGCCGCCCTTGTGGGCCCGAAGCTTTTTCCGCAGCTCGGTAAAGCCAAACAGGACGCAGCAAAGGCCCAGATCGAGCTTCTTGGCCAGGCGTTGGACAGGTTCAGACTGGACGAAGACAGATATCCCAGTACTCAGGAAGGTTTGAATACCCTTGTGGAAAATCCCGGTCTCGAGAAGTGGAACGGACCCTATGCCAAGAAAAAGCAGCTCCTGGATCCGTGGGGCAGGCCTTACCAGTATCAGTCACCCGGCACCCACGGCGAATATGACCTCTTTTCCTATGGCCGTGACGGCGCTCCCGGAGGAGAGAAAGAAGACAAGGACGTTACGAGCTGGGAATAGAAATATCTGAAGAGGAATTATCCGTGGGCCTTGGCCCAGTTTCTGCCGTAGCCGATCTCGACCTTTAGCGGGACAGATAAATCCACTACCTTTTCCATCTTCTCTTTCACTATCCTTCCGGCCTCATCCAGCTCGTCTTCAGGCAGTTCAAAGACGAGTTCATCGTGCACCTGGAGTATCATTTTTGACCTCAGCCCTCTGGTATGGAAACTGTCCCTTATGTGTATCATGGCAATCTTGATGACGTCAGCAGCCGTGCCCTGAATGGGTGAGTTTACCGCAAGCCTTTCCCCCAGAGCCCGTGTGGTTGAATTCCGGCTCCTTATCTCGGGCACACTCCTCTTCCTGTTGAACATAGTAGTCACATGACCCTTTTCCCGGGCTTCTCTCAGGGTTTGTTCTATATATGCCTTCACTCCGGGATGGCCTTCGAAATATCCGTCAATGTATTTCTTCGCCTCAGCCGGTGTGATGTTCAATGCCTCTGAGAGGCCGAAGGGCGAGATGCCGTATATAACGCCAAAGTTCACAGTCTTTGCAACCCTTCTCATTTCCGGGGTGACCTTTTCAAAGGCTACGCCGAATATGTCAGAGGCGGTTCTTGTGTGGACATCCACACCGGTGATAAATGCGTTAATGAGCCCCTGATCCCCGCTGAGATGGGCAAGGATCCTCAGCTCGATCTGGGAGTAATCTGCCGAGAGGATCAGTTTGTTCCCCTCCGCGATGAAGGTCTCCCTGATGCGTCTTCCCCATTCACCCCGTATGGGGATATTCTGGAGGTTTGGTTCACTGCTGCTCAACCTGCCGGTGGCGGTAACCGTCTGGTTGAATGAAGTGTGTATGCGCCCGGTAAGAGGATGGATAAGGTTTGGCAATACATCGGTATAAGTGGATTTCAGCTTGCTCAGGCTGCGGTAATCCAGTATCTCCTTTGGCAGCTCATGGGTCTGTGCCAGCTCCTCCAGCACGCTCACTTCAGTGGAATATCCGGTCTTTGTTTTTTTCCCGGGCTTCAGTCCAAGGCTGTGAAACAGGACCCTGGACAGCTGTTTCGGTGAATTGATATTGAATTCCTCCCCCGCGAGGAAATAGATCCTCCTCTGGATGGAGTCGATCTCCCGTGAAAGCTCTTTGGACATGTCATTGAGCTTCTCCACATCCACCATGAAGCCTGCCTCTTCCATCTCCATAAGGACACGGATAAGGGGCATCTCGATCTCGAAATAGAGCTTATCAAGCCCCTCCTCCCTGAGCTTTTCAAAGAGGACCTCCTTTAACTCCAGTGCCAGCGCCGCATCCTCAGCCGCATATGCGGCGGCCTCTTCCAGGGGAACCTCGGTGAAGGAAGCTCTTTTGCCGAGGACCTCCTGAAAGGTCTTTTTCCGGTAGGAGAGATATTCAAAGGAAACATCCCCAAGGCTGTGGTCAGGCTTGTTCGGATTGATAAGGTAAGACGCAAGCATGGTGTCATACAGTTTTCCCCGGACTTCGATCCCTTCCCGCCTCAGCATCTCGAGGTCGTATTTCAGATTATGCCCGACCTTCGGCATATCGGCATTTCCGAATATCCCTGATGCCAGTGTCAGGGCCTTTCTCTTCTCCACCTGTTCAGGCGCGTGCTCATAGGAGTGGCTGAAGGGTACATAGTATGCATTCCCCTTTTCACGGCTAATGGCGAGGCCGACGATGGCATCCTTGAGAGGGTCTCTGCCCGTTGCCTCGATATCAAAGGCAAAGGTGTCATTTATGGATAACACGATATTTTCGAACTTCTCCATGGATAGAACCGTCTCATAGTTCCTCTCACTCTTTGCGGAGGGGATCATTTTCAGCAGGCTTCCGAACTCGAACCGGCGGAAGAGGGTGAGCAATGCTGACCAGTCAGGTTCCCTGACCGCAAAGTCATTCACCTCAACCTCGATGGGTACAGAGGTGTCGATGGTCGCAAGCTGTTTGCTCAATCGAACCATGTCTGTGTTTTCGGTAATGAGAGCCCTGAGCTTTTCCTTCTTTATCTTCTCGGGATGATTCAAGAGTTCTTCCACGTCCCTGAAACTCAGGAGCAGCTCCCTTGCTGTCTTTTCGCCGATCCCCTTCACTCCGGGGATGTTGTCAACGGCATCCCCGGTGAGGGCCATAAACTCGGTAACCCTCCCGGGACCGACACCGAATTTCTCTTTTACATATTCCTCATCCAGCACCTTGTCTTTCACCGGGTCATAGATCTTTATCCTCTCGTCCACGATCTGGAGCATGTCCTTGTCACTGGTCACAATAAAGACGTTCGCTCCTTCCTTTGCAGCCTTTTTTGCGATGGTGCAGAGCAGATCATCAGCCTCATACCCCGGAACCTCGAAGATCTTTATATTGAAGGCAGTGATCATCTTCCTGATGTGGGGAAGCTGCTGCACCAGTTCTCCGGGTGTCTCAGGTCTCTGCGCTTTATATGCCTCAAACATCCTGTGCCTTTCGGTGGGGGCAGGGGAATCGAAGGAGACGACGATCCCCTCAGGCTTTTTCTCCCGTATTATTTTAAGGAGCATATTGGTGAAGCCGTAAATGGCGTTGGTGGGAAAACCCCTGGAATTGGTGAGGCCCTTTATGGCGAAGAAGGCCCGATAGACGTAGGAATTTCCGTCGATGAGATAGAGGTTCATGGGAGATTATACCTTAAATGAAGAACTCTGCGGCAAGACCGCAGGGTTCTTAACGTAATGAATTATTCTTTGTTCTATTCGCTCGCTATCCGTTTCAGCAGGGCAGGCTATGGGTAAAGAACAGGCTTATGGCAGGCAGAGGGCCGTTTTCCCTGCAAGTTCATCCATAAGGGTCTTGACAGGGACAATCCGGTCCACCCTGTAAGCGTTGGTGCCTACGGTATAGAGGGGTTCTTCTTCGTCCGAATTATAGCCAGCAGAGCTGAGAAGACCGTTGCAGATGCAGAAGGCGGTTTCATTGCTCTCCTTTGCAGGGCAACGGGAAAATTTGCCCTCAGCGTCTTTCAGAAGCACATATCCCTTGTCGCATTTGGGCTCTCTCAGCCTCTTGAGGGCAGAGAGATACATGGGAGACTGCTTGATTATCCTGAACGGCAAACCGCAGGGAGAACCTGGCTTATGTGCAACAATGATATCCTCCTCTGTGGCATCGATGACCGCCTGCTTATACAACGGTGAAGCGCTGCTTTCCTCTGTAGCAAGAAACCTCGTCCCCATCTGGACGCCGTCAGCACCCATCTTTAAAAAGCGCACAATATCATCGTGTGTATAAATCCCGCCGGCAACGATAACAGGGAAGTCCCCATATTTTATTGCCATGTCCTTGACCGGCGGTAAAAGGCGCTCAAGGGTATTGGATTCAAGGTCTATGGAGTCGATTTTGAATCCAAGATGGCCGCCTGCCAGGGGGCCTTCAAGCACCGTGGCATCGGGACGGTATCCCAATTTTTCCCATTTTTTGCAGATGAGCTCCAGCGCCCTTGCGGATGACACGATGGGTATGAGCGCCGTATCCCGAGGAGGTTGAATGGAGGGAAGGCCGAGCGGCAGCCCTGCGCCTGAGATAATGACGTCTGCTCCTGCATCAATGGCTCCCCTCACGGAACTTTCATAGTCCCTGACAAGGGCAACCATTATGTTTATGCCTGCATAGCCTCCGGCAGCCTTTGAAAGTGAGACTTCATTGTATGCAGCCTCATAGGTTGTTAATTTCTTCCCGGTCCTTTTTGAAACAAGTCTGTCAAGACAGGCACTGGATACAATACCAACTCCGCCTTCCCTTGCCACAGCGCTTGCAAGGAGGTGAAGGGATACTCCGACACCCATCCCTCCCTGTACAATGGGAACCCTTATTCTCTTTCCCTTAATGGTAAGATGAGGCAATGGCAATTCAGATTCTGACATCGTCACTCCTTTGACAGATGGTATAACACAAACCCTCACCAGAGGTTGCTCCGGGAGAGGCCTGTGCAATCTACCGAAATTCACGCTTATACTGGCCGGGGAAAAGTGAGGTGCGTTGCCTGAAGAGAGAATCCGGACTTCTTTTTAGCGCCTGACCTATTATACCACTTCTGTTATTATAAAACACATGAAGGTGATTGTAGGCATGAGCGGAGGGGTTGACTCCTCGGTAACCGCATACCTCCTGAAAGAGCAGGGATATGAGGTGGAAGGGCTGAGTTTTATCCTGTATGAGGCGAGACTCAGGAATACCTTCTCCGGCTGCTGTTCCATAGAATCCATTAACGACGCCAGAAAGACCGCGGAACGAATCGGTGTTGCCCATACCGCTATGGATCTGAGAGAGGAATTCATGGTCCATGTCATTGAGCCTTTCATTGATGCATATGCACAAGGGGTGACCCCGAATCCCTGCATCCTCTGCAACCGGCACATTAAGTTCCCTTACCTCGTGAAATTCGCTGATGAAAGGAACGCCGGATTCATCTCCACAGGACATTATGCACGGGTTATTAATACGACAGGGGGACCCGGAGAAGCGGAGACACGGGGACAGGGAAGCGTAGAAATCCCATTCACCGATTCACCGGTTCACCGATTCACCGGTTCATACCTAAGAAAGGGTATTGATCCAAAGAAGGACCAGTCCTACGTGCTCTATGTCCTGAGACCTGAGGAGTTGAGCCGTCTCATGCTTCCCCTGGGAGAAAAAAGAAAGGACGAGGTCAGGGAGATTGCACGGATGTTGGACCTCCCTGCGGCAAAGAGACCGGAGAGCCAGGAGATCTGTTTTATCGAGGATAAGAACTACTGCAAATTCATTGACAAACTTCTGCCTGAAGAGCGGGGTCCGGGCCCCATCATTCATATTGTAAGCGGAAAGGTCATGGGCACCCATAAGGGCATCCACTCTTACACCATTGGACAAAGGAAGGGACTCGGGTTCTCTTCTCCGGAACCCCTCTATGTAGTGAAAATCGGTGCCGGCAGTAATACGGTTTATGTGGGACCGAGGGAGGCGGCGAAGATGAAAGACTTTGTTGTTGAAGGGGTGAACTGGCTTAATCCCCCCATCTCCCCCTTTATCCCCCCGTTGCCCCCCCCTAGCAAGGGGGGGACGGGGGAGGTATCGAGCTTCCGCGCTATGGTGAAAGTCCGCTCCATGATGAAGGACGAACCTGCAACCCTTTCGCTCATGCATGATAGAAGGGTGCATGTCGTGTACGACGAACCTCAGTGGGCGCCGGCGCCGGGACAGAGCGCGGTCTTTTATGACGGGGATATGGTGATCGGGGGCGGGGCAATTTCAATTTCCTCAGATTCCTAGTGTAGTGTTTCCAACGCTTCTTTACATATAGCTATTTTTGTCAGAATCTGTTCTGCGGGCGCGCTCCATGCGAACACCCGAGGATTCTGATTGTGATTTTCCAAATAATCCTTGATTACTGCAATTAAATCAGGCACGCTTTTAAATGTGCCGCGGCGGATACGTTTATCGGTAATTTCACGGAACCAACGTTCCACCATGTTTAACCAGGAGCTTGAGGTCGGGATGAAATGCAAATAGAAGCGAGGATGCCGACTAAGCCAAGATTTCACACGCGGATGTTTGTGTATCCCGTAGTTGTCGACTATAAGATGCAGATCGAGACCTTCCGTGGTTTCATTGTCTATTTTCTTGAGGAAGCGAATAAATTCCTGATGTCTGTGGCGAGGCATGCAGTCGCCTATTACTTTTCCATCAAGCATGCTCAGAGCCGCAAACAACGTGGTTGTACCATTCCGTTTGTAATCATGGGTCTGCGTTCCGCAACGTCCTTTTTTCATGGGCAATCCCGGCTGTGTTCTGTCAAGCGCCTGAATTTGACTCTTCTCATCAACGCACAACACCAACGCTTTATCCGGAGGATTCATATACAGACCAACAATGTCATGGAGTTTCTCG
>JAMCQB010000030.1 GCA_023382175.1 Nitrospirota bacterium | reverse complement strand
AATGGATGGCGGCGCTTATCTTCATAGCCTTTGGCGTTTACGGGCTGTATGAAAACCTCCCGAAACATGTCTTGGGCACGGCAGTCATTGTCATAAGTCTGGCAGTGCTTGCAGCAGCGCTGTACGCCATTGCCCGATTCAGTGCAAAGAAAGAGAGGTATGTGCCTGTCTGCGATACCGAGGAGGTCCTGCCCGCAGGTGAAGGGCCTGAAACAAAATAGGGGAGGGTTAAGCGTGAACTGTCCGGTTTGCAGCGTTGAGTTCATAATGTCGTAAACTCAGGCCAAATGCATCCTTTCTCCTTCCCATGCCATCTGCTGACTTCCCTTTCTTATTTGTGTTATTTTAAAAGCTGAAGAGCGGAAAAATATGCCCGGGAAAATCGTTTCCATCAATATCAGCGAGAAAAAAGGGGTAAGAAAAAAACCGGTCGGGGAGGTAATGCTCAGGACCGGGTATGGCATCGAGGGTGATGCCCATGCCTCTTCTGAATGGCACAGGCAGGTGAGCCTCCTTGCATTGGAGAGTATAAAGAAGATGCAGGATCTGGGGCTGGATGTGAAGCCCGGGGACTTTGCAGAGAACATCACCACCGAAGGCATTGATCTCCTCTCCCTTCCCGTGGGGACTCATTTAACCATTGGGAATGGTATTGAAGCCGAAGTGAGCCAGAGAGGGAAGGAATGTCATACCCGTTGCGCCATCTATTATCAGGCAGGGGATTGTGTGATGCCCAAGGAAGGGATTTTTGTCAGGATACTGAAAGGCGGAAAAATAAAAGAAGGAGACACAATAAGTGTCAGTGATTAGTGTCAGTGTCAGTATTAGAAATGTCTAAGGTTAATAGCATGGAAGAACTTGAAGTGTTCAAGAAAAGTCACAACCTTGCTCTAAAGGTATATAAGGTGACAGAAATGTTTCCGCAATCTGAGAAGTTCGGACTAACATCTCAGATGAGACGGGCGTCAGCATCTATTGCAACAAATTTGATGGAAGGCAGTCACCGACTGAGCAGAAAAGAATTTCGTCAGTTCGTCAGCATTTCTAAGGGATCTACCGGTGAACTGAAATATCATTCTTTGCTTGCGAGAGATTTAGGCTACTTATCCGAGGATGATTATTCTGTGCTGCGAACTGAACTGGAAGAGATCAGTAAAATGTTGAGCGGCTTGATTAAATCTTTATCTGACACGGACACTAATCACTGACACTGATGATTACGGTTGCTGTTCTGACCTTAAGTGATAAGGGTTCGAAGGGAGAAAGGGAAGATCTGAGCGGACCTGCCATCAGCGCGATGCTCAAGGGAATCGGCGCTGAAGTGAAGCATTATGAGATATTGCCCGACGAAAAGGAGATGATCAAGGAGAAACTGCTGGAGTATTCCCTAAAGGTGGACCTGATCCTCACCACCGGGGGCACGGGGCTCAGCCCAAGGGACGTAACCCCGGATGCCACCCTCGAAGTCATCGACAGGGAGGTTCCGGGAATCGCCGAGGCCATGCGGTCGGAGGGGCAGAAGAAGACATCGAGGTCCATGCTTTCCAGGGCCGTGGCAGGCATTAAAGGTCAGACCCTGATCATAAACCTCCCGGGAAGCCCCATGGCGGTGAAAGAGAACCTTGAGGTGATCATAGATGTCATTCCCCACGCTGTGGAAAAAATAAAGGGAGATACCTCTGAATGCGCAAGGACATAGGAGGTAAACGATGAAGGACGTTTCCTTCCCTCTGGCATTTCTGGCCGGTTTCCTCTCGTTCCTCTCACCGTGTGTTCTGCCCCTTGTTCCCTCCTATGTTTCATTCATCACCGGGATATCCTTTGAGGATCTCACCGGAGGCGTGGACAAAAAAAGGATACGGCATCTCACCATAACCAATTCCCTCTCTTTTATCTTCGGTTTTTCTGCAGTATTCATGGCCCTCGGGGCGTCATCTTCCGCCATCGGAAAAATTTTGTTTGAGTATCAGGAATGGATAAGGATCATCGGAGGCATTCTCATCATCGTCTTCGGGTTATTTGTTGCAGGATTTCTCAAAATGGATTTTCTCATGAGGGACAGGAAGCTGCATCTCAGCGGGAAACCCATGGGGTATGTGGGCACATTCCTGGTGGGGATGACCTTTGCCGCGGGCTGGACCCCGTGCATTGGCCCGATCCTCGGGACTATCCTCCTCTATGCAAGCACGCAGGGTTCTGCGCTGAGCGGAATCAAGCTCCTGGCGGCCTACTCCCTTGGTCTGGCGCTGCCCTTTTTTATCTCATCCCTTGCCATCAACAGCTTTCTCAGCTACTCCCGGAGACTCATGAAATACATGCGCGGGATCATGATCACAAGCGGTCTTCTCCTTATACTTTTCGGCATCATGCTCCTTACAAACAGGGTGAGGGAACTCACAAGCCTCATGCCGGATTTCGGGATCAAATTCTGATTCCGGTGAAATGTCGGTTCCCTTGACAATGCGGTGAGCCTCTGTTAGGATTCACTATAAAATGAAGGGCGGAGGTAACATGAAAGAAGCAAGGACAGCGCACATGACGCTGAGGGCTACATTCTGCGTCTTGTGCTGCGGTCTCCTGGTATTCATCGTTGCCTGTGGCGGCAAAAAAGAGGTAAAAGCGGTGTCCCGTGAGTCCGCCATGGCGCAGGATGCCTTTGCCGTTGCAGAGGCAGTGCGGGATGCTTATGCGAAAAAGGACTTTACGGTCATTGCCGACAAGTGCACAAAGGAAGGATACCGTGACATCATCGATTCCATCAGGTATTTTGATTCTGTTGATCTAACCTTTACGCCCCGGTGGGTCGAGATAGAAAAGTCAAAGGTCTATGTGAATATCGCCTGGAAGGGAGCCTGGGTCGTGGGTAAAGACACCATACGAGAGCGGGGAATGGCGGTCTTTCAGATGGAAGGGACGCCTCTGAAACTGAGCAAGATCGTGAGGGGAAATCCCTTCAAATATCCTGAGAAATAGCAAAGGCTAAAACAGGAAAGTAAGACGAGATAGTACTCAGTCCCTCAAAACTCCTTGTATTAATTCGGAAGGCGTCATTCCCGCGAAAGCGGGAATCCTGCTAAGAACTGGATTCCGGGTCAAGCCCGGAATGACGAGAAGTGAAGTTATTCATAAGACACCACACTTTGCCTCTTTACGCCTTACGCCTCACGCTTTACGGGTTAGTGGCATGTTTTGCAGGAGCCGCTGCTGCAGGAACTGCAGCCTGATGAGCCGGGATTCTGGACACCGCTCATGCCGAAGGTGGAGAACTTCTTCCTGATGTCTTCGGAACTGCATTTCGGACAGGTTACCCTCTGATTTCCAAAGACCAGTTTTTCGAAATCTTCACCGCACGCATTGCATTTATATTCAAATATCGGCATGCTACTTCCCCGGAACTTTCTCCCAGTCCTTCAGAAACTTCTCGATCCCGATGTCGGTGAGGGGATGTTTGGTGAGCTGCGTAATCACCGCGTAGGGTATGGTGGCGATGTGCGCGCCTATCTTCGCTGCCTCGATCACATGGAGGGGGTTGCGGATGCTTGCCACGATGATCTCCGTAGTGAACATGTAGTTCTCGAAGATCTGCATCATATCACCGACAATATCCATACCGATATGGCCGATATCATCGAGCCTGCCCACAAAGGGGCTCACATAGGCAGCCCCTGCCTTTGCAGCAAGGAGGGCCTGTCCGGAAGAGAAGACAAGGGTGACATTGGTCTTAATGCCCATGCCCGAGAGCTTTTTCACGGCCTTGAGCCCTTCTTCTGTCATGGGTATCTTGACCACGATATTTTCGTGTATCTTCGCAAGGGACTGGGCTTCCTTCACCATGTCCTCAGCCTTCATGCTCACTGCCTCGGCGCTCACAGGACCGTGGACAATGCTGCAGATCTCCTTCAGAAGTTCCACCGGATCCCTGTTTTCTTTGGATATGAGGGAAGGGTTTGTGGTGACCCCGTCGATGACTCCCACATCCCAGGCCTTTTTGATCTCACTGACATTTGCCGTATCAATAAAGAATTTCATATTGCCTCCCCCTGAGGATCAAATTCAATAAAAGAAATTGTAGATCGTGCCTTTTTTATTATAACAAGTCTCTAGTCTGTAAAACCATCATCCGTATCTTGTTCTGCTCTTGTCATTGACTCGAAAATGCCCCTCACCCTCGGCAGATCGCTTTCTCCACCAGTTCGACAACATGGTAAACCGGCCTGTCCTTTATGCCGGCGCTGAGTTGCATCATGCAGCCGGGACATGCAGTGACGAGGGCCTCTGCCCCTGTCCCGGCATAGGCGTCCACACGCTTATCCCTCAAATCCTTTGAAAGGTCCGGATTGTGCAGGGTGAAGACGCCGCCGAATCCGCAGCACCCTTCTCCCCTCGCCTCAATCAACTCTACCCCTGCGCGCTGAATCAGCTCCCGGGGTTCTTTCTTGATCCCGAGGGAATAATTCAGGTGGCAGGGATCATGATAGGTCGCAGATTTCATGTGGCGAAGAGGAGAGAGCTCAAGAGATCCCAGCTTATTCATAAGAAACCTCGAGACATCCATGGCCTTCTCCAGCCCTTTGCCTATGAGGTTCGGATAGTGCGTCTTTATGGAGA
Source organism: Nitrospirota bacterium (assembly GCA_023382175.1). GTDB lineage: Bacteria > Nitrospirota > Thermodesulfovibrionia > Thermodesulfovibrionales > UBA9159 > JAMCQB01. The sequence goes on along the minus strand of JAMCQB010000030.1, from coordinate 28,032 downwards.
TAATGCAGGTGGGGCAGAGGCTCAGAATGGCCTCTGCACTCAGCTTGCTGAATGTCTCATGATTCTTCTTTGCCAGCTCTACAGCGTCATCCTCCAGTCCGAGACTCCTGAAGGGAGCGCCGCAGCAGATTTCCCCCGTGGGAAGCACAACCTCATACCCGAGACGCAGGAGAACATTGATCAGGGATATCCCGAGATGGGGGTAGAGAAAATTTGTGCTGCAGCCTGTGAAGAGCGCAACACGGCCAATCTTCCTTTCGGGCTTATATACCTGCCGGTGATCCCTGAGGGGACTGTCGGGGATGGTGAGCGTAAAAGGGAGTATCCCCCTTTCAGCAGAGGCGGTATTCTTTTCTCCCCGGGGCCGCCGATAGGGAGTTCCGAGGACATCAAGAATATTTTGAGGCGAAACCCCGATATGCTGTAATGTCTTTGCAATCCTGAAGCTTAGCATCGGTCTCCGGACGGAGAAACGCATGAGATGTCCGAGATATTTTATCCTCCGGTCCAGAGGGTGGAGTAATTTCCTGCCGTGGTAAATAGCCTCGGTAATACCCACCTCGGGAGGGCAGAGCTTTTCACATGCCCCGCAGAGGATGCAGCTGAATATCCGTTCCTTAAGAAGGGGTGAGGGTTTCAGCTGCCCGCTCAGAAGTCCTCTGAGGAGGGTGAGACGGCCCCTCGCTCCCATGGCCTCGGTCAAACCCTCGTCGTAGGTGGGGCAGTACGCCTTGCAGCTTCCGCACCTGACGCACTTTGAGAGTTCGTCGATGTACTTTTTGTCCTCCATTGTTTATTCTAATGTATCAGTTCCCTCTCCCGCAAACGTTTTGACTAATGACCGCATTCGGTATACAATTACGTTATGAAAAAAGTGGGGTTTTTCTATGACGATATCTTCCTCGGCCATGGGACACCGAAGTGGCATCCTGAATGCAAGGAACGATTGATCTCCATCCTCAATACATTAGGAGATTCCTGAATGCAAGGAACGATTGATCTCCATCCTCAATACCTTAGGAGATTCCCCCATCTGGGACCAACTCATTCATATCAAGCCGGGGAAGGCAGGATTCGAGGATATTGAGGCGGTCCATACCCACGGTTATGTGGAGAAGATAAAACGGGTTGGGGAGGGATACCTGGACCCTGATACATATCTCTCCAAAGGAAGTCTTGATGCAGCGCTGTTCGCTGCCGGAGCCGTTGTGGAGGCTGTGGAGAGATGCAGGAAGGGCGAGATCCACAGTGCCTTCTGTGCGGTGAGGCCTCCGGGGCATCATGCAGAGGCAGACAGGGCAATGGGCTTCTGCGTTTTCAATAATATTGCGGTGGGCGCACGGTATGCCCAGAAGGTCGGCTACAAGAAGGTCTTTATTGTTGACTTTGATGTTCACCACGGAAACGGCACGCAGCACATTTTCGAGGACGACGACACGGTCTTTTATTTCAGCACCCATCAGTATCCCCACTATCCGGGGACAGGACGGGATTCGGAGCACGGGACAGGGAAGGGTAAAGGGTTTACCTATAACATTCCGATGGCGGGCGGATCAGGGGACAAGGAATATTTTTCTGCCTACCATAATGTCCTCCCAGGTCTCATGACAAAATTCGAACCGGATATTGTCCTGGTTTCGGCCGGATACGATATCCATAAGGATGACCCACTTGCAGCGATACGGGTATCTGACGAAGGGATCAGGATCATCGTGAGGGCGATACTTTCGTTTCCTGCCCCCGCAGTATTCGCCCTGGAAGGCGGCTACGACTTAAATGCCCTGGCAGCCTCTGTGCTGATCACTCTTGAAGAGATGCTGAAGGGGTAGGTCTTATTTTTCAGGTTTGAAAACAACCACTGACAATGGCGGGAGGGTGATCTGGATAGAGCATGGTCTGAGTTGGAACGGGATATGCTCGGCATAAACACCGCCTGCATTTCCCATATTGCTCCCCCAGTATAGGGAAGAGTCGCTATTCAGTATCTCTTTATAGAACCCTGGCTCAGGCACCCCTATCCTGTAATTCAGCCTCGGTACAGGGGTGAAGTTGCAGACAAAGACAGTGAAGTCTTCATGGTTCTTCGCCCGTCGTAAGAAGGCTATGGCGCTGCCCTCCACATCGTGGAAATCTATCCACTCAAAGCCCCTATATTCGAAATCAATCTCGTAGAGGGACGGCTCGGATCTGTAGATACGGTTAAGGTCCTTAACGAATCTCTGAAGTCCTTTATGCGGCTCATACTCCAGGAGGTGCCAGTCAAGGCTTTTATCGAAATTCCATTCATCCCATTGACCGATCTCCCCGCCCATGAAAAAGAGCTTTTTGCCGGGATGGCCGTACATGAAGCCATAGAGCGACCTCAGGCCGGCAAATTTCTGCCACATGTCCCCCGGCATCTTGTTCAATAATGACCCTTTCCCGTGCACCACTTCATCATGGGACAGGGGAAGGATAAAGTTCTCCGTAAAGGCATAGAGGAGGCTGAAGGTGAGGTTATTGTGGTGGTATTTTCTGTGGACAGGGTCTTTTGAAAAATATTCCAGGGTGTCGTTCATCCATCCCATGTTCCACTTCATGCTGAACCCAAGTCCCCCGAGATAGGTCGGCTTTGAGACATTGGGCCATGCCGTGGACTCCTCTGCAATGGTGAGCACGCCGGGATGGTATTGATGGGAGACCTCGTTGAAGCTCTTCAGAAAAGCGATGGCCTCCAGGTTTTCCCTTCCGCCGTACATGTTCGGAATCCATTCCCCTTCCTTTCTCGAATAATCGAGATAGAGCATGGATGCAACAGCATCCACCCGGAGTCCGTCAATGTGGTATTTCTCGAACCAGAAAAGGGCATTGGAGATGAGGAAATTCCTCACCTCGTTGCGGCCGTAGTTGAAGATCTTCGTTCCCCAGTCGGGATGGAAGCCTTTCCTGGGGTCCTCATGTTCATAAAGGCATGTCCCGTCAAAGAATCCGAGGCCGTGACCGTCCGTGGGGAAGTGGGCAGGCACCCAGTCGAGGACCACTCCCAGCCCGGCCTGATGACACCGGTCCATGAAATACATGAAATCTTTTGGCTCGCCATGCCTGCAGGTGGGGGCGAAATATCCCAGGGTCTGGTAGCCCCAGGAGGCATCCAGAGGATGCTCGGTGATGGGGAGAAGTTCGATATGGGTGTATCCCATCTCTTTGACATAGGGAATGAGTTTATCGGCCAGCTCCCTGTAAGTGAGCCACTGGCTGCCCTCTTCGGGCGCCCGCATCCATGAGCCGAGGTGGACTTCGTACATTGAAACAGGGGAATCAAGCCAGTGAGTCTTCGATCTCTCCTCCATCCATTTTCTGTCAGTCCATTGATAGCCGTTTATGTCGTACACGATGGAGGCGCTCTTGGGTCTCAGTTCAAAAGAAAAGGCAAAGGGGTCGGCCTTCTGTGCAGTGAACTTGTTGTAACGCGAACGTATCTCGAATTTGTACAGGGTTCCTTCTCCAATCCCGGGGACGAAGAGCTCCCATATGCCTGACGAGCCGAGACCGCGCATGGGGTGAGTTTTTGGATTCCAGTTGTTGAAATCGCCGATGATGCTTACGTTTTTCGCATTAGGAGCCCAGACAGCGAAATGGACGCCCTTCATTCCTTCGATTTCCATAACATGGGCGCCGAGCTTTTCGTATTTTTTATAATGACTCCCCTCTCCGATGAGGTGGAGGTCGAAGTCGGTGAGAACCCTGATCTTCTTCTCAGGACTCATGATGAGTGCTCTCCTCGCTGAGGGTTGATTTAGTCCTTCTGGATGTTCTCTTTTTCGTGAAGTCAACTTTTACTACCTTGGACCCTGCCTCTTCCTCCCGGGCCTCAGCTACGGTTTTGTCCTGCTCGTCCGATGTCTCTGCGCGGGGGGGCAGTGCAGTGATGAACTGGGAGTTCAGTTCAGGAGAATATATCGCCACGATGTCATCTGTAGGGATGAAGCATTTCTGAGGGGACGTACCGAAGACAAGGGTTGAAGAAATCCCGGAATCATCCCATGAGAAGTTCATGCTGGTGTTAAAGACAAGGACAATGCCGTTCTTTTTTTCGTCCTCCGTGACCCCGCGGTTTCCTATGATCACATTCTCGGAGTATCTCGCCACAATGAAGACACGTCCTGCCAAATCGAGCATCTCGTGAAATACCCTCTTTTTGAGCTCGTTTGTCTTCCATTGCATGACAGCATTGTAGCAGATTCGGCACCGTTTTGAAAGAAGAGGGCAGGGCCATGTGCACTGCACAAAGAATCTTGACCTTCCTACGCTTTTATGCAATAGTACAAATGAAGTTTCGGAAGTTTTTGTATCAAGTGAGTCCTGCTTATTGGCTTTTTCTTGGTTGCTGTGCAATTATATTTTGGTTCAGAGGCTCAAACCATGGCAGATTCAGAAGAGCAGTTAGAAATCGTTAATGAAAAAGGAGAGGTTATCGGCCGTGCTCCAAGGTCTGTGATCCACGGCAATCCTGCCCTCATCCACCGGGTAGTGCATGTCCTTGTGTTCGATTCAGGGAACAGATTGCTCTTGCAGAAGCGCTCGATGAACAAGGACGTCGCCCCGGGCAGGTGGGATACCTCAGTGGGAGGACATGTTGGGGCAGGGGAGGAACTCTCCCTCTCTGCGCAAAGGGAGACGGAGGAGGAGCTGGGCATCACCGGCGCTGAAATCCAATTCCTCTATTCCTATATCCACACCAACCCGTATGAAACAGAGCTTGTGACCACCTATCGCTGCACTTATTCAGGAGATAATATCCGCTTTAACAGTGAAGAGATCGATGAGGTGAGGTTCTGGAGCCTGGAAGAGATAAAGGAAGCGATGGGCAAGGGAATATTGAGTGATAATTTCGAGCATGAATTTACTGAGTATCTCAGCCTTCATACCCCGCGCACATCCGGGCCGTAGATATATTTGTGCAACTGGAGGTTCAGCCGCACCTCAAGCCTGTCTTCCAGAATCCATTTTGAGAGATGCCGAGGATCCAGCATCCCGAAAGCAGGAGAGAAGAGAATCGTGCATCTCCCCATAAGGGAATGTTCTCTGACAAAGATCTTTGCCCATTCGTAATCATTCCTGTGGGTGATAACGAATTTCACTTCGTCTTGAGGCTTAAGAAGGGGGAGATTCGAAAGCATCACCTTATCTGCCATGCCGCTTCCCGGTGTTTTTATATCGAGGATTATCACTGCTCTTTCATCGATGCCATGGATATCCTGGCTGCCGTTTGTCTCGATGAGGACCCTGTATTCCCTGTCAAGGAGCTTTTTTGTGAGAGGGGGCACATCTTTCTGGAGTAACGGCTCACCACCGGTTATCTCCACTGTCTTAAGACCAATGGCCTGTATCTTATCCATGATTTCTTCCCCTGTTAACTCCGTGCCCTCCTCGTACGCATACACGGTATCACAATATGAGCACCGCAGATTACAGCCGGTCATCCTTACAAATACGCACGGCATTCCTGCATAGGTGGATTCCCCCTGGATGCTTGAGAATATCTCGCAGACCTTCATCTGTCCTGTCCTCAAAACTTGAACCGCGAAGTTACTATCCTGCCCTCTTTGTCAAACACAACTTTGGTGACGAAGTGCTCATCTGCCCTGAAAGAATAGGCCAGTTCACGCCAGATGACCACTACTCTTCCTTCTTCTCTCCTCACTTCGGCAAAGGGATATTTCGCAAAATAGAGAAAGTTTTTCACTGCTCGGTCTTCCCTGGATCGTTTTATAAAGGGATCTTGTTGATCAATGAAATAGCGTTCCTGGATGCAGACCCTCTGCGTGAAAAGATCGGCGAAACCGGTGATATATTCATCGCCGGACCGCGCAACGAACCACCATCTCAGAAAATCATTGGGCAACGGGCACATCTTGTAAGTGTTGGCATCAAGCCTCGCTCTGAGAAAGTCCTCTGTTTTATTGTGAAGGTAATACCTGATGCCGAAGTAGGAGGCCAGCAGGAGTAACGTCACCGCTGCGATGATTTGTGCCCTTTTTTTGATCCTCCAGCCGAGGATTACACAGAGGAGAAGGCCCAGGGTGACGTAAGGGTCTATGATGAAGGAGAGGTCCAGGGCATACTGTTCCCAGTCAAGGGGAGAGAGAATCCTCGTGCCGTACTGGTTGGTGAGGTCCATAAACAGGTGTGCTCCATAGGCCAGAAGGGAGAGGAAGAAATAGTAGAGAAAGCCCTTTTTAAACCCGACAATAAGCGCGATGATAAGCGGGACTGCCACCAGAGCGACGATGCCGTGGGTTATCCCCCTGTGGTATCTGAGGAATGTATCCGCCCCCCAGAACCTCGTGATGTAGTCGAAATCAGGGGCGAGGGAAGAGAGGAGCAGGACACCAAGGGCTGCTTTTCTTTTGAAACCCAGTTGCTTAATGGTTGCGCCTGTCAGGGCGTGAGTGATGGGGTCCACCCTGAAAGGTATCATTTTTCGGACGTGGATGTCAAAAAGAGAGGCAGGGAGTGCATCAGGGAACTCAAAAGACATCACTGCTGACTGACATAATAACTGCCCATTGAATTCTTAATTGCAGAAGATCGAATGCCTCATAAACAGAATTAATCGACGAGATCTTGAGACGGCAATCCTCAAATTGAGTTGTAAAAGGCAGGCGGAAGTGAGAAGGGGTTCGATGTGAGAAGTGTGGATTAGTTTTTAAAGGTGTCGCAATTCTGTTTTTTCGGCATCCGGTCTTCTTATGCGGATATTTTTATGACAATCTTTCCCCGGGCGTGGCCTGTCTCACTATACGCATGTGCCTCCATAATCTCTTCCAGGCTAAACATACGATCGATAATGGGCGCCATCCTTTTCTCCCTTATCAGCAGACTCAGAGCACCAAGGTCTGAGCCGCTGGGCCGGACATTGATATAGGTGGACTTTTTCCCCTTGAAGAATGGAGGCAGAAGGGAAGTGAGGAAAAAACTGAGAATATCAGCCGGTTTGTTCGGCAGGGTAGTAATATAGCGGCCAGAGCATGTCAGTTTTTTGCTTATTTTGAAGAACGAAAAATTACCCACGGCATCGAAGATGATGTCATACCTATCGGGCAATTCAGTGAAATCCTGCTTCCTGTAATCTATTACTCTATCTGCTCCCAGAGTTCTGACGAGTTCAATGTTGTCAGTACCGCAGACAGCAGTGACCATCGCACCGGCAGCCCTGGCAATCTGTACTGCAAAAGAGCCGACCCCTCCTGAAGCACCATTCACAAGAACAGTCTCACCGCTTTTTATCTTACCTTTATAATGGAGCGCCTGGTAGGCGGTGAGGGCTGCAAGGGGCGCTGCAGCGGCTTCCCTGAGGTCCAGATTTTCCGGAATTAATGCGAGCTTATTTTCACTGATACAGACATATTCGGCATAGGCTCCAATATGTCTGAAATCGAGCATACCAAAGACCCTGTCGCCCTTATTGAATCTGGTCGCCGAAGAACCCATTTCGACCACCTCTCCCGCGATATCAAAACCAAGTCGCATGGGGAATTTTGATCCGGTGAGAAGTCTCAGAGAGCCGTTTCGGATCTTCCAGTCCACGGGATTCACGCTGGAGTAATGAACGCGAATCAGCACCTGATCGCTTGAGATTGCGGGTCTTTCAACCTCTTCGACCATCATTACTTCAGGTGGTCCGAATTGTCTGATAAGAACCGCTTTCATGGAGTGTTGATATCATGTCGACATTCTATCCGACTTCAATATATCGGGAATTCTTGTTCTTGCTCAAGTCTTCGACGGTCTCCAGATACGATTGAATGGCATCTTTGATATTCTCTAATGCCTCAGTGTTAGCGGACGTATGACCAATTCTAAGCAGGAACCAATTTTTCTTCATTTTGAATGATGATTTTTGGATTCGGATTTTTCGGTGGAATGGGTAACCCTCGTTCTCTCAACAAGTTGATATGCTCTATCATCCCCCACTTTGCTTTATAAATACAATCTTCTATTGAATGTCCTATCCCTGAAAAACCCTCTAAGTCAGGAGAATAAAATCCAAAATAGTCAGGCTCTTCAGTAGCCTCAATTATCAAAGTATATTCTAATTCAATCATGTTTTTCCCTCCCTGTCTTTATTTCTTTATCCCTGCTGCCTTTAATATTGCATGGCAGGTGCCTGTTGGTACTCCTTTTGAGCCATGATAATCAACGAATTAATTTATCCCATCCTGGCTTACCGTAATATCTAATAGACCCTTTTTCTTTTATAATCCTAAAGCCGTTTTCCTCTAATAATCTTACCAGTTCGCCAAATTTCATTTAATCCACACAGGAATATTATACCATTCTAAAAACTGGTCATATATCCGCTAACGTTGTGGGTTGCGCCGTGTGCCTGCTAAGGTCAACTTTAATCTCAATAATAGAACAGGCACATGGAGCAAATCCCCAACATCGGATATGGATATTGGAGCGTCGCAAACTCAGGTGTTAGTCGTCCGTTGCAGGCATTTTAAAAGAGAACCATCCCATTTGTTATTCACGGCCCGTTTTGTTCGGCGGATCACTTGCGAAATAGCATGTTGAAGAACGCCCCCATCTCGGCCCAGGACTTCCGGTCGGCATCAGCATCGTAGGCCAGCGGCAAATTGAATTTCCTGGCCCGACTGTCGGCATCGGGACGCGAGAATCCGTGCTTGGTCTTCGGATAATCGATCACCTTATAGTCCACGCCCGCGGCATCCATCTCGGCCTTGAACTGCTTCACCTGTTCCGCGGGCACCCACGGATCGTCCATGGCGTTCAGTACCAGCACCTTGGCCTTGACCATTCCCTTCTGGGCGGGCCTCTCCGTGCTGAGGCTGCCCCAGAAGACCACCACGCCTGCAAGATTGGAGCCCTGACGCGCCATCTCGAGGACGACACGGCCGCCGAACGAGTAGCCGATCGCCGCGATACGCTTGGGATCCACGGACGGATGCTTGCCCAGCACGTCCTTCGCAGCATCGAAGCGCGCCTTCATCATGGGAGGATTTTTCCCGACCTCGCCAGAGAGCTTGCCGGCCTCGTCAGGATTAGTGGCCTCCTTGGCCTCTCCATACATATCCGCAGCAAACGCCGTATAGCCGAGCTTGGCCAACTCGCGGGCACGGTCGCGCACGAATTCACCGGGCCCCCACCAGTCGTGCACCACGAGCACGCCCGGACGCTTGCCCGCGACAGCGTCATCGTACGCCAGGTAGCCTTTGAGCACGACGCCGTTCGCCTTGTAGATCAGCTCCTCGCCTTTCACTGCCACAGCATGTGTGACAGACCCCAAGAGCCATGCTGCAATGACCAAAATACATATGACCCCCCAAATCTTTATATTCATCTCTCTTGTAGCCATGATCGTTTCCTCCTTTCTGATTGATCCGCGGATAGCTATCTTAAATCTTAAGGTCCGTAAAGAAAAACTGGTAAAAATGGAACGGTTCTATTTTCTAACATTAATTTTATTTTTCCCTGCTTTCCCGCCTGCAATGAACGGCTAACTCGTTCACATCCGAATGTTATGCGAACTTGTTTCGTATATGATGCCAAATTTGGGGTTGTATCCGAACTTTTTTGTTTCGTATATGACCCCGGTTTTGGAGGGATATCCGAAGTGGTGCGGATATCCCGACTCTAGCCGTATGGCTTTAACCCCTCGTTCAATAATGATAATTTCATTTATCACCCTCCTGTTAATTTTCCCGAATCATCTTTACCGCCCGTTACCCCATGATTGTTCTCCCCCTCAGTTGAGGCTATTCTATCAACCTGTTATTCCAGAGTCAAGCAGGCGACGAAGACATTGATATAGTTGTCATTCCGGCTTGTCCGGAATCTTTCCCAGCTCGACTTATCCGCTGCGGGAATAAGAAGGATTCCGAACAAGTCGGGATGACAGAGGAAAGGGCGAGGGGTGTTTTGCTGTGAGATAAGATTGCTTCGCTTCGCTCGCAATGACAGTTATAAGACGCTTTGCACGCCTTTCACTTTTTCCCCTCTTTTCTGGTAAACTTCAATAATATTTTCTGAGAGGGAGAAGAGTATGTTTAAGCTTCTGTTAAAAATTATCTTTTTATGCATCATTGCCGTTATCGTCTTCATCGCCTTGTCGATGTACAGCGGTGGCGAAAAGTTCCGGTGGTTCGGGAAAAAGGTGGAGCAGCAGAGCGAAAAGGTGGGAGAAAAGGCGGATAAGATTAAGCACGGCAGCGAAAAGGTCATAAGGGGCATTGAACAGACAACGGAAAAGGTGAAAGAGATCACGGGAAGTAAAGAAAGCAAGAAAGATGAAAAGTCTCGTTGAGGCCGCAAACATACAAAAATCCTTTTATCCTCCTGCAGGGGAACTGAAGATACTCAAAGGCGTTGATCTCTCCATTGGTGAGGGGGAAGTCCTTGCAATTGTGGGGGCCTCTGGCGTGGGCAAAAGCACGTTCCTCCATGTCCTCGGCACGCTGGACAGGCCGACTTCCGGCAATGTGTTCTACGGAGGGAAAGATGTCTTTACCATGGATAATACCTCCCTCGCTTCCTTCAGGAACAGGACCATAGGGTTTGTGTTTCAGTTCCATCATCTTCTCCCTGAGTTCACTGCCCTGGAAAACGTGATGATACCCGGCATGATAAGTTCTGCTGATAAGGCTGAGCTTGCATCCCGGGCCGAGGAGCTTCTGAATGAACTGGGTGTGCTCGAAAGGAAGGACCACAGGCCCGGAGAACTCTCAGGGGGTGAACAGCAGAGGGTGGCTGTGGCAAGGGCCCTGATACTTAACCCAAAGGTCGTGCTTGCTGATGAGCCTACGGGAAACCTGGACACCGCCACAGGGGAAGACCTCTTTACCCTATTGCTGAGGCTGAATAAGGACAAGGGGATAACCTTTGTGCTCGTCACACACAATGAATCCCTTGCGAAGCGCTGCCACAGGGTCCTGAAGATGGTGGACGGAAGATTCGAAAATAATAGCTGACGGCTGACAGCTCCAAATCCCCCCTTTTGCTAAGGGGGGATAAAGGGGATTAGATGGCAGAGAGAATACCGTTGGTCATCTTAAACTGTTTCTTTGCCTGATTGGCAATCTCCTTGTTATGGGTAACGACGATGAAAGTTATCCCTTTCTCTTCATTCATCCTGTGAAAGAGCTGGATCACTTCTTTCTCTGTATCTTCGTCCAGGTCCCCGGTGGGTTCGTCCGCCAGGACGATCTCCGGGCTATTGATGAAGGCCCGTGCAATGGCGACCCTCCTCTGCTGACCCCCTGACAGATGGGACGGATAGGAGTTCATCTTGTCCTCAAGCCCGACGACCCTGATAAGTTCCCTCGCATATCCCTCAATATCCTCGCTGTAGTTTCCGAAGGCAGTGGGGAGCATAACGTTTTCGATCGTGGTGAGGGTAGGGATGAGGCTCGAAAACTGATAGATGAAGTTTATTTTCTTATTCCTGAATTCCGAGAGGCAGTCATCGTTCATGGACCAGAGATTTATCCCGTCGATCATGACCTGGCCGGAATCCGGCTTTGTGAGCCCGCCGATGAGACTCAACAGGGTCGTCTTTCCGCTCCCTGAATGGCCGATGATGGATACCATCTCCCCTTTACCCACCGCAAAAGAAACCTTGTCCACAGCCTTAAGGGCCTGCCCGTCAATGGTGTATGTCTTTGTAAGGTCCTTTACCTCGATCACCGGTCCTCCTGCTAAGCCCTCTTCTTTATCTCTTTCATTAATGCCTCTGCAGCGCCCTCATCGAATTTCTTCAGGGCTTCATATTCATGCATTGCCGCTTTCCGGTTTCCTGTCTTTAAATAGGTAACCCCGAGATTATATCGGGCTGATGAATAGGTCGGTCTCAGCGTTATCGCCTTTTTCAGGGCCGCTATTTCATCGTTATGTTTCTCAAGCTTTCCGTATGCAACCCCCAAATTGTTGTAAGCCACCGCATAGTTCGGCATATGCTTTATGGCCTTCTTCAGGGCATTTATTGCCTCCGAAGGCTGGTTGAGACGGTCGTAGGCAGTGCCCATCTTGAAATACGCATATCCCATATCGGGCTTCAGCTGGATCACTTTCTTATATGCCTCGATGGCTTCCTGATACTGCGCATTGCGGTCATATAAATCGGCAAGGTGATAGAGCGCATCCAGATCATTAGGATTTTCCTGGAGTTTCTTTTTTACTTCATCGAAAACAGACTCGCTGGAATAGGGGTTAAGGGCCTGCTGGGGAGGTGCTTTCTCAGAAGCAGGCTCTTCCTTTTTGCATGAGAGTGCAGGCAGGAACGCCGAAACGAGGATTACAACAGAAAGTAACCTGATCATGCTCACCTATCTCTCCTCCCCTCTGAAAGAGAGAAGAAAACCAGCCAGGGACAGAAGGATGATCAATACCCCCAGCAGGCGCAATACGGGGACAGTGCCATAGTTGCACGGCATACGGCTGCTGTGGCAGTACCCGATCGCATCGGGCATCCAGAGTACGGACACTCCCGCAACAAGTGCGGCAAAAGAAAGCCACCGCAGGCTCTCACTGCTTTTAGAAAAGAACAATCCCATTGCAGCAGCCATCACCATGACCCCCAAAAACATTTCCGCGATGGCGGTGTGGCTGCACGCCATAGGGTCATACCCCTGGTATTCGCATACCGGCAGAATGAACCTCGGTACCAAAACTACCATGAGGCCCAGGAGAAAAAGCATTACGCCGAATTTCCAGTTAATCATCGCAACAGTTTAAATGCGCTGTCGAAGTCTACCGGGTTCCCCCACTTCTTTGCGGCGGATTCCTCAATAAAGGCTGCAATGCTCCAGGACATGGGGGTCTTCAGATTCTTGTTCAGGACGTAGAACGCCTTTCTCCCATCAACCCATTCGCCTGTGGTGTAATCCCGCACGTAAATGTCCTTCATCTTTTCTCTGTTTGCTCTGAAATGCAAAAGCATATCCCCTATATCGCAGAAAAATAAGTTCTTATTGTCTCTGGTGATAACTTCACCTGCAAATTTTGAGTTCTGGTCCACCGTCATTCCGCATTCAACACACTTTGCACCCTGAGGCACCGGCACAGGCTGAGAGTAGAGGAACCCGGGAAAGACAACGGCCAGGACAAGGAACATTGCGAAACTTGTTACTCTCGTTTTGATGAATGTCATTTCTCTTATTCTCCTTTCCGTATGGCTTCGTAAGGCTCCATCTTACTGGCAGAAATGGCAGGCATGAGGGATGACAGAAGTCCTGTAAGCAGCGAAAAAAAGATGGCACCTGCTACCAACTCTATAAGTACCGTTGCTGACGGCATGAGGTAGGGGAGTTTCAGGCTGTGGAGGATGAGCCCTTTGAAGGTAAAGAGTAAGGTGGAACCTGCTATCAACCCTACGATGCCTCCGCTGACGGAGATAATTACCGCCTCAGCGATGATGAGCCTGAAGATATGCCCTTTTTTCGCTCCCATGGACCGCAACAGGCCAAGCTCCCTTTGTCGCTCGTTCACTATCATGGAGAAAGCAAAACCGATCATCAGGAGAGCGAGGACCCACACGACCGCGCTGACAGCGAGGATTCCCTTGAGAAGACCGCCCAGCTGTTTCCTCACCGTACTGATGACCTCGTCAGAAGCAATTGCCTTAACGCCGTCAATGTCATGCTCGATCCTTATGGCGGCCCTGTCCGGAGTAAATCCTTCCTGGACCTGTACGAGCACAGCAGATATCTTGTCCTTTTCTATGGAGATGGGCTGCATGGACTTTGTTTTGGAATCTTCCGCCATTTTGTATGCTGCATCCATGGTCATAAAGACAGAATGGTCGAAGAATTTCATTCCCGTTGGCTCCATGGTGCCCGCCACCTTAAATGCCGTGCCGAAAAAAGGGATGGTATCCCCCGGGACGACGGGCACTTCCCTTCCGGTGATGATCTCATTTCCCACCAGGGACTTCTTGAGATTCTTCGTGAGCCAGGGGGTTATGGTAAAGTCTGTTTCGGGATCAAAGGCTACAAGGAACACGTCCACATTATAGCAGCAGGTAAAAGATGACGGTTTCACAAAAAGCTGCGGGGACGCCCTCTTCACCCCTTCAACCTTTTTCACCCTTTCGAGGATGGACTTGTCCATGTAGAAACTTGTGGGCTCCCCGGCGAGGAGGGCCGAGCGGGCTTCGGAGGCATACTTTTCAGGAACGACGAGGACATCCGCACCAAGCCTGTATGTCCCTATCTTAAGGGCATTTTGCATGCTGGATATAAAGAGGGTTGCAGAAAACAGGGTGCCGGTGACCACGGTAACGGCCAGAAGGAGCAACAATGTCCTTATGATCTTCCGCTTCAGGTTCTTCAGTGCAAATGAAATAATGTTCAGTCTTGCCGACATGCCGGTTCCTTATGCATGAATATGCAATGGTTTATTTTACCATCATCGGGGAACTGACGCACCCTATGGGACCGACCGGTTTCATTTGCGGCCAGCATATTTCTTCCCGGTCCCTCTTTCCCTGCAGCCTTAACCGAACCGAAACTCCCCATGAACACCGTATAACACAGCGCGGCGAATACCAGCACTAACGTTAATGCAAACTTCTTTTTCATTTTTCCTCCCCGTTTGCTCTTGTTCTCTTTCCCACTCAACCTACTCTACTAAGATGATTTCTTCCTATCACCTCCTCTCCCGCTGCTATTTGTAATGCCCTGTTGCCTTTTGTAACCCATTGTAAATAAAGGGTTTACGCACTAAACTAAAATAAATTTGTTGAGGGGTTTTTGTCAACTTCAATTTCTAAATTTAGAATATTTATGGTGAACTGCAGACAAGACAATGCTTGGGAAAGATGAAGGAATGATGCGAGTCAGGCGGAGATTAGTCCTCTTCCCTCTGTTTTATGACCGACACCCTTTCCACGGGAATGACGACCCATCCGGATTCTGACTCGAGGAAAACCTCTTCCTCGCCGATCTCCACAAGCTTCCCCGTGTAGGTGATCTCGTTGGCAATGACCTCCACATATTTCCCCAGGAGATCGATCATCTCATTTCTCCCTTGAGGCCTCCAGATTGTGCACCACCTCAGCGCCGATGAGGAATATGCACGCAGAGTAAAACACCCATAACAAGAATATCACAAAAGCCGAGAGAGGGCCATAGACGGTTCCGAGCTTAAAGACATTCACTACGTAAAGGGTAAAGAGGTGTTTTGCAGCTTCGAGGAAAACGGCGGTGAACAGGGCGCCTGAGAATGCGTGGGTGAACTTTATTCTCTTCTTCGGCAGGAGTACATACAGTATTGCCACAGTCACAAACATGAGAACGAAGGGGATCACGAATCGTATGAAGAACACTGTTATCCTGCCGATCTTCAGGCCGGGGAAGAGTTCCTGGATGGGCTTGAGCATGGATATCATTGATGTCGCGCTGAAGGAGATGAGGAAGAAGGCGATGATGGACGTGACGACAACCAGGGAGAGGATCACCGAGACGATAAAGGAGCGTTTGACTTTTACTTTGAATATCACGTTGGTGGCCGCTTCAAGGGAGGAAAAAAGCTCGTAGGAGAGAAAGCCGTAAAGGACCAGAGAGAGTTTCCCGAGGCCTTTGTAGGTGATGATCCTCCTCAGCTCCTCAGTGATCTCGCGGGTAACATCGGGGAAATAGCTTGTGAGCCGCGCTGAAAGGAATTGATAGAACGCCTTTTCCTCACCCAGAAAATATCCGAAGATGGTCACGAGGAAAAGGCAGAAGGGGACAATGGCCATCATGGAAAAGTATGACAGGGAACCGGCCAGCATCAGCCCGCTGTCCTTGAAAAAGTCGAAAAAACTTTTCACGAGCACCTTTATGAACCTCACTGCCGGTCTCCGGACCTTGGCCTTACAAAGATCCTTATGGGGGTACCGCTGAAGGAGAATTGTTCCCTGAGGCTTCTTTCCAGAAACCGCAGGTGTGAATCTTTGAGCCCTTCGGGATGGTTTGCAAAGACCACGAATTCAGGCGGGTCTGTCTTTACCTGGGTCATGTAGAAAAGCTTCACGGCCCTGCCCCGGTAAAGAGGAAGCGAGGTTTGAGATACGACCCTCCTCAGGACAGTATTGAGCTCTGCAGTGCCTATCCGCTTCTTTCTTTCCGCGATCACCCCGTCGATCAGGGGGAATACCTTTGTCACTCTCCTGCGCTCAAGTCCCGAAACGGTGAGCACCGGGGCATGATTGAAGAACCAGAACTTGTCCTGAAATTCACGGATGAATTTCTTGTACGCAGCCTCCGGTTCCTCCACAAGGTCCCACTTGTTGAAGAGAAATACCGCGCCTTTGCCGTACTGGCTCACTATGCCGGCGATCCTTTTGTCCTGTTCCACAATGCCTTCGGATGAGTCAAGGACGATGAGGGCAACGTCACAACGCTCAATGCTCCTGACCGCCCTCACCATGGAATACCGCTCGATGGAATAACCGATCTTGCCTTTCTTTCTTATGCCTGCAGTGTCTATGAGAAGATATTTTTTCCCGTAGTAGGTACAGGGAGAGTCTATGGAATCCCGGGTGGTGCCGGGCACAGGGCTGACGATCATGCGCTTTTTCCCCAGGAGGGTGTTCACCAGTGTGGATTTTCCCACATTCGGCCTTCCCACCACAGTGACCTTAGGATACTCAGTCCCCTCTTCTTCGCCGCTCCTCTCAGGAAGGAGGGCAATGACCCTGTCCATGAATTCGTCGAACTCATATCCCGTGGCAGCGGAAACAGGAAGCAAATCATCAACGCCCAACCGGTAGAAATCGTAGAGCCTGTCTTCCCTCGTGGGAGCATCAATCTTGTTCACTGCCCACAGGACTTTTTTCCCGGACGCCCTGAGCAACTGTGCAAGCTCGATATCATGGGGATTCAGCCCTTCCTTGCCGTCCAGCAGGTGGATGATGACATCGGCTTCTTCAACGGCAAAGACCGCCTGTTCTCTGACCTGCTGGAACATGTCCTCTGAGGGTTCAGGATAAAATCCGCCTGTATCCACAACAATGAAAGGTTTCCCTTCCCGCTCCGCCTCCATGTAATTTCTATCCCTGGTAACGCCCGGGATGCCTTCCACAATGGCCTTTTCAGAGCCCACGATTCTGTTGAAGAGGGTGGATTTCCCCACATTCGGCCTGCCGACTATCACGACGAGAGGTTTAGCCATGACTAATAGACTAATATAATTAAAGAGGGAATGCAAAGCTTGCATCCTTATACCAGCGGATGTAATATGTATTCCATGGACTCCAAAAAGATACTGGTAGTGGATGATGAGCCTGATATAGTTGAGTTAGTCTCCTACAACCTCAAAAAAGAGGGTTTTCAGGTCTCCTCCGCTTCGGACGGTGAAGAAGCGCTTGCCAAAATCAGGAAGGGAAGGTTCGATTTCCTTATCCTTGACCTCATGCTGCCCGGACTCCAGGGCATGGAACTCTGCCGTATCCTCAGAAATGACCCAAAGACAAAAAACCTGCCTATAGTCATGCTTACGGCGAAAGGGGAAGAAGTAGACAGGATACTCGGCCTTGAAATAGGCGCTGATGATTATATAACCAAGCCTTTCAGTCCGAGGGAACTTGTGGCTCGTGTAAGGGCTGTCTTGCGAAGGATCAGCGAAAAGCCTGAAGGCGACAAGGTTATCAGGATAGGAAAACTCTTGATCAACAAGGAAACATATTCGGTCTCAAAGGGGAATATTCCCTTGACGCTCAGCTCCACTGAATTCAAGCTTCTCCTTTATCTCGTTGAAAGAAAGGGGAAGGTCTTCAGCCGTGACCAGCTTCTTGACGCAGTATGGAAAGACGAAACATTCGTGGAGCCCAGGACCGTTGATGTGCATATAAGGAGACTGCGAACCCAGATCGAGGATGATCCTTCAAATCCGACGCACCTGAAGACGAGAAGGGGAATCGGATACTACGTGGAAGCGGACATATGAAAAAGGGTATCTTCAGGCGAATCTTTATATTGTACGCTCTCCTCATTTTGCTGTCGGGCCTCTTTGGAGAAATGTATATCACCTCGGCAGTCAGGGAAAACCATATCGATAATCTTAGGCAAAACCTTTCTGTACAGATAACTCTTATCTCAAAAAGCATATCTTTCAATCAAACGAATTTAGACAACCTCTGCAAACAATTCAAGAAAGATACCGGCGCGCGGGTGACGGTTATCGCGAATGACGGAAAGGTCATCGGCGATTCGGATACTGACTCGGCGCTCATGGACAATCATCTGCACCGGACGGAGATAGAACAGGCGCTCCTTTTTGATGTTGGTATGGCGAAACGCTACAGCGATACGCTGAAATACGATTTTCTCTACGTAGCGAAAAAGATCTCTCATAATGAAAAAGAGGAAGGGTTTATAAGGCTTGCTGTGCCACTCAAAGAAGTTGACCATTCGGTCAACCTCCTCAGAATAAGGATTATCCTTGTTGTGTTGAGCGTCTTACTGATAACATGGATATTTTCAGTATGGCAGACGGATCATTTAAGAAGGCTCCTCAGGCAGATAACAGATTTTTCAAGGTCATTATCCAGGGGAGAGATAGACAAGAGGCTCTTTCTGAAAAACGCAGGCGAATTCAACGAGATCGCTGATAATCTTACCTCCATGTCTGTCAAGCTGCAGGGTATGATGGCGCAGAATGAGGAGGAAAAGAACCGCCTGAATGTCATTCTCAAAAGCGTTCCCGATGCTCTCTTGATCATCGACGCCAAAGGAGTAATAACGCTTTCCAGTTCTTCCGCAAAGGAATTCTTCGGGGATATTCCCATGACAGGCATGCGGTTTGTCGAGGTTGTAAGAAACCATGAGTTCTCTGATTTGATGGAAGAAGCGCGAAGGAGTCATTCGCCGGGCATGACAGAATTCAGCATAGAGACGCCTGTGGAAAAATATCTGAGCGTAAGGGTGTCGCCGCTCTTCTATAAAGAGAACGAGCTATCCGGCTTCCTGGCTGTTTTCCACGACATCACACAGATTGAAAAGCTTGAGCAGGTCAGAAAGGACTTTGTCGCCAACGTCTCACATGAAATAAAGACCCCGATTACAGCCATTAAAGGGTTTGCCGATACACTCCTTGAAGGCGCCCTCGAGGATAAGGAAAACGCAGCCGGATTCATCCGGACCATAAAGGCTAACAGCGAGCGCATAAACAGCCTCGTCGACGACCTCATGACGATCTCGAAGATAGAGCTGGGCGTAATCAAGGTAGAAAAAACCATGATCGACATCGATGATGTTTTTAACACCGTCCTTGCTCTCTTTTACGATAAGGCTGCCGCAAAGAGCCTTTCTTTGGCGGTTTCGAACAGACCCGGACTCCTGGAAATCGACGCGGACAGGAACCGTCTCATCCAGATATTAACCAACCTTGTAGACAACGCGATGAAGTTTACCGAAGCCGGTGGTGTAACTTTCGGCATTGATCAGGAAGATGAAGAGACCTTCTTATTTGTCGAAGACACCGGAATAGGAGTTCCTGCCAAGTACCTGCCGAGGCTGGGAGAGAGGTTCTACAGGGTTGATCCGGCCCGTTCAAGGAAGATGGGAGGCACAGGACTCGGCCTTGCCATCGTCAAGCACCTTGTAAAGGCCCACGGCTGGACTATGCAGATAGAGAGCGCTCCCGGCAAGGGCACAAGAGTCAAAATTATCCTGTAACAGAAATGTAACATGCCCGTAATACTGCAGTAATATTTGCTCCTTATACTATCCCCAAGATGCAAATTGACACACGACCTTTGCACGAGATAAAACAAAATAAGCAGAGAATCCTTGTTATAGATGATGAAAGCGACATTATAGAACTGCTCTCTTATAATCTTGAAAAAGAAGGGTTTAAAGTTTCCTCTGCATTAGATGGTGAAGAAGCCCTAAAAAAAATCAGAGAGGGAGTTTTCGACCTTATCATCCTTGATCTCATGCTTCCGGGACTCCAGGGCGTGGAACTCTGCCGTATTCTCAGAAACGACCCAAAAACAAAAGACCTGTCGGTAATCATGCTCACGGCAAAAGGGGAAGAAGTAGACAGGATACTTGGTCTTGAAATAGGCGCTGATGATTATATAACAAAGCCCTTCAGCCCGAGGGAACTTATAGCACGCATAAAAGCAGTTTTAAGAAGAGCCTCCAAAGTCTCTTCAAAAGAAAATACCATTGCTTTTGGAGACCTTGTGATCAGTACGGAGACCTATACAGTTTCAAGAAAAAACATTCCCCTGAACCTTAGTGCAACAGAATTCAAGCTTCTTTTATATCTTGTGGAAAGGAAGGGAAAGGTCTATAGCCGTGAGCACCTCCTGAATGCTGTTTGGAAGGATGAGGCCTTTGTGGAGCCAAGGACCGTGGATGTCCATATAAGCAGAATAAGGACGCAAATTGAGGATAACCCGTCAAATCCGGTGTACATAAAGACAAGAAGGGGGATCGGCTATTATTTTGACGGAAAAACATCTGATGCATGATATTACCGAAGGGACTGACCCTGTATATTGCCCTTTTTCATCAGAGGCTTTATCTGGCAAATTTCTCTGGGGGGTTGCGACATCGGCTTTTCAGCTTGAGGGGTCTCCCTATGCCGACTGGACATCGTGGGATGAAATACTGAATGAAAATCCCGATGTCACGAACCATTACACCCTTTATAAAGAAGACCTGAATTTATTAAAAGAGCTCGGCGTAAACGCCTACCGTTTCTCCCTTGAGTGGAGCAGGATACAGCCGAAGGAAAATTCATGGGACGACTTGTCAATAGCCCATTA
Organism: Nitrospirota bacterium; assembly: GCA_023382175.1. GTDB lineage: Bacteria > Nitrospirota > Thermodesulfovibrionia > Thermodesulfovibrionales > UBA9159 > JAMCQB01. The sequence goes on along the minus strand of JAMCQB010000030.1, from coordinate 7,274 downwards.
TCAGGAGATAATAAACATCCTCCTTGAAAACAATATAGAGCCTATGGTCACAATCCATCACTTCACACATCCCCTCTGGTTCGTCAAAAAGTATCCGTGGCATGAAGATGCATCCATGGGGAAATTCCTGAGTTATACAGAAAGGCTGGTCTCCGCAATAAAAGGAGTGAAATACTGGATCACGTTCAATGAGCCCTATGTGCTTTTACTCGGCGGCTATCTTGAAGGCTGTATGCCGCCTGGGATAAGGGACGCTGGTCTGGCAATAAAGGCGCTAAAAAATATCCTCGCCTGTCACGGCATGGCATACGATATTATCCACTCAAAAATACCTGATGCAATGGTGAGCGTGGCACATAATATGGCTGCCCTTGCACCGTGGAGGAGATGGAACCCTTTGGACAGGTTGCTTTCAAAGATCGCAAAATATTTTTATAACCATTCACTTCTCGATGTCTTTATGACAGGCAATCTGAACATAAAGTTTCCCTTTACAAAGGAGATAAACATTGCTGTCCCAATAAAAGACAAGCTCGATTTCTTCGGTGTTAATTACTACACAAGGGTCCACATGAGATTCAATCCATTTAAAAAGATGGGCGCTGAATTGAGGCACAGAGACATTGACGGATATGGTCTCACGGATATGGGATGGGAGATACATCCCCACGGCCTCGAAAAGGTATTACGGTATGCATCAAAGCTCAATGTCCCGCTGATAATAACGGAAAACGGCATCGCAACCCATGACAATGAAAAGAAGATAAAGTTCATGAAAAGACACATAGATGTGCTTGAGAGATGCATTAAAGACGGTATTGATGTGAGGGGATATTTCTACTGGTCCTTAATTGACAACTATGAATGGCTCCAGGGCCTTGATGCAAGATTCGGACTCTACAGGATCGATTTTGACACCTTGAGACGCAGTCCCACCAATGCAGCAGCATACTACTCATACCTGATAAAAAGCAGGGATTTCTCCTAAAACATACATCCATTCTCTTTTAAACATCTGCCGCATTTACAATCTTCTGATTTAACGGAAATGTAACAAACCCTTAATACGCATGAAATATTTTTTCTGTAATCTTTGTATAGATGTATAGACAAGTTGGAGGCAAGATGATAAATAAAGAAAACGGCGTGGCGTGTTATCAACAGCTTTCCAAAATATTGATAGAACAGATAGAAAAAGGAATATTTAAGCCCGGCAGTCAATTAGCAACAGAGATAGAGTTGTCTAAGAGATACAGGCTTAACAGGCATACTGTCAGACAAGCCATTGAAAGGCTTGAAGATGAAGGGCTTGTTTACAAGATAAAGGGGAAAGGAACATTTGTTGCAGATTATAAAATCCCCTATAAGGTATCAAAAAAGACGCAGTTTACAACATCCATCCTTGATGTCGGTCTAAATCCTGATGCAAGGCTGATTGATTACTATGAAATATCTGCCGGCAGGGAACTTTCAAAAAAATTGAACATTTCCGCTTCAGATAGGGTTATCGTTCTGGAAATATTGAGATTCGTCAATAAAGTTCCATTCTGTCATACAACATCCTTTTTAAGTTCAAAAAATTTTCCAGGTCTAAGAAATTTTATAGATGGCTCTTTCTCCCTTTATGGCCTGTTAAAAAAACATTACGGAGTGGATGCAACAAGGGCATCCTCCACCTTTGAGGTGTCAATGCCTGAAAGTTCTGATATGGACATGCTTAACATCTCCCCGAAGGTGCCAATGCTCGCCGTAAAAAGCATTTCAAAAGACCAGAAGGGAGGTATGGTTGAATACTGCATCACTAAATTCAGAGGAGATATGTGCAGCGTTTCGGTGGATTTCAATGGAGAAGGGAGGTGAAAAACGTTGATGGAGCAATGGAGTGATGGAGTAATGGTGAACAGAGGGGCTGCCGCCAGCCGGACAAGGACATAGCGGCAACCGCCTGATAGAAAGAGACTTTCTATCGTTTTAATGGTAACACAAAATGAATTTTCACTCACTCAGGAGGAATGAAATGAAGAAATTTTTGATAGCAATATTTGGGATTCTGACACTAATGGCTGTTTTCGGCAGAGCAGAGGCAAGGGAGGATTGTCTGATAATGGGCCTTATCCCTGCCGAAGACCCGAGGGCAATGATGGAGCAGTATACACCGATGAAGAACTGGATGGAAAAGGATATGGGAATGTGTATAACGATATTCACCGCCACTGACTACACAGGCGTTGTTGAGGCAATGAGGGCAAAGAAGGTTGATTTTGCATGGTTCGGGCCGTTTTCCTACGTGCTTGCCCATGACAGAGCAGGCGCTGAGGCATTTGCCGTAGGAATGGATGCAAAGGGCAGCACAACCTACCGCTCCTATCTGGTTGCAACGCCTGAAGCTGCTCAGAAACTCGGAATAGCGAATCCGCTTGAAGGTGAAGCAGGGATGAATATCCTTGCGGGGAAACTTAATAACCATAAAAAGTCATTCACTTTTGCCTTTACAGAGACAGCCTCCACATCCGGTTACGCTGTTCCAAGATATTACATGATGAAGGCAGGGATTGATCCTGATAAGGTATTCAAAAAGGTCGGTTATGTCGGCACCCATGATGCGGCGGAACTGGTAGTGAAGAACAAAATAATCGACATGGTAGCGGACAATGATGTGACCTATCCGAAGATGGCAGAGAGCGGAAAGATTTCTCCAGATACCAATGCGGTTATATGGAAATCAGACCCGCTTCCCGGCTCTCCCCTGGCTCTCAGGAGCGACCTGCCTGAAAGTATCAAAGAGAAATTAAAGAGGTCTATCTCCAGAGTGCCGAAGGATGTGGTTACAGGTTATGGAAAGATAACAGGCTACAAGATAGTGAGCGATAAAGATTACACCCTTATTAAAGAGGTCAAAAAGGCGATAGACAGTCTTAAATGAAATGACAGGGGCACGGCATTGCCGTGCCCCTGCAAAAGGAGGCAAAGATGCTGAAAATGGAGTCCATTCATAAGCGTTTCAATGGTGCAGAGGTCTTAAAAAATGTGGATTTGAAGGTAAAAAAAGGCGAGGCTGTCGCGCTCATCGGACCGAGCGGTTCAGGGAAGACCACGCTCATAAGGGTCATAAACGGCTTTGTGCTCCCGGATAACGGAAGGGTTGTCGTGCGAGGAAAAGAAATAGATTACAGGAAGAAGGATGAGTTGAGGCAGATGAGGAAAAGGATAGGAATGATTTATCAGCTATTCAATCTCGTAGACAGGACATCTGCCATAGATAATGTTGTATCAGGCGCCCTCGGCAGGATGGACAGGGGATTTGAACTGATATCATCAACAATAGGGCTTTTCAGTACAGAGGTAAGGGAAAGGGCAATGGAGTTGTTAAACTTTGTCGGCATTGAAGACAAGGCATTTGAGAGGGTCGACCGCTTGAGCGGTGGACAGAAACAGAGGGTCGCCATTGCGAGGGCGCTTATGCAGGAGCCTGAAATACTCCTTGCCGATGAGCCCATAGCCAATCTCGACCCGAGGACGAGCCAAAAAATAATGGAGCTTCTGACAAAGATAAACAGGGAAAGGGGGATAACCATAATAACCGTGCTCCATCACCTCGAATCCGTAAGAGATCACTTTCACAGGGTTGTCGCCCTCAAGGATGGGGAGATTTGCTTTGACGGGAGAACAGACTGCCTTACGAGAGAGCATATCAGTTCTATATATGAATTTGCGGGGGAGTATGAATGCGCAGCAGCGTAAGTTTGTCACACTATAAGAGGGTCATGGGTCAAGGGACAAAGGTCAGGAGGTTTCTGCTGTGGTTTCTTCTCATCATTATCCTGGCCCTATCCTTTAAAGCATCCCAAATCGATATAAGAACGTTCATCGATGGCATGCCCCATGCCCTCTCACTTATAAAGGAGATGTTTCCCCCTGATTTTGCGAGATGGAAACGCATTATCACACTCACCGCCGAAACAATCTCAGTAGGTTTCTGGGGAACGCTCCTTGGAATACTTGTTTCAGTTCCACTGGGTATTTTTTCGGCGAAAAACACATCACCGAATGCAGTCATTTATAACACTTCCAAGGAACTGGTGAATCTATTAAGGGCTGTCCCTGACATCATCTATGCGCTCATCTTTGTCACAGCTATCGGTATCGGTCCTGTTGCCGGAGTAATAGCCTTAATGCTTGCAACTGTGGGGCTGCTCGGCAAATTCTATGCAGAGGCTGTAGAAACCATCGACCCTAAACCTGTCGAGGCAATAGAAGCAGCAGGCAGCCATAAATTGAGCGTCATAAGGCATGCGGTGGTCCCCCAGGTTTTTCCGTTATTCATGGGATACAACCTCTATGCCTTAGACCATAACATAAGGGCAGCCATGGCCCTGGGTCTTGTAGGCGCAGGCGGCCTTGGGATTGAACTCTTTACACAGATGAGGTCGTTCAATTACCAGAAGGTATCAGCAATCCTTATAGTCATGCTCATCATAATAATTGCCATAGACAGGGTATCAGCGTATTTGAGGAAAGGCATAATTGAAGGAACACTTTTCAGTGCCAATAAATTCAGAGACTATGTATTGATGGCTATTGTGGCTGCAATGGCCTTTATATCCATCTATTTCATACCTGTAGACCTCAAAGAGATAGTTTATGGATTACCGAGGATATGGGAGTTTTTATCAAACATGTTTCCACCCGAGAGATCGGATATACCAAGGTATATCTGGTTAATGCTTGAGACCATAGCAATTGGTATCTGCGGGACATTCTTTGCCATTGTTATATCTATCCCCCTGGGAATGCTTGCGGCAAGGAATGTAACCCATAGCCCTGTAATCTCCAATGCAGCAAGGGAGATCGCCAATTTTTTAAGAGGCATACCGGATCTGGTATTTGCTCTTGTATTCGTGGCTGCCGTAGGGCTTGGCCCATTTGCCGGTGTTTTGGCCCTTGCCCTTCATACAGCAGGATTCCTGGGCAAGTTTTATGCCGAGGCCATAGAAAACATCGATCCAAAGCCTGTCGAGGCTGTGGAGGCGACAGGGGCAAGGTTTTTACAAAAAATAATACATGCGGTTTTCCCCCAGGCGCTGCCCCTTTTTAACAGCTATAACCTATACATCCTTGACAGGAACATAAGGGCATCAACAGTCCTGGGTGTAGTCGGCGCTGGAGGCATAGGCTTTGAGTTGATCATGAGCATGAGGATATTTGAACATCAGAGGACTGCCACATTAATCATCATAATACTTATAACCATAACGGCAGTTGACAGGATTTCGGCGTATTTAAGGAAAAAAGTGGTGTGAAAATGCAAAATGCAAAATTATTAATTCAGAATGAAGGAATAGATATTAATTCGATAATACAGGCAACGGATGAATCGGCAGTAAAAAGTCTTTTAGGCATGCTTTCAGAGCAAAACATATCCATAATCAAGCCACCCCAAACAGGACTTTTGATGATGACCGTTCAAGACTCCTTTGATACGGATTTTTACCTCGGTGAAATCCTTGTAACCGAGGCGGAGGTGGAATGCAGAGGAAAAACAGGATACGCGATGGTGATGGGCGATGAACCTGAAAGGGCATTGCTTGCAGCATCGGTTGATGCGGTTATGCAGGGAGACAATGAGGATTTGAAAAAACGAATAAGAGGGTTTGTATCAGAACAAATGGAGAAAATTAATTCAATAAGAGAAAAAGAGTCTGCACTCGTAGCAAAGACAAAGGTCTCCTTTGAGAGCATGTCAAAAGGTTAAAAATAGTCAGGAGAATTTCAAGTGACAGCAAAAGAAGAAAATCTAATAACACAAAAAACATTCACGACACTCTTACAGGCAGTGAGTCATCCGGGGAGGGTTTATTCATTGAGTCAGGAGCTGGAAAGCGGATTAATTTTGGTTATTCAAACCCTCCTCGACCATGAGGTTGCTTTTAATGTTTTTGGGCATCAGAGAGAGGAATGGGAACACAGGATAATAAGGGCAACCAGCAGCAGGACGGCAAACATAGAAGATGCTGATTTTATCATAATCCCCTCGGGTGGCAGCGATGGGGCAATCCTTCATGCAAAGAGGGGAAGCCTTGAATATCCCGATACAGGCGCGACAGTTATTTATTCTATTAATTCCCTTTCACTAATCCCCCCTATCCCCCCTTTCGTAAAGGGGGGAATGAGGGGGAATTTGAGGATTACTCTTAAAGGCCCGGGTATCAATGGTGAAATAACGCCGTTCATCGGCGGCATTAAAAAAGATGAGTTTCATTATTTAAAGGAAATAAATTCTGAATATCCACTTGGCGTTGATTCAATTTTTATAGACGCTGAAAACAGGATTATGTGTATTCCACGGTCAACGAAAATAGAGGTGATATAAGATGGGTTATGTAGCGGTAAAAGGCGGAACAGAGGCAATAGAAAATGCAGCCAAGCTTCTCACTTACGAGAGGATAAAAGGAGCTTCAGCGCCGCTCAAAGTCGAGCAGATAGAGGGGCAGTTGTACCTCCTTGTGGAAAGGGTCATGGGAGAAGGCTCCCTTTATGCGCCTGAGCTTGCTGCACTTGCGATCAAACAGTCTGCAGGAGATAGCTTTGAGGCTTCCTTTATGCTCAGGGCATACAGGACAACAAAGCCCCGCATTGGTTATTCCCTGCCTCAGTCAACGAAAGGGATGAGGGTCATAAGACGTATCTCTGCCGCTTTTAAGGACATACCGGGAGGTCAGATACTTGGGCCGACATCTGATTACACTTTGAGGCTTCTGGATTTTGAGCTTTTAGATGAGTCTGCTAATAAAAGAGAAGCCTTTTTAAAAGAACTGTTTAAAGACATGCTTCCCGCATCTCGCACCCTGCATCCTTTTCCGGATTCATTCCCGAAGATTGTAGAAATCTTGAGAAAAGAAAAGCTTTTAGTGGAAGGGACGGGAAACGATAAATCAGTGAATCAGAGAAACGGAAACAATGAAATCTTTGACATTACAAGACAATCCCTTACATTCCCGGCACCAAGAAGCGCTTCCATGCAGACAATGGCGAGGGCAGAGACAGGGGGACTATTGCTTTTGGCCTATTCCAACATGCGCGGTTATGGAGACATCCATCCCACTATTGGAGAATTGAGGGTTGGTTTCCTGCCTGTGAGGATTAAGCATCCCCATACCGGTGAACCATATACTGTGGGTGAGGTAAAGGTTACAGAGGCAGAGGTCATTGCAAAGTTTGCGGGTAAAGATGGAACAGCGAAATTCACATTAGGCTATGGTTTGTGTTTACTGCAT
>JAMCQB010000041.1 GCA_023382175.1 Nitrospirota bacterium | reverse complement strand
CTCTGTGGTTTAAGGAGTTTTGCAAGTTCCTCTTATAAAAGAAATTCATTGCTTTCCTGAAATTGTAGCCGAGCATCGGTTTGGCACTTTTTTTGCTTCCACAAATCTGGATGTATATGCAAGTGTAAGCGGAGAGGTTGACAAGTTTGGTACAGTCGGGTAAGATAGCGACATTTGTGACCGGGAGAAAATAATGAAAAAAATTAAAATCCTTCCTCTCATAACGCTTGCAATGCTTCTTTCAGTGACCTATTTTGCCTATGGAGCCAGTGTCATCGGCTCAGTGCATGACCTGAGTCTCAATGGGGGATTTCCGTCAGAACCCTGCCAATTCTGCCATGTGCCTCACAATGCTAATCCGGATCCGGCGTTCGCCGGCGCCCCTCTCTGGAACAGGATAATAGGTCCGGTTACGTTCGTAGTGTATTCAAGCGCTACTATGAACACTTCTCCCAGTAATCCGCCCACCGGTGTTTCCCTGGCCTGTCTTAGCTGCCACGATGGCGTATTGGCGAGCAATGACAAGCATAGTCTGTACAATGATCCTATTACCCATCGACCGCCGGATACTTCCTCATCGCCGGATTGCACGAATTGTCATAGCGAAATTACCTTGGGTCGGCCTTCCAAGATAAAAACGCCGGGGACCGATATGTCCAACGACCATCCCCTTTCTATGCCTTATCCCACTGCTGCTCAGGACCCGTTCTTCGTGACTCCTCCTGACTCGCAGCGTGGTTGGGGAGGGCCTTCCCAGAACGACGTGAAGTTGTATAACGGCAGGGTGGAATGTGCATCGTGCCACAATGTGCATGATCCGGCGGTCAGCCCCTTCCTGAGAAAATCGAACGCGGCGAGTTCCTTGTGTCTCACCTGTCACATTAAATGAAATAGGGATCCTTTCGTCTCCGCTGCTTTCCGAAACTAACTCATTTGCTCACTGAGAGGAAACATTTCCTTTTCCCGCTGTTATTTTGTAAGATAAAACAAGGTGCAAAAGCTCATGTTATCCGGTCCGGGACTCGCCGCGAGGGCAATCCATCAACAAAGACAGAAGCATCAGGAAATACGTCCTGCGGTCCCATTTGACGAGGTATGCTAGGGCATATCAATCCAAAACCGGCGGCCCTGAAGGGCCTTATTCTTATACTCGTTGTTACAGGGGTAGTATATATAAACTCCCTGGCCAATGACTTTGTTGCAGATGACTGGGCCCTCGTGCCGCTCTGGCTTTCCCAGAACCTTGACCTTTCGTCCGTTTTTCTGGTGAAGGCGAATTCTGTTGAGTACCTCCCTGTCCGGGATCTCACCCTTATTCTCGATGGCCGGCTCTGGGGATCGAGACCCTTCGGATACCACCTTACCAATCTGATCCTCTATCTTGCGGCACTGGCAGCCTTTTATTACATGATACGGAATCTCGCTCTGTTGACTGTCGGCGCTGAGAAGGACTTTATCGCCTTCTGGACCACGTTGGTCTTCGCCCTCCATCCGCTCCATGTTGAAGCCGTGAGCTTTGTGTCAGCCCGCAATAATATTCTTGCCGGCCTTTTTCTGTTCCTGTCTTTCAATGTTCTGATGGCAGGAGTTCGCCGCCGGGCAAACATTCCCATTTTTCTTTCAGTCCTGCTTTTCATAGCAGCGCTCTTTTCAAAGGCGAGCGCCGTATTCTATCCGTTCTTTATGGGGATGGTGTTCTTCTTTGTTCCCGATAGCGTGATTCCGGTGCGGAAAAAGGTCGTCATTTTCCTCATGTTTCTTGTTCTGGACATCGGCGGGGCCTGGATGCATCTGGCAAACGCTTCCACTGCAGCGGTTCTGAACGAGAATTATCTCCGCTTTGGGAGCGGCAGCGCCGGATTGGTGGCTGCGAAAGCGCTCCATATCCCCTTTTTTTACCTCGGGAAGCTCCTTCTGCCTTATCCCTTGAGCTTTGATTATCATTTCTCCTTACTGTCAGGCAACTACATAATCAGGTCTGTTTTGGCCGGCACGGCTGTTGTCGGAGTTTTCCTTCTGCTCTGGATCCGGAGGAAACGATATCCTCTCGCTGTTCTCGGCATTGCGTGGTATTTTCTTTCTCTTGGACCGGTCCTGAATATCTTTCCGACAACCCCGGTCGTTGCCGAACGGTATGCATACTTTGCCGTGGCGGGCTTCGGTCTCGTTTGTGCCCTTGTGCTCCGGGAGTCTCAGAAAAGAGGCAAGGGTTTCCTGTACGCTGCGGTGGCAGTTCTGATGGTCTGGAGCGGCATAGATTTCGCAAGAAACAGGGACTGGCGCACTGATATATCCCTGTGGGAATCAGCCGTCTCTGTTGATCCTGAAAGCAGGAAGGGCCTTGCAGAGGCGCTTTGGGATCGGGGGCGACATGAAGAGGCACTGGTCCAGTTCAAGCAGCTCCGTGACTCATCCGGTGATTTTCGCTACAGCCAGCACATGGGCAAATATTTGTTCCGCTCAGGAAGGTACGAAAAGGCAATTGCTTTCTACAGCAAGGCGCTGGCAGAAGGAGGAGACGCATGGAAAGAACCTCATCTGGACCTTGCTGAGGCGTACGAGAAACTGGGAAGGAATACGCAGGCCCTTGAACACTATCTGAAAGTGATCGATACGAACAGCGTTGATTTCATGGGGCGGTATGAAAGAAAGGCGAAGGAAGGGATTGTCCGCATCAGGAACCATTTTTCTCCAAAGGTGGAGGAACTCCGTCTTCAGGCAGAGAGGGAACCCGCAAGCTTCCGCGCCCAATGGGAACTGGCGTTTTTTCTTCAGAGCCTGGGGATGTTCGATGAGGCGGAGAGGGCATATACAGGGGCTCTTCAGCTCTATCCATCGAGCTGGGAGGCGTGGTATAACCTGGGCCTCACCTATATGAAGCGCGGCAGGTGGAAGGAGGCAGTGGATGGCCTCGATCGATCCCTTGCCCTCAACCCTCAGAACAGGGATGCACTGAACAATATCGGAATCTGCTCTATGGCGATGAAAAAGCATGATCTGGCCATAAAGTACTACGAGCAGGCGCTCGAGCGAGACCCGGGCTTCTTCTTCGCAGCATTTAACCTGGGAAGAGTCTATTTCATTATCGGAAACAGTGAGCAGGCGAAGAAATATTTTTCCACTGCAAAGCGACTTGCCGGAGAAAACCAGGAGCTGCAGATCAGGATAGACCCTTACCTTGCTCAATTGAGATAGGGACGCGCAATCCTGGAGCAGCAGGGTATAAAAAATGTCTGCGGAAAGGAACGGATCACTTTTGAGAACAAAGAGACCGTATGCATGGGTCGCGGGCGCTGCTGCGGCAACACTTCTCATCTATCTCCCGGCGCTCCAAAACGGCTTTGTGAACTGGGATGACCCGGCGTACGTATATGAGAATCCCCATATACGTTCCCTCGGTCTTCCTTTCTTCAAATGGGCTTTTCTTGATTTCCATGCCTGGAACTGGCATCCCCTGACGTGGATTTCCCACGGCCTTGACTATGCGGTCTGGGGATTAAATCCCGCAGGGCATCATCTCTCAAGCATCCTGCTTCACGGGGCGAATACGTTCCTCGTCGGCATGCTCGTTGTGGAATTCTTTCGGGCACGGGGAGCCGACAAAGAGGGCGTGGCCATCACCGCCGCCTTTGTAACAGCCATGCTGTTCGGCATCCATCCCCTTCACGTGGAATCGGTTGCGTGGGTTTCCGAGAGAAAGGATGTGCTGTGCGCCCTCTTCTTCCTTTTGAGCTTGCTCTCGTACCTCCGATACGCCTCCGGCACAGGAAGGGAGATGAACCCCATGCCGTTCACTCACAAATACTATCGCTTTGCTTTCGCCTTTTTTCTCCTCGCTCTGTTGAGTAAACCCATGGCCATCTCGCTTCCTTTGGTACTATTGATCCTGGACTGGTATCCCCTTGGCAGATTTTGGGGAAGAGGCGCCATGCGTTCTCTCTTTGCAGAGAAACTCCCTTTTCTCATATTGAGCGCCCTTTCGGGCATCGTGACGGTTTTGGCGCAGCTTTACGGAGGCGCTGTGGTTGAATTGACCGACATACCCGCGGCGACGCGGAGCGTGATCGCCTTTCATGCCCTCACCGCCTATCTCGTGAAGATGGTCTGGCCAGTGGATCTTATCCCCTATTATCCGTATCCCCAGAAGGTCTCTCTCTTTTCTTTTGAATATTTACTCCCGGTCTTGTTTGTGCTTCTGGTGACGTCAGTCTGTCTTATGCAGTCGAGGCGGCAAAAAATCTGGCTTGCTGTGTGGGCCTATTATGTGATAACCCTGTTGCCCGTTCTCGGAATTATCAAGGTGGGCGGACAGGCCATGGCAGACCGATACACGTATCTGCCCAGCCTCGGGCCCTTTCTCCTTGCAGGATGCGGAGCTGCATTGCTGTACGAGAAAATGGGCGCCTTGATGCGGCGGAATGCGCTTGTGAAGGTGTCCTTTTTCGCTGCTTTCGCGCTTCTTGTTGCTCTTTATTCGGGTTTGACGATACAACAGGTTCGGACCTGGAAGAATGGGATAGCGCTTTGGACAAAGGCGATCGGGACCTTATCGAGGGAAGGCGGGAAGGCGTATATCAATATCGATATCCCTTATGAAAACCGGGGGATTGCATTCAAGAATGCCGGCCGCTTCGAAGAAGCGCTCAGTGACTTCAGCCGCGCCTTTTATTTGAACCCCAATGCTACAAAGTACCACAACCGTGGGTATGCCTTTGAGAAGGTGGGCCGATTTGAAGAAGCCCTGGCTGATTATTCCCGGGCCATCGAGCTCAAGCCAGATACCCCGGATTCATACATCAACCGCGCCTCCCTTCAGGCGCGGCTGGGACATCTGGAAGAAGCCCTTGGTGATTATAGCCGCGCCATTTTGCTGAAACCGGACTCTTCCGATCTGTATTACAATCGTGGGAACATCTATGCGAAAACAGGAAGGTACGAGGATGCGGTGAGGGATTATACGCAGGCCATTCAGATAAGTCCCCACCCTGACTATTACCGTAACCGTAGTATTGTGTACAAGAGCATGGGAAGAGACGACGATGCCCTGAACGATTTGCTTCACTACGAACTGCGGATGAAAGCAGAACGAGGGTCATGATGCAGAGGATCCTCCATGTTCTGCATTCCCCCCGTGCAGCATTCTTCTGCGCAGCCCTTGTGGCTGTTTTCACCATTGCGGTCTATATCCCCGCCCTTCGTAATGGCTTCGTGAATTGGGATGATATGCTCTATGTTTACGAAAATCCCCGGATACGCTCCCTGGATGTCTCTTTCCTTACGTGGGCCTTTCTCGACTTTCATGTCTCGAACTGGCATCCCTTGACATGGGTTTCTCACGCTGTTGATTATGCGCTCTGGGGATTGGATCCCGCGGGACATCACCTCACGAGCATTCTCTTTCATGGACTGAATGCCGGAATTCTGGTCATCCTCGTGGCGCAGCTCCTTGGCGCAGCCGTGAGCGCTGCCACGAGCTACGATAAGGGAGAGACTTCCCTGTCAAGCGCCGGCATACTCGCTGCGGCAACGGCAGCAGGATTACTTTTCGGCATCCATCCCCTTCACGTGGAATCGGTTGCCTGGATTTCCGAAAGAAAGGACGTACTGTGCGCCTTCTTTTTTATGCTCAGCATTGTGGCCTATCTCCGTTATGCGACCCTGGAGGAGACAAGGGCAGGCCAGGGCGCTGCTCTGTGGATGTATTCGGATCGGCGCTATCTCACGAGCCTGGGATTCTTCCTCCTTGCGCTCCTGAGCAAGCCTATGGCAGTGACCCTGCCGGTGGTTCTCCTGATCATGGATTGGTATCCCCTCAGGAGATTTGGACGCGGGAAAATGAAACCGGTTTTTATCGAAAAGATTCCCTATGCGGCCCTGAGTCTCCTGTCCTCATTCCTGACACTCAAAGCACAGCATTCGACCGCGTCCGTTATATCCATGACCGACGTGTCCATACCTTCAAGAATCCTCATGGCGTTCAAGGCTCTCATGCTGTATCTGGTGAAAATGATTCTCCCCACAGGGTTGAGTCCGTTCTATCCCTATCCACGCACCCTGTCCCTGCTGACCCCCGGGTGCCTGCTCCCGGTAGCGATCATCACACTCATCACAGCGGCTTGCGTTGCAGTCTCAAGGAAACAGAGAGGTTATTTGGCGATATGGGGCTATTACTTGGTGACCCTTCTCCCTGTCCTCGGCATCGTCCAGGTAGGGAGCCAGGCCATGGCAGACCGATACACCTATCTGCCCAGCCTCGGCCCCTTTCTTCTCGCCGGCATTGGAGCAGCTTCTCTTCTGAAACCGTTGAAGTCCTCTCTGGTGTGGCGTCGCAGGGGCGCCATTGCCTTTTGTCTTTTCTGTGTCGTTTGCATTGGTGTTCTCTCATTTGCCACGGTAAGGCAGATCGGCGTCTGGAAAAACGGCGTTGTTCTCTGGAGCCGGGTTATTGAAATCGACCCTGGTGTGCCGATGGCATACGCAAGGCGCGCTGACGCCTATGCGGCGCAGGGGAGATTTGAGGACAGCCTCAGGGATTACACGCAGGCCATTACCCTGGGTCTCACCCAGTTCAACAGCGAGGTGAGTTCCTATTATTCCAGCCGGGGAACGATTTATGCGAAGGCCGGCAACTACCATGAGGCCCTGAAGGATTTTAGCGGGGCCATACGGACAAGCCTGAGTCCTACGTTTGACAACTACTATAACAGAGGATATGTGTATGAAGAACTTGGGCGTTATGAAGAGGCCCTGCAGGATTACACGCAGGCAGCGTATCTCAACCCCTATTCTCATGAAGTGTACAACAATCGCGGATATGTGCATGAAAAACTTGGGCGCTATGAAGAGGCCCTGCAGGATTACACGCAGGCGATTCATCTGAACCCCTTTTCCCCGAGACCGTATTACAATCGCGGGAATATCTATTTAAGGCTGGGACACTTTGAAGCAGCCCTGAGTGATTATACACGAGCAATTCAGCTCAGTCCCGAGCCTGTTGCGGATTACTACCGCAGCCGCGCCCTTGTCTATGAGAAAGCGGGCAGGCGCGAGGAAGCGATGAAAGATTATGAGGCGGCAGAGAGGCTTGCGGGGGCGAGGCGGTGAAGCCCTGGGGAGCGCTATGAAAAAAATCTGTGCGGTGTGCAACAGCGTAATAGAAGAGAAGCTCGTGAGCGGGATAAAAAGAAATGGTAAATACTATGACGTCTTTTTCTGCAGAGAATGCAGGATAGGCGCCACACTTCCCGTGCCTTCATCAGAGCAACTCGCACAACTGTATTCTTCGGGAAATTACCGATCAACAGACGGAGGAAGAAGGTTCAATCCTTTCATAGAGTTCTTTATCAACCTTTCCAGACTCATGAGAGCACGGAGGATAGAGAGGCATGTCAGAAGAGGGAGACTCCTCGATATAGGGTGTGGGCGGGGGCTCTTCCTCCATACCATGAGAACAAGAGGATGGGAGGTGAGGGGCGTCGAATTCAGCGAGGAAACGGCCCGCTCTGCTGCCGGGGCGTATGGCATCGATGTCAGGGCGGGAAGCCCGGCGGACTGGGGCTTTGGCGCGGAAGAGTTCGACGTTGTCACCATCAGCCATGTGCTGGAACATGTTGAGAGGCCCGCGGAAATGATGAATGAATGCAGGAGGATATTAAAGAAGGGCGGTCTCCTTGTGGTTGCAGTTCCCAATATATCAAGCCTTCAGGCATCTGCAGGGAAAGGGGCATGGTTTCATCTTGATGTGCCCTATCATCTGTCGCATTTTTCCGAAGAAGGGTTATCCGGCCTGTTGAAGAAGCATTCCTTCGAGATCGTGAACATCAGGAGGTTCGATCTGGAGTATAACCCTTTTGGATGGGTGCAGACCCTCTTGAACATGTCGGGGATAGAAAGAAACCTTTTTTACGATCTTCTCAGGAGGCGAACGTCAGGGGGAAAACGATTCTCGGATTTCAAGACCTCTGATCTCATTCTGACCTTCGGACTGCTCCCCCTCTATCTTCCTCTCTGTTTATTGCTTTCCGTTTTTGAGTCCTCTGTACTGAAGAGGGGAGGCACCATTGAGCTCTATGCAGTTAACAGATGAAGGAATGCTCTCCGCAAAGATGAGGTTCCTGATCTTTTCATTGCTTCTTGCGATTCCTTTCCTCGCGTACGTAAATACTTTCCACAACGATTTTGTGTGGGATGACCGCTACGTCTTGTCGGAGAACCCTTATATTCGCCATATGGAGAATATCCCCTCCTTTTTCACGACTTCCAAAACTCAGGCTTCTTACGATATGAAGGTATACAGGCCGTTGAGGCAGGTGATGTTTGCCATCGAATATAAGATGTTCGGTCCGAATCCGTCGGGGTATCACCTTCAAAACGTTTTCGTGCATTCCATGAACTGCCTGCTGTTGTTTCTCTTGTTGCGCCATCTTCGCTTGAGCGCTCTGCAATCGTTTCTTGTGTCGACGCTCTATTCAGTCCATCCGGTAAACACCGAAGCGGTTGCGAATATTGCCGGAAGGGCAGATGTCCTCTTTTTATTTTTTTATCTTATCGGAGTGATCTTCTACATAAAGTCGCGCTACAGCCCACGGAGAAGACTGTACCTCGTGGGCGTCGTCGTGGCCTATTCATTATCTCTGCTTTCAAAGGAGATGGCTATTTCCTTCCCGTTGACTGTTGTTCTGATAGATATTTTTCTGGAGGGAGGGCAAATTGCAGAGCTTCGCAAAAAGCTTTCCTTTTATCTGATGCTGACCGTGCTCAGCGGGCTCTATCTCTATGCAAGAACTCTTGCTATCGGAGATCTCGGGCGTGGAGAGTATTATGGAGACAGTTTCTGGACAACAATGTTCACGCAGACAGCAATAGTTCTCAAGTACATAAAACTAGTCTTTATCCCTTATCCGCTGTCCGCACGATATGATATCTTTCTTCTGGTGACGCCCGTAAATCCATATACGGTAATTTTTCTTTTTCTTATGGCGTTACTGATCGTTGCCACTGTGGTGTCTCTCTCCCGAAAGACGTTTTCGCTGCCCCTACTGGGAAGCTGGTGGTTCATTCTCACTTTACTGCCGGTGAGCAACGTCATCCCCATACGGGCTGCCATGATGGCGGAGCGGTACCTCTATCTCCCTGTAATAGGATTGCTCATTCTGACTGTTTCGGCTTTCAAGGGCCGCAGGACCTTTCATCTTACCCGCACTACTGTGCCGGCCCTCGGCTCCTATGTCGCGGTCCTGTCGCTTTTCTTTATTTTGACTCTTTCAAGAAATGCGGTCTGGAAAAATGATATAACCCTGTTTGAAGACACCAGGTCAAAGGCGCCCGACTCCCTGGCTGTCCACTGGAATCTCTTTAATGAATATCAGAAGAGGGGCGATGGTGAAAAGGCGGCTGCCGAATATGGTGAGATGAAGAGGATTAATGAAAAGGTCTCCCGTGAATACCTTGCGCTTGCACGGAAGTACAGGGAGAGCGGAAAGAGAGCGGACGCAGCAAGGCTTGCAAGAAAGGCCTTGCGCACAAAGCCCGACCTGCAGGCAGCCTCTGACTTTCTCCGGGAGCTTGAAAAGGACGCGGTGATACATTTAGACTAGAAAAACATGTTATTGAGGGTCTCGAAATAGCATAGACATAGATTGTCCCCCTCACCCTCACCCTCTCCCTCCAGGGGAGGGGGGGTAATATAGGCTCCCCCCTTGAGGGGGGAGGGCATCAAAGGAGAGCGCATGATCCTTGGCAAGAAGCTTGTGGTTGTCATGCCTGCATATAATGCGGAGAAGACGCTTCGTCAGACCTTCGAGGAATTGCCTCACGAATATGTTGATGAAGTGATCCTTGTTGATGACGCTTCCAGCGACCGCACAACCAGGATTGCCGGAGAACTGGGGATAAAGACCGTTGTACACAGGGAGAACAGGGGGTATGGGGCAAATCAGAAAACCTGTTATCGGGAGGCGCTGGGATGTGGCGCGGATATCGTCGTTATGGTCCATCCGGACTACCAGTACTCTCCCCGGCTTGTTACTGCAATGGCATCCATGATCGTTTCGGGCCACTATGACGTGGTTCTTGGGTCGAGAATACTCGGCGGCGAAGCCCTCAAGGGAGGGATGCCGCTCTATAAATACGTTGCGAACCGCTTCCTTACCCTTATCGAAAACCTGATCTTCGGCGCCAAGCTTTCGGAATATCATACCGGGTATCGCGCCTTCAGCCGTAAGGCGCTCGAGACCCTTCCCCTCGGGGAGAACTCCGATGATTTCGTCTTTGACAATGAGATGCTTGCGCAGGCAGTCTATTTCGGCTTCAAGATTGGAGAGATAAGCTGTCCGACCAGGTATTTTGAGGACGCCTCCTCGATCAATTTCCGTAGAAGCATAACGTATGGTCTCGGGGTTCTTTCCACATCCTTTAAATACCTGCTCCAGAAGGCGGGTATGCCCTCATCCCTCTTTGCCCGCGCAGGACGAAAATTGCGTTGACGAGAGATGCCTGAAAAGGAAGGAGCGGGAACCCCTACTTCTTGTGACAGGATATGCAGAGGCTGTTAAAATCCTTCCTCAAGAGCTTAGCTGCAACGCCCTTGCCGTGCGGGTCATGACAGGTGATGCAGGTGACCTTGTTCCCTTCTCCCAGGGGAAGGTCTTCAGGGATTATTTTTGGGACGACCCCTATGGAATGGTCCCTCCCCAGGCTCGCAGGATGGCACGTGAGACAGGTTTCACTCACCTTCGCCTTTATCGCTTTGAAGTCCGGCTCCGTATGACAGGTGGCACAGCCCTTGTGTATCTCCTTTGGAGCTTCAGCTCCCGCACCCCCAATACAGAAAAGCAGGATAAGGAAACTGCTAAAGAATATGCGGCATCTCATAAGGCCCACTGTTGGTTATTTCTTCTGCTCCGGCTTCGGCGCGGCTGCCTGCCGTTTCTTCCATTTCTCTCCCATATATTCGAAGACCTGCACCCTTGCATTCAACTGATCAACGACGTAAACCCTGTCTTCATCGTCAATGGCAATGCCTGCGGGGAGCAGAAACTGTCCCGGATGGCTTCCCCCTTCTCCGACAAAGAGGAGCGGCTGCCCTTCCTTGTTAAAGATCTGGAAATTCTGAAAGGCAGCATCAACGATATAGATGTGATCTTCCGAATCAATGGCTATCCCCTTTGGCCGTGAAAAATTGCCCGGCCTGTCACCCACAGAGCCTATGTTCCTGACATGTTTTCCCTCAGGATTAAAGACCTGCACTCTGAAGTTGCCCGTATCGACTACGTAGAGATTCCCTTCGCTGTCAAGGGCGAGGTTCGTCGGAAAATTGAATTTGCCGGATTCGGCGCCTCTTTCCCCTATGGTCGAAAGAACCTCTTTCCCGTCAAGCGTATATACTTTAATGAAATGCTTCTTTGCATCCGAAATATACAGTCTCCCTCTTTTTTCATCCACGGCAAGACCGCTCGGTCCTTCGAATTCTCCTTTCTGACCTATAAGGCCGACAAGATTCCCCTTGCTGTTGTAAATAAATACCCTGTCCGACGCCGTGTCAGTGACATAGATCCTTCCGTCCCGGGAGGTCGCAATCCCGATGGGTATCCTGAGTTTGCCGGTGCCCGCTTCAGCGCCTATGAAATCAACGCGCCGGTTCTTTTTGTCGAAGATAAAGACCCTGCCGATGTCCGTCACGCAGATCCTGCTCTCCCTGTCAACGGCCACACCGTATGGTTTTACCAGGATGAGGGGCACGTCCTCTCCAAAAAGAGCCCTGGCAAATTGTGACGACCCCTCAACGTCGGCATTTGACTGATATATCTCGAGGAATTTTATCCTCGGTTCCTCCGGGGGGAGGGGCCAGACGATGTCCCATACTCTCTTTCCCGGGGCTGGTGCGCAGGCAGTGATGCCTATCAAAAGGACCGTAACAATACCAAAAAGGATAGCGCTTCTCATCTATTCAATTTCCTCCTTACTTCGATCTTTGCCCGTCTCAACGTGCTCCTTTCACATTTTGTGGCAACGAACACAGAGGTCAAAGGGCGACGATGCCTTATATCTGAACAGTCTCACGGAATCCGAACTGTGCGGATTATGACAGCTTCCGCAATAGAACTTTTTCCCCGGCCTCAATGGGTCCTCCACTTCCTTTTTCCTTTTCTTCGGCTCCCCGAGGGGATGTCCCGCAGAAGAGAAACCGACAACGGCGTGGGGTGTTTTTCTCACATTCCCGTGGCACTCGAGGCAAAGGGAATAGGGATCTTTCATGAGAAGGGCAGTATGGTCCGATGCGTGGGGTTTATGGCAGCTCAGACACATGCCCCCTGCCACGGGCATATGAACATTCTTTCTGCTGAATTCCCCTTTGTCATGGCAGTTAAAGCACAGGCCCGGGGGGTCCGAGAGGAGCAGTTTCCCGGCATCACTGGAATGAGGACTGTGACAGGAAGTACACATCCCTCCGGCAACGGGTGGATGCACGTCTTTCCCTTCAAACTGTTTCTTGTCGTGACAGTTATAGCAGAGTTCCGGCGGCTCTGCCTTGAGGAGCTTTGCATTCTTCGAGGAATGGGGGTTATGGCAGGCTGTGCATCCCATGCCGATTGCAGCATGCACTGTCTTTTTCGTGAACTTTGTCTTGTCATGACAGCCGTAACAGAGTTCGGGTTGGTCGGATGAAAGGCCCTTCGGCACGTTGTTCGTTTTCTTATGGGGAACGTCCGCAGCATCGATTCCGCTATGGCATGTGGGACAACCCATGGAAAGGGCGGGGTGCACCACCTTTTCTTTCGCAAGCTGCTCATGGCACATGAGGCAGTTTATTTCCTCGGCAAAGGCGGAAAATCCGCCGGCCAGGGAGAAAGACAGGGAAAGGATACTGAAAAGAAAAAAGCGTCGAACAGATATCTTGCTGTGTTCCATAATGGCGGCGGACATCATTGTTGATTTTCTCTCCATTGCGTTCTATTTTACCCTATGGCCGGCGAAAATGTCATCCACGTGCGAAGGGAAGACCCTTACCACCCCGGAGGGCAATTGGCATTGACGCAATATTTGCCGGCATTCACCTTGTGTTCATAGTTCATGGCCCCTATGTGGCAGCTCAGAAAGCACCGCGGCTTCCCGGGGATGGATTTTGTATAGAGCAACTGGCCCATGGAATTCGGCAGAACCTTGTTCTTGTCGAAATTCATGAGGTTGTCATAGCTCTTGCTCCCGTGGGCATCGTGGCAGCTGAAGCACGGGATATTTGCGTAAAGCACGTGCCTCTTATGTGATTTAAAACTGTCGTCATTCAAAATACTGCTCCGGGTGTGGCAGTCATAGCACAGCTCATAGGCGAAAGGACTTTCGGGCCCTGATTCCACAGTGTAGTTCGCCTTGAGCAGATTTGCATAATTGGATCCATGAGGCCCCTTCGGGCCGAATTTGTCGTCATTCCCGTGACAATCAGAGCACGTTATGGCGCTGCTGGTGGAGAGGGGGCTTCTCAGGCTCGGCACCGACCTGTTTTTCCCCATGGCTTCAACAGGATGAAAAGACGCATTGTTCCGGTCGAATTTTGGGGCGATATTGCTCGCCTTGGAGGGAAGATTAGCGCTGTCCGCATGGCAGAGATAGCAGACCTCATACTCATTCTCCGATCTCTTTATCTTTGCCCCCTTTCCTGAATATCCCCGGACACCCTTAAAAGCCTTGTCTTTTGTCGAGAGATGCATATTGTGGCAGTCGTAACAACTTACGTGCCTCGGGGTAGCAGGAGACATCTCGGGGAGAGTCTCTCCGATCACGTGATACTGTGCCGTCTGGGTGATGGGATGCACCGACTTCTTGAGCATGACCGTGGAGATGTCTGTTTTTGCCTCCCCTGGAACTCCTTTTCTTGCCGGGCCGTGGCAATTGAAGCAGAGTTCATCTTTTGCGCTCTCGAGCATTACGGTTGCGCGTTTGCCGTGGCCTTTATGGCAGGAAGCGCACCCCCGGGGTAATTTCGCCTTGTCCAGGTGCGTTTCATTAACAGCAAAGGCAAAAGTCAAAGTTAAGACAAAGATTAAGAAGGTTAAGAAGGTCAAAGAGGTCAAAAAGGGTAAAAAGGGCTTTTCCAGCTTCGAGCCTTTTATTTTTCCGGTTCTCAATTTTCTATCCTCCATTTTCTTTTTTACCTTTTTCACCTATTTGACCTTTTTACCCTTATCTTTCATTACCCTCTATGGACCTCTTGCTCATGGGCATAACTGGGAACAAGGCACGTGACACTTCGTGCACAGGGGGCTCGTATCGGACGGCGTGCCGGCCCGGAGAAATTTTGTGGCGCCGGGGATCGGATCATCGTGGGCGTCGTGGCATGATGTGCACTGCACCCCCAGCTTTGTATGGGGTCCGACCTTGTATGCGTTTTCCGTAGGTCTCAACCTCACGGGCGGCAGAGGGTTACAGACTCTCCAGGAAGTGTCGCCGTCATCGCACTGCATGCTCTTGTCACTGAGGAGGGCATCATTCACTCCGATGGAGACCGGGTGATGTCCGCTGAGGTCTGTTCCTATAAAGGCCTGAGAGGCCTCAGAAAGTCTGCCTTCTGCCGTCAGCAGCCCGCCGGCCTGCATGCTCTTCGTGGTCACCGCGCTACCCAGGTTGACCACGGACCCTATGGCGATGGTTCCGTCATGGCAGCTCAGGCAGAGCCGTGAATCTCCGTCAGGGATATTCTGCGGAGTTGATTTCAGGGTGCGCCAGACGCTGGCAGACTGAACCGTGTAGGTGGCGTTGGTCAGGCTCCGGTTCCATAGGGGAGCGTCCAGGGCACGGTGAGGGGTGTGGCAGAAAATGCAGACCTGTGTTTCGCTGGCGGCCCTTATGGAGCCGGGACCGCTCACAGAGAGATTATGCTTTGTCTTTGTGATCTCCGCTGCATCAGCATTCAGCGTACAGCGTGTAGCGTGCAGCACGCAGAAAAGAAAGGTTAAGGTTAAGGCATAGGTTAAGATTGAGACCGTTCTTTTCCTTGGCATTAAGCCGTAAGAAAATGAGAAGATGACTTTCTTTATTCCGTTTCTTTCCATCTTTTTGTTCCCCTTGTTCTTAACCTTAACCTCAGTCTATTTTCCACTTTCTTCTATTAATTGAAAGGCCTGTACCCGCATGTTGTAGGTATCGGCAACATAGATTACATTTTTGTTATCAATAAATATACCAGAGGGAAGCCAGAAGTCACCATAGTTATTCCCCTTTTCCCCAAAAAAAAGGAGCAGTCTTCCCTCCCTGTCGAAAATCTTGACGGTGTCGCGGATGGCGTCTACTACATAGACATGGCCTTCCCCGTCCACTGCCACGCCCTTTGGTTTATCAAGGCTTCCCGGCGAATCACCGAGGCTTCCGACACTGCCGATCACCTTTCCCTCAGGGCTAAAAATCTGCACCCTGAAGTTCATGGCATCAGTCACATAGATAAGGCCCCCGGCATCAACAAAGAGGTGCGTCGGAAAATTAAACTCTCCCGGCTGAGACCCCCAGCGACCGATCCTCCCCAGACGTTTTCCTTCAGAAGAGTAAATGAATATCGTATGTTCAAGGGTATCGGAAACGTACACCTTCCGGGTCTTCGCATCGATGGCTATGCAGGCCGGACGTTGAAAATCGCCTTCAAAGGCAGCGAGGAACCTGCCCTTTTCATCCAGGATGAACACCTTTTTCAAGGCCGAGTCCGCAACAAAGATGCGGCCCGCGCCATCCGCCGCCACCCCTGTGGGAGAGAGCAACTCATCCTTCCCCGCATCCAGGATGTTCAGCACGTCGAAGGTTTTCATATCGATCACCGTAACCCTTCCCGCCCCTGAATCCGCAATATAGAGTTTTTCCCTGGCATCAACAAAGAGGGCAAAGGGTCTCATGAGGACGTTCGAGGTCTTCGGGTCGGTGACATCGTCGCGGACATTGCCTGCCAGGAGGTCGAGGAATCCCCTCCTTCCTTCCAGATCGGTCGATATCTGGGATAGGCTCCAGAGAAACTTGATGCGGGGGGCTTCGGGCGGCCCGGGCCAGATGATCTGACCCATGGCCGACTTGTCAACATAGGCTTTTGAGGGAGCACAAGAGTAGGTTAAGGCTAAGGTTAAGGTTAAGAAGAAAAAAAGAGATTGCTTTATTTTCGTCACATCTCCGCCGGCTTTATCGCTATTCCTTAACCTCAACCTTAACCTCAACCTGTTTTTCAATAAATCTCTATTTTTGCCTTTTCCCTCAACGCCTTCAGCAATGCCTCTTTTGTCTCTCTGTAGCGCTTCGCTTCGAGCTCTTTCTTGAGGGAGTCTTTGACGTCGGCGAAGTTCAGTTGCTCCGCCGGTTTCTTCTCTTCAAGCTTCACAATATGATAGCCGTAAATGCTTTCCCCCATTCCCACTTCACCCACTGCGAGTTTGAAAGCGGTCTCTTCTACCACGGGATCGAGTCTCCCCTTATGGACAAAACCGAGGTCGCCGCCCTTGATGCGATAAGCGTCCTGGGAATAGGCGGATGCGAGGGCCGCAAAATCCTCCCCTGCCTTTGCCCGTTTGAAGAGGTCATCCGCTTTTTTCCTTATTTCCGCTTTCTCAGCGTCTGTGGCGGTGGGGGGGATGATGAGGAGGATATGCCTGAGGCGAAACCCCTCGGGCCTCACGAATTTGTCCCTGTTGGCGCTGAAATAGTCTTCAAGGTCCTTTTCCGAATACCGCGATTTCTCTTCGACCTCCAGCCTCAGCACGGTTCGTATGAGCTCGTTCCGCCTCAGGATCTTCCTGAATTCATCGAGGGTGATCCCCGTTGCCTTCAGGGCCCTCTTAAAGGCCGCGTTGTCTTTATATCTCTTTTTTGTCTCTGCCACCGCAGCATCGATGGCTTTGTCTTCTACGGCCAGACCCCGGGCTCTTGCTTCCTGGTAGAGGAGTTCGTTATCGATGAGGACGTCAAGGGCCTGTTTTCGGTATTCATCCCTTTTCTGCGCTGCCACGCCGCCATGATAGGCTCCGGGAGGGACAAAGGTGTCGATGGCCCTTTCAAGCTCGGCCTCGGTTATGGAAACGCCATTCACCCTGGCAACGACGCCGGTTTGCTGAGGTTCTGCTGCCCAGAGAGGCGAAGCCCAAAGAAGAGGGAGAGCAGAGAGGAATAACGCCAAAGCCACAAGCAGGTCTGGAAGATAATCGGTCCGCAGCCGGCGGACCCTTCCGGTCTTTTCTTTCGTCATAAACATGTCAACTCCTCGGATAGTTCCATTATGTGCAGTTGTCTTCATTCCCAAAAGCTACGCGCTCACCGCTCAATGAATTTCTGAAACCGTCACCGCGCTACATCCTGAAATTGGCTGAGAAGTACCTGATGAAGTTCACGGTGAGCCGGTGGTCGGTTGTGGACGGCGCCCCAAGAAGCGACACCCTGCGGTATTTATACTCAACGTCAATGGCTGTCTGCCGCAGGCTCCACTGGAGCCGGGGGGTGATTTCAAGGGACTTGTTCTTCAGGGAATCCCTTATCCACAAACTGTAGAGGGTGAAAAGGGTATTTCTCGTGATCACCCTCGTGAGGGCCGCCGAAAGGGTCGTAACGTCTGTTTTGTCCGTTGTGGTGTTCCTTCTCTTCACCTGGGAGTAACTGCCGCCGACGGTGACCGATGTCCGGTAGAAGTACCAGTAGAGATTGACAGCGCCCCTGAGGGCGTCCTCAACAAAAGGGTCCTCCGGATCAGAGTCGTCGTCCCGCCGGGTAAAATCGGCATAGGTGTTGAAGCTCAGATTGCCGATGATCGGACCTGAGGCATTGAGCACCGCCCTTTGGGTGAGCACCCTGCCGTTATCCTGGGCAATGGAGGAAACAGCATAGCCCAGGGAGGCGCTTATTCTTGTCTTGGTCATGAAAAACGTCTGGGCGCCGTACTCAAGTCCCTCCTGGCTGCCGCCGACAAAAACAGTGCTCGTGTTCCTGAAGACCCGCGACAGGTCAACCGAGACATTGGAGCCGACGCGCTCGAAATGCGAATTCGTGGTGTCGCTCGTGCCGTACCCCACAGCTACGAAGGGCATGTAGGACAGCCGTGGCGAGACCACCCTGTTATACGAAACGGTGGAAGTGACATTAAAGACATCAGTGGTGGATGACTTGTCAGAGGTCCTGCTGTAGTCCAGGGAGCCCTGTCCCATCAGCGTATCATAGCCAAAGGGTCTATACAGGTTCACCCTGCTGTGCACTTCATAGGTCTTCTGACCTTCGATATTCTGATATCTCAGGGCATTATAAATGTCCAGGAGCCTCTTTGTGTCAGGATCAAAGAACCGGTAGTTCGGCTCAAACTGTACCAGGGTTCTCTTGAGAGGGGAGATTCCGGTCACATTCTGGTGTTCAAAATAGAGCCGGTAATCATAGACCTTGCCCTGCATGAAAGACCTGACGCTGTAAAGGTTCGTGCTGCTGGTCTGCCCTTCTGAGGTGCTCTTGTAATGGTCATAGTCGAAGTAGGTGACGGGAAAGTTAAGGCCGAGGAACGTTCCCTTCTGCTTCGGGGCTGCCGCCGTGGCGCTTGCGCCGGCATTTGCATTGGCCTCGTTCTCTGCGTTGGCGCCGGCCTCCTGCTGTTGCCTGACTTCCCGTTCGTGAAGCGTCCATTCATAGGGTTTCCCGTATCTCAGGCTGATGCCGTAGTTCGTGTACTCGGCGCTGTTGGCATAGTGGGAGAACCTCAGGGTGATGGGGTGCGGAATGTATTTCCATGAACTCAACCATTTCTGGGGGAGTTTCTGCAGCAGGACGACCCTCATGTTCTGGCCAAGAAGGGAGAAATCCTCCCCCGGGCTGCTGTTGGTTTTGGTGAAATACCCTGATACATCGAAATAGACAAGCCTCGGGTCGACCACAAAGCCCCGGAGACCAAGGTTGTATGACTGGGTAAAGTATGAAAAGGTCTCATCATTCTCGAACCACTGCTTTTGATACGTAAGCCCGATGGAGCCGTAAAGGTTGTAATTCCTCAGCAGGGTATCATAACGGCGCCAGTAGGATTCAGCTCCGGCAGTGTCGGACCAAAGGGAAATAAGGGAAACTGCGGCAGACAGGTAAAAAAAAGAAATAACAGTGAGGAAAGGGAGTTTTCTCACAAACCGTATCACAATATCATTGTTCCTTCATCATTGCCCGGCATTTTCCGGCCACTATTTATACCATAAAACGTTCGAAAATACAATAATTCCTGAGCCTAATTCCTGAGCCTGAGCCCGCAATAAAGGGAGCAGCACAAGTTCCGCGCCATGCGGCGAGCCCTCCGCATCTAAAAGAAAGGAGGGGAAAACCCCTCCTTTCTTTTGCGTAAAGAAAACAGCCGGCACTTATTTCAAGTGACAGGTGGTGCACATCTGGCTGGCTGTGTTCGTGATTCTCAGGAACGGTACATTCGTAGGATCATGAACCGCATGGCAGCTTGCGCACTCAACTGTATACGGAGATGCCGTACCGTAGAGCTGTGCAGTCCAGACCGTTCCGGGTACGGTTGCACCCACATTTGCCCTCAGACCGCTGTCCAGGTCCTGTCTGTAAGTGATGCTCACAGGATGGTCATTGGTGAGGTCGGTACCGAGCCTTGCAGGTCCGGCCGCCATGGTCGTGAGGGTACCAGCAGTGCCGTCCTTCGGAGCATTGATGAGCGAGTTGATCGCAACTGTTCCGTCATGACAGCTCAGGCATGCCCTTGATACACCGGAAGGCTGGCTTGTTGCGCCCTGGAGAGTTGCGCTCGTATAGAGTCCGAAAGTGGACAAGGTATTAGCATGGTTCCAGAGCGGACCTCCCCAGGTGGTAGCTGCATTGTGAGGCACGTGGCAGAATACGCATACCTGGGTTGTGGTCTCATCAGCTATTGCGCCCCTTACGTCATGCTTCGAACCAACGATGGTCCCTGCGCCATAGGCTGCGCCTGCCACAAGCAGTATCGCTATAACCAAAAGTAAAGCTTTTTTCATTTTATTTCACCCCCTTTCTTTTAGGATTCAAGACCAAATTGTCTTGTTGCTACTTATAAAGCAAAATATATGCCAATTCCTGGTGTAACGGGACATCCCATAGCTGCTGAAATCTTCTCGTCCCATTGCCGCATAAGCGGTAATATTACACACTTACCGACGAGTTGTCAAGACGTTCCACTATCACGGGTCTACGACAAATTTATTGGTAATTACCGTAAATGCTGAAAGCATGAGATTGCTTCGCTCCGCTCGCAATGACAAAAGCGAGGCATTGCGCCATGTTACCGTCATTGCGAGGAGAGAAGCGACGAAGCAATCTCCTCAGTGGCGGAGCTACCAATATTTTGTCGCACACCCTTGCATTACTTCCCGAGGTGCGCCGGTTGAAGTGGGTTTTTTCGCACACGCCCAATGTGAAATGGCCCATGTTGTGGCAGACCTTTTGGCCGGAAAATACCTTAAAATACATTCTTACCACAGAGGTCGCAGAGGGCACCGAGAAAAATAATTTCATTACACGTTACGCGTGACACGTTACGGGTTACGGCATCCTCTGTGCTCTCTGTGGCTAAATTTTCATCCTCCTTTGTGCCGACTTGTCGGCATGGGAGTTTGGCCCCGGATCAGGATGCAAGAGCCCTGTAGATCTCAATATAGCGGGGGGCAACACGGTCGAGGCTATAAGAACTCTTAATTGTTTCAAGGGCTGAGGTAGAGATACGCCGGGCCAGCGCCGGGTCCCGAAGAAGCCTGAATATAGCCGCTGACATTCCTGCCGGATCACCGGGGCTAACCAGGATGCCGTTTTCACCGTCCCTGATGATATCCACAACGCCGCCTATTTTTGTAGCTACAGCAGGAAGCCCGAATGCCATGGCCTCAAGAAGGGCATTGGGCATACCCTCCTGAAGGGAGGGTAAAACAAAGATGTCGGCCATCTGAAAGTAGTCCATAACCGAATTCACATGTCCACGAAAATCCACGGAATCCTCAATACCCAGCCCCGTAGCCATTTTCTTCATATCCCCCAGGAGGGGCCCGTCTCCCAGAAGAAGCAACCTTGCATCCGGCTCTTCATTTATCACATTCCTCCACGCTTCCAAAAGGAAGCTGACCCCCTTACGGGGGATAAACCGCCCGCTGAAGGTCACTATGTATCTGTTTTCGCAACCCATTCTTGCCTTTGTGTCTGTCTTTGCTTCCCCCGAAGCCCCGGAAAAGGCCGGGAGATCAATGAAATTGGGAATCCTTCTTACCTTTTTAGGGTCGAGACCGTCCCGCCGCAGCCCTTCCTCAATTTCTGCTGTTGTTGCGACAAAGGTGTCCACCATCTTCAAAAGCCTGATGAAAACATTCCCCAAGCCGAGGTGGCGGCCCCCAAGGGAACCCGCCTCAGTTCCGACACCGGCTGCTGCCACCTTGGCGATGACCTTTTTCCCCATGATCTTAAGGATGGGAAGATTGAAGAAAAGGGGAAGGCTGGCGCCGTGGAAGTGGACGACTTCATACTCTTTCCTCTTTTGCAGAAGCAGGAATGCGCAACTCAGGGAGAAGGTGAGAGAAATGAGGATGTTAAGGAGGGTGACCTTTTCGTAGGTGTGGAGATAGGGTTTTATGGACCAGGCCCTGTGAACCTTCACTTTCTGACTGAAAACTGCCTCGGGCATGCCTTTCATCCTCCTGGCGATCACAAAGACCTCTACCCCTTCCTCTGCCAGACGCTCAGTCAGGAGCTGAGCCTGTCTGCCGAGTCCTCCCAGGGATGGATGATAAAGGGGAGAGACGACGCAGACCCTTATAGCTCGTGGTTCACTGCTCATAGCTCATCGCCCGCTGCATCAATGAACGTCCTATGCCACAATTCGAGCATCAAAAGATTATAGATATGATAGTGCCAGTTCCATTTCCCTGACATGTGTTCGTCCAATATCTTCCGGATATATCCCCTGTCAAAGTATCCTCTTCCGATGCACCGGTCCCCGAGCAGGATATCATATGCCATCTCCTTCAGTTCATTTCTGAACCAGTGGTCTATGGGAACGCCAAAGCCCATTTTTTTCCTTTCGATGATCCCCTGGGGAAGAATGTCCCTGAAGGTGTCCTTGAGGATTATCTTTGTCCTGCCACGGTGCATTTTGAGATGAGCGGGTATCCTTGCGGCAAATTCCATGAGCTCATGGTCGAGGAACGGAGAACGAGCCTCCAGTGCGTTAGCCATGGAGGCAATGTCCATCTTCACAAGAAGGGTGTCAGGAAGATAGAGACTGAGGTCTGCAAAAAGAGTGCGGTCAGTGAAGGTGTCGGCCTCAGCCTGCCGGTATTTTTCGAGGATAATGTCAAAGGAGTCGGTCCCTTCGGTTTTCTTCTTGAATGCCTCTGTATAAAGCCCTGCTTTCATTTCATTGTTGAAATAGCAGAGCCAGTGCGCATTTCTGAGTTCAGGGGACAAGGCCAGAGTCTGCGTGAACCTCTTGAGCCGCCAGAAAAATCCATTGGGGTCTGACGATGGGGGAAGGAGGGCGGCGAGGGCGGGGAGCAGCTTTTTCCTCAGCAGGGACGGGATCTTTTCGAACCTCATCGCCAGTTCATTGGCCATATACCGCTCATACCCTGCGAAACTCTCATCCCCCCCGTCGCCGTTCAATATCACCGTTACGTGCTCCCTTGCAAGCTTCGAGACATAGTAGCTCGGAATGGCGGAAGAGTCCGCAAAGGGTTCGTTGTAGTGCCAGACGAGTTTCGGCAGTACCTCCACTGCATCAGGCCTCACCTTGAATTCGGTATGCTCGGTCCTGAATTTCTCGGCTACCATTTTCGCATAGCTCAGTTCATCGTATGCTTCTTCATGAAAGCCGATGGAGAAGGTCTTGACAGGTCTTTCCATCACCTGGCTCATGAGGGCCACCACGACGCTGGAATCCATGCCCCCGCTCAGGAATGCCCCCAGTGGCACGTCGCTGATGAGCCTCATCCTTACCGCCTCTTTCAATCTTTCCAAAAGCTCTTCATGAAGCCCTTTTATCTCACCAGGCGTGCTCGCGCTGAACTTGGGCAGGTAGGAGAGTTTCCAGTATTGCTCTATCCCGATCTTTCCGTCCCTGCAGACAAGGTAATGGGCCGGGGGAAGTTTTCTTATGCCCTCAAAGGCGGAATAAGGAGAGGGCACGCTCTGGTAGGTGAGGTAGTGGTGGATGGCCGTAAGATCAGGTGTTCGCTGAACCGTGGGGTCCCGGAGGATCGCCTTGATCTCTGAGGCGAATATGAGGCAGTCCCTGTGGAGATAATAAAAAAGGGGCTTTTTTCCTGCCCGGTCCCTTGCAAGAAAAAGAGACCTGTCCCTCTCATCCCATATGCCGAAGGCGAACATCCCTCTCAGCTTTCTGACGCAGTCGATGCCTTCTTCTTCGTAAAGATGGAGTATGACCTCGGTGTCGGAGTGGGAGCGGAAGAGGTGGCCTTTCTTTTCGAGGTCCTTTTTCAGGTCAAGGAAATTATAGATCTCGCCGTTAAAGACGATCCATACCGTGCCGTCTTCGTTGCACATGGGCTGATGGCCGGCAGGGGTGAGGTCGATGATGCTCAGCCTCCTGTGCCCCAGTCCCACATTGCCCTTCACATAAACGCCCTCATCATCGGGGCCACGGTGGACAAGGGTCAAGGCCATGCTCCTGATCAGCGCCTCCGATGGAGGTTCGCCGGTGAAGTTTAATTTTCCGCAGATCCCGCACATTATTCTTTTCTGCCTATCATCTGGATTGACAGCCCGGTCCTTGAGATCCTCGTTATCTTACAAAGGACTCTGTAGGGCAGCGATAAAACGCGCTTAATAAATGAGTTGCGCATCACCATATCAAGCATTGACTTGTTGAATCCCGAATAAAGCAGCAGGGGGACGAGATGGGAAGATTGCACCATCTTCTTCAATGTCCCGGAAGTGAAATAAAAAAGATGCGCTGTCGGGTCCATAGTGTTTACCCTGTCCTTTACACCCAGGAAGCGACCGGCCAGAAAAGAGATGTTGTGAAGATTAGGCACCTCAATATAAATCAAGCCGTTCCTTTTCAAGATCTTTTGAGCAATTGCCAATACCCCCATGGGGTCCGGTACGTGCTCCAGAGTTTGAATCATTGTAACAACATCAAAAGATTCCGCCGGGAAAGAAGTTTCATTCAGTGTCCCCTGTATCACATTCAGTCCATATGTTTTCACTGCATACTGAGCAGCACTCACGTTCGGCTCAAGTCCGGTCACATCCCATCCTTCTGATCTTGCCATATTCAGGAACGTTCCGATCCCGCATCCGATATCCAGCAATCTCATGCCCGACCGGAATTCTCTATAATTTGACAGCTCTTTCAGGGTGGAGTTAAATAAGACACCATCCCTCCTTTGCCTGCCCAGAAAGTACGTCACGCTATTTGGGTCATTCCTGTATACGTCAATAACACGTTCAGGATCAACGTCAGAAACACACACCAGGCCGCATCTCGCGCATTGAATGACATCGTGGAAATCCTCCGAATACAGTGACTTTGCCTTCTTGAAAAGCTTAAAAGACCTCCCTCCGCAAAGGTTGCATGTGCCGCTTTCAGACATGACGTTTCTCACATACTCCTTCGATTACCGTTTCGTATTGCCTTACGATCTTTTCCACTGCAAAATCCTTTGCTCTTTCCCTACCGGCCTCTCTTAATGTTTTCCCTAACTCTTCAATGATTTTTTGTTAACCCTAAAATTATTTTCTTGTCTTCCTCAATTATTTTCTTGATATCATGACGGGCTATGACATATGTGTATGCACTTTCAGACATTGCTTGCCATAAACGATCATCCCTGAGCATATTCCCTAAATCAATCTTCAATCGATCAATATTACCATGTGAACATCTCCCGAAATTATATTTCTCGAGTATCCCGTCAGGATCAACGTTCAGAGATAAGACCGGTGTTTTATTCTTTAATGCCTGAATGAATGTATTTGGAAACCCTTCCTTTTTAGAGGTATTGACAAAAACCCTGGCACGGGAGAAAAAGGTGTCAATTTCTTTAAAAGGAACGAACTCGACAAATTGAACATTTGCCAACCCTGCCGCAAGTTCCTTGATCCTTACAAAATACTTTTCGTCAAGCGAGCGGGGGCAGACCATGCAAAACAGTTCCCCGGGGAATTCCTTCGCCAGATCGAGAAAGAGCTCGGGCTGTTTCCAGTCTTCACATCGTGCAACCCACAAGATCAACTGTTTTACTGAGATCTCGCTATTTTCAGATATCCTGTGAGCGGATGGTCGAACATACCCGTCCTTGTTGTAAAGTCTCTTGAGATTCTCTTTCTGCTTCTGGTTTTGAACAATGACGAAGTCCGCCATTCTTATGCCGATGCCGAAGAGCGCCCAGACAATGAACCCTATGATCCCTTTAGGCATCCAACCGGGCCTTTCTTTCATGACATCCTGGTCATGGGCTGTCATATACACAAATTTCTTCGCGCTGAATTTACATGTCAGAGCCGTTACCCCGGTCAGCATAGCAGCGGCCCTTTGGATGCAGAGGTCAGCATCAAGTTTCTTGATAAGCATTGCCAGCCTCGCGTATTCGATGACAGTCCGGATGTATTTTATCCCTCTCGGGAACCGGGCAAGTTTATACAATTTAACGCCCTCTCTCATCTCAAAAGCAGGCTGGCCGAAGTCACCTGTCAGGAATGCAATATCAAACCGGGGATCTTTTGCCAGTTCGGTTGCCAGGTAATACAACTGCACCTCAGCCCCTCCAAATTCCGCAGTGATTGAGGGATTAAAGAGGGGGTAGGCCAACAGGGAAACAAAACAGACCTTGGTCGGCTTCATTTCTTGATCCTGACAATCAGTGCATATCCTAACGGCATTAAATGGACTTGATCGCGAAATTCTTTCCTGAGCGGCAAGAGAAACCATTGAAGCAGCTTATCGCAAATCAAGCCCACACTGTTCGTAAAGGCATAAAGCAGATTCTTGAAACCGCAAAGTGCCCCAAAGGGAGTAACTTCAAGCGCCAGATTTATGGACACAATCGCTGTTGATACCGAGGTGTTTGATTCACGCAGTTCCAGGATTTCGTCGTCTCTGAATATGTTCTCATAATAGTAACGGCTCAATCTCTGAAAATCAAAAGGAACGCCGTGTTCAGGAAATACGAATGGTGAAGAAAGAAAAACAAGAGCGTCTGGTTTCGCAACTCTGTGCATTTCCTTTAGCACGACGGGCAAGTTTTGAGCGTGCTCCAGGACCTCAGAATAGATGAGCGCGTCGAATTGGTTGTCAGGGAACGGCAGTTTGTCTGCATATGCAAGAAAGTCAGCCGACGACCGCTCCTGATCAAAATCGACGCCGATGTACTCAACCTGCGTTTTGTCAAACAGTTCGAGCCACGGCTTGAACCCGCAGCCAATGTCTAAGATTCTCGTTTTCTTCTCAGCAGCGACCAGGTCCCGGAATGTCGTAAATGCGTTTAAATTATTTCTTAAAAGAAAATACGAGTAGTCCCATATTCTGGGATGGAGCCTTTGACGCTCAATCAGTTTGGCGAATTTAGTCGTCTGAGGATTGTTCATGACAAATCATGCGATCAAATCTTCGTCATCTCAAAGTATATCCACCACTGGGGGGCAAATATACGTCTGAGAAGCCCGAAGAGCAACTTTCCTATGGCAAACTTAATCTTGTTTAGGTGCGTGGCTCGATCCATGGTGCTCCAAAAAAATGTGACCCGTTTTAGATTGCGGCTCTGGAAACCACCATCGGTAAACATCGTCGTTATTGCGTCCTTATTAAGCGACTGTTTATGCCCCCACCGATGATAACTAAGGCCACAATTCGGACAGAAACATGTATTGTCCTTCAAATTCTCATCAGCGGGCACGGTACCAACAAAGAAACCGCCTTTCTTCAATATGCGTCCAACTTCTTTTATTGCGTTCTCAGCGTCTTTCCTCTCCAAGTGCTCCAAGACTTCGCTTGCGACAACAATATCAAACGTATTGTCCGCGTAAGGGGCGTTTTGTATGCTTCCAGCCGTCAGGTGCGCATTAATCTTTCTTGCTTCAAAATCTTCTTGTGTCTTCTCTATGTTGACCGAAGAAATGTCGAGTCCATAGACGTTATACCGTTTACTCAATGCCTCCAGCAAGTAGCCGTCACCGATGCCAATGTCTAGCACTTTTCCAGCTTTTTTAATTTTGGAAATTCTCTTTGTAATATAATTCAGGCGAGGTCTGGCAAGCGCAAAAGACTGCCTGTTTTCGGTTTCGTGAAAATCCCACAAGGTCTTATCTTCGTCGTTCATTATTTCTTTCCAATTAACCAATATAGGGACTAAGCATCTTGGTTTCTTTAACAATCCCAAAGATGGCCATGAATTTACCAGTCTCAATAAGCATTCATCTATGACTATTTATGTCCAATATTGACCAGGCCACGTTGCGTATTAATTTGCTGCGCTCCTAGTAAGATAGAAGAAAGGCTCATTTCCTTAGGGTTAAAAGGCGAAAACAAAACTCGCTCAACAACGCATAAAGCCATGGGAATAGTTTCCCAATCGAAGTAACGAGTTTAGCCTTTCTTGATGTGCCCGTCTCGACATACGCATCTTCCCGAAATGACGCGACAAAATATTTCTGGGCATAATTCAACATTTTTCTTCTTCTTAAGTAATTTGTATGTGCGACAAGATAATCATAATTCAAGGCTGCCACTTCTCTTGCATTCTTGCCCTTCTGAAACCTGTTTCTTATGCCCAAATATGCCCAAACTAGCAACCACACTTTATTTCGAAGTACGGTCGCCAAAGGGACAAATACATGAGGTTCAACAAGCGTAAATCTGCTCGGGAACATATTTAGACTCAGGCCGCCGGGTTTTAGTATTCGATGTATTTCTCGTAAAGTCGTGTCGTAGTCCATTACATGTTCAAAAACCTGCATACTAAAAATATAATCAAAAGTATCATCTTCAAAGGGCAACCGGTATGGCGACACCTCTATGGCACGAAGAACGCCTGCCTCGAAGCGATTTTGAACGTCAAGAGTGAAATCTGACGAATTCTTTTTATCTATATAATCGCAACCGTAAGCGTTATAGCTGTCTTGTCTGAGTTCGCTGACAAGGTTTCCTTCACCGCATCCCAAGTCAAGGATTGTCGCCGCATTACTCGACGGCGAAAGCGTCGATGCCATTTGCAGTAACCGATGACTGATAAGAAGTTGTTCTTTTGTATTGAGTGTTATCATTATCAGATCAAATCAGTTTGTTTAGATGAATTTCTGGATACTCTCACGATAAATCTCACGATACATGCTCAAATCCTTGCGGCTTGGGATTAGAAGTAAGGTCAAGTCTTTATCTACAAATTTCCGAAACAAAAACAGGCCAACAAAAGCGGACAAGGCATAGGTTAGCGTTGTCGCAATAGCTGCTCCATTCGCACCGTACTTGGGTATGAGCAAGAAGTTGAAGCAAATACTGAGCAAAGCAGTGATACTCGCTATGAGGGTAAGTGGGAAAAACCAACCTTTTCTGACCCAAAGAGTCGCAAGAATTTTTGGAATGATAAAGATGACAACTCCCGGTAGGAGTAAAAGTAAGGGGGTTACTGCGGGCATGAAGGCGTTGCCCCCGTATATTCTAACTATTCCCGTTGAAAAGACGGCTACTATCAAACCCGCAAGCGCTGATATTAGAAGAATCTGTCTTGTTGCTACTTGGACAAGTGAAACGGCCTCTTCCATAGACGCATGAGCCATTTTGGGATACAGGCCTATTTCTAATGATACCGAAAAGAACAAAAGCATATTCGCTACGTTGAGGGCAACCGAGTAGAAACCAACTTCAGCCGGGGGTGCATAGTAATTCAGTATAAAGACATTGGCTTGAGTATAGAGAAAAGTAGCGATAGCTCC
The DNA here is from genome assembly GCA_023382175.1 of Nitrospirota bacterium. GTDB lineage: Bacteria > Nitrospirota > Thermodesulfovibrionia > Thermodesulfovibrionales > UBA9159 > JAMCQB01. The sequence goes on along the minus strand of JAMCQB010000041.1, from coordinate 3,790 downwards.
TATCTGGATCTTCCCCCCATCTTTTATAAGCCTTTTTGTGAGTTCCGCGTTAAATGAAATCCCGCCCGCCATTTTTGTGGCCTTCAATAATGCAACTGTCCCGCCAATGACAATGCCGCTTATACCGGCGATAACCGCTTCCATGGCGGTTAGCTTACTTAAGAAGAGAAAAAGCAAAACAAAAAAGAGATTTGAATAGGATAACAATTGATTAGTAATATTGTAACCCTTTATTTCCATGCTCCCTTGAAGTATTGAGGAAAAATAGTAGAGCATCAGGTTAAAGGGGATTGCGATGCCGGCGACTATTAGATATCGCAAATCAATCCCCCGGTACAGGACTTCCCTGAAATAAATAATAGTGACAAAAAAAGCCACCAGTGCAATAATGGTTATTACGGCAAACAATGCCAGCGCGCTGCCCGCAAACGTTTTCATCTCGTAGCGCCCTTTTCCCATGTGGTGAATTATTCCGAGCCCGATGGAAAGGTTGAATGCGGTAAAAAAAAGAGAAGGGCAGAGCAGGGCGACAGTAAGTATCCCTTTATTCGCCGGCCCCAACGCCCTCGCCACGATCATGCCCGTGACAGTGGCGAACAGGAAACCGGACACCTGGAACATGAAGGTGTAAAAGCTTTCTCTCGCGAGGTTCATTTTTGCTCTTTATTAATTGATTTCATTTTCAATTCACAACAAAGATGGTTTTGATTTTTCCCTTCTTTACTCCGTTCTTGAGCAATTCCCCGTAAATCTTCTCTCTTTTCAAATGAGTGGTTACCACGAGGCAATCGTAGGACATGCCATCGATCGCATCCATGGGCCTTACCTCGAACCCGAAGAACTTCTTTCCCGCCATCTCTCCGTCCACCACTCCTGTAAGCTCCAGATCAGTCTCCTGGAGTGTTATATACGCTATCTCAGCAACTTCGTCAGCCCCGGCAAAGACGACCTTTTTCACGCCGTCGGCGCTCATCTCCTTAAAGAGCTGTTTGAGGTTCTCCCTTGCCTCGCGGTATATCCGTGTATAGTCATGGAGCAGATCGTAGGCAAGGCGTGTCTTTTCAGCAAAACCTTTCGGCGTGAGGTAATAAGCATAGCGCTTTGCCGGGATCGCCTTGACCGTTACATAGCCTTTTGAAACAAGATTTTTGATGTAGGAATTGACCAGGCCGAGGGCTATGTTAAGTTTCTTGCTGAGGTCCCTCTGGGAGAGGGGTTCCCCTTTTGAAATCTCGTCCAGGAGGAGGAGGGATTTGTAGGTGTCCTGGCTCCCCTGTTCCTCGTTGTTCATATTCTGAACGTTCATGTTTTGAACATACCACAGGGAACAATACACTGTCAAGAAGAACTACGAATCTGGGTCTGCGACAAAAATATTGGTACGGACTAAGCACATGCCCGGTACTCCCAGAAGTCTTCCCAACGATTGCTGAGAAGGCAACATCTTAGGGCGATAATGCTATTGGCTCCTCTCACAGACCAGTGCATTCCTGATTGCTTTAATCTTTGTCCGATAACCGTGCGGCATCCCGCCTCTAAGACGCCCGACCCTACGAAAAACCCCCTCTTTCTAAAATCGGCATAACGCATCCTTTTTTTGTTCTTCTCGAAATAACCGGCCTCCTTTTGGCATATCTCTTTTCCGTACTCGGTAGATGGTGACAGTCTTCGTATTGCTCCGATAACCTTTCCCACTTTCCCAGCATCCAGATCCTTGCAGCGTTTCTCAGTCCATGCATCCAATTTTCTTTTGCTGTCGCCAAACACCGCTTTTGCCACATTCCAATAATGCTCCCTTGCATGATAGAGATCGACAATCTGAACCGCTCCGTAGAAGTGCTCATCGGCGATATTCCATATCCATGGAGCGCCGTCTCCTATTACACAGATTGTTTTTGCTCGATTCATGCCTCGGCGCTGTGCCTCCGCATACATTCTTTTGCCGAACTCCTCTGCCGTCTCAATAGCGCCCGTATAACTGGTTGAGTCATCATCTCTTACCGGACGTCCTTCTTCATTCACTTGTGTCTGCGTAAATATGCAGCCCAATTTCGCCTCTCTCGTCTTTGCCTCTCCGTGTTCTCCCTTGCCCCGCCTATCCGCTACTTCCGCCTTGATGACAGGAACGCCGGTTCCGTCCATGCTAATGTACATCGTGGAAGCCGATTTTATAGGTATCACGTTATCGGGGAGCATCCCGTCATCCTCTTTTTTTAAGAATTCCTCCGCCTGTTCTCCTAACCGGCGCGATACCCTTTCGATCTCCTTGTCGGTAACACGAATTCCCGCCATTTCTCGTATGTCTTCCTGCCCAAGCCCGAAGGGCCTATACGCCCCCACTCTTGCCATGATCCTTCTGACGCCGGGGCTAAAGGAGTTCCTCTCTATATCGAGCATCCTGTCTTTCGGGCAGAATCCGACAGCACACCGCCTGTCGTAGTAATAGGCCCTCTTCACCTTCACTTCTCCCAAAACGGTGAGCACCTTCTTGTCCCGATACCCCATGAACTCAAATTCATGCCCCATTTCGCAGGGATGACTCCCGCCCTGGTAACCGCCGCCGTCGGCATTGAGCAACTCCTCAAGCATGACGCTGCCAATGTTAAGCATGGAGGAGCGGATACGCATCTCAAGGGCTTCCAGATCAACGCGGCCCTCTTTCACCACTATGGTGACTATCCGGTCAATTTCTTCTTGTATTTCGCCATGAAGCGCCCCTGCAAGTTTTTTTTAAGTTCTTCCAGTTCAGCACTGTCATCGACTTGAGCAATAGGCCGTAAATTAGAGATTTTCTCACTCACCTGGATGACTTCATCACAAAGTCCTACAAATTTACGATAGTTCTCGGTCTCTTCCAGATATTTCTTGACCTCAGGTCCCAATTTGATATCCTTTGCATAGCTTTTGCCTTTAATTGTTGCGTTCCATAAATAGCGCGGCCCGTGTCCGGGATGACCTTGCTTAGCGCATACGCAGTTCTTCTTCCCGCACCTGCGATAATTGACCGAAACCGTTCCACGCCTGAAATCTCCGAGTCCCTCAATCTCCCGATATAGAGATTGCCTTTTTCGCTCCAAAGCCCCAAGGGTTTCTTTCATTGTCTTATCCTCCTTTCTGGCTGCTTAGCATTAACCAGATTATAAGACAAATAAAAACGTAAGTCAACTACATCAATATTTTTGTCGCAGACCCTGCCCGTTTCATCGTCTTTACAAACGGAGGCTCTTCCTTTATTATTTATGCATGAAGACACTGAGGCTCGCCCTTGCCCAGATTGACCTCACCGTGGGGGATTTGGAAGCCAATACCGAAAAAATCATAGACAATATCAGGAAGGCTGAAGAACATTCTGCCGATATCGTTGTTTTCCCGGAACTGTCGATCACGGGATACCCTCCCGAAGACCTCCTTTTGAAGCCTCAGTTCATCAGGGACAATCTCGATGCCCTCAAGAGAATCAAGGAAGAAGTCTGGGACCTCACCGCCGTCATTGGCTTTGTGGACAGGAAGAATGACATCTACAACGCAGCTGCCATACTTCACAATAAGAACATTGTGGATGTCTATCACAAGATGTACCTTCCCAATTACGGCGTCTTTGATGAGGTGCGTTATTTCCAGGCCGGTACGAGATCCCCGATCTATATAATCGGTGATGTAGCGTTCGGCGTGAATATCTGCGAGGACATATGGTATCCGGAAGGGCCGGCTCATGTACAGTCACTGTTCGGGGCCGAGGTCATCATCAATATCAACGCTTCTCCCTATCATGTGGGCAAGGCAGCAAGGG
>JAMCQB010000092.1 GCA_023382175.1 Nitrospirota bacterium | reverse complement strand
CCCGGTAAGGGAGCATAACGGTTTTGTCGGCGCTACCCCGACCGGCCCCGCCATGACGTCTGTTCAGGGCAAGTCGATGCCTGTTTACTACTATGAAACCTTCAGGATCATTGGATTCCCGGCCATTGTGAAGCAGCATCTCTCCTTTGGCATAGGATACGACATTACGAAGACCTTTGCAATCAACGCCGGCTACACCCATGCGTTTAAAGAGAAGATCAAAGAAAGCGGCACTAATATGGCCGGCCAACCAGTTACGCTTGAGTCAAACCTCAGCGAAAACAGCCTCGAATTCGGGTTTACCTGGAGGTTCTAAGCATCCCAAAAGGGGGACTCCGTCCCCCTTTTAAAAACTCCCTCTTTTTCTCTTCTTCTGTCTTGCCTTCATTTCCCTGTTCCTTCATTTGACCGAAAAACAGACATAGAACAATGAAGGCATTGAATTGCTTGTCATTGCGAACACCCGAAGGGTGTGAAGCAATCTCATGCAAAAAGGAGGGATTGCTTCGCTTCGCTCGCAATGACAGATGTCTATGTCTATTTTTCGGATTTGATGATACTATTGTTCTAAATGATGATTTGGTGTTATAGCAATAATAGGTAAGTGAATTAGAAACAGTGCAACTAAGAAACAAAGGAGGAAGCTTAGGGGGCGGAAGACCCCGGAGGTGTTATGAAAAGAAATGATTTCTGGTCACCGTATGTCGCAGGAGCAGGTCTCGGGTTGACCCTTCTTGCAACTTTTACCATTGTGGGATGGGGTTTGGGCGCCTCGAGTGCATTTTCACTCTTAACGGGTGTCGGCATGAGCAAGCTCAGTCCCGAATATGCCCAAAGCCTCGAATATTTTTCCCAATATCTGAATGTTAAAGCTCCCCTGATGAACTGGGTCCTTTTTGAGATCATAGGGCTTTTCTTCGGTGCTCTTGCGGCCGCTCACATAGGTGGAAACTTTAAGTTCAAACTGGACAAGGGTGCGAACATGGGGAACGGGACAAGGCTGTTCACGGCATTTGGAGGAGGCATTCTGATAGGTTTTGCAAGCAGGCTGGCGAGGGGGTGCACAAGCGGAGTTGCCCTGTCAGGCGGAGCACAGCTTGCGGTATCGGGCTGGATATTTGTCATCTCGATGTTCATAGGCGGATTTATCGTCGCAGCGCTTTTCAGGATGTTATGGTCATGACAGCACCTTTGGTATTCAGTCAGGGCACAGGCCTTTTGCTGGCCGTCATATTAGGGATTTTTTTTGGTCTTTTTCTCGAAAGGGGAGGTCTCGGCAACCCCCACAAGCTCACCGGGGTGTTCTATCTCACTGACTTTACCGTTCCGAAGGTCATGTTCACCGCGATAATCGTTGCGGCCACCGGACTGTATCTTTTGTCAGACCTGAAACTTCTGGACATGAGCAGGGTCTGGATCGTCCCGACCTTTTTCTGGCCTCAGCTCTTGGGAGGAGCCCTCTTCGGCATAGGCTTCGTATTCAGCGGATACTGCCCCGGAACGGCTGTGGCAGGCTTTGCATCAGGGAGAATTGATGCATTGGTTACCATGGCGGGAATAGGAGCCGGGTCTTTTGTCTTTGCGATTCTCTACCCATACATCGAAGGATTTTACCTGTCTTCACCCATGGATGGAGCGACACTGCCGAAAGTGTTGGGCATCAGCCACTGGTTCGTGATGGTCTTTGTGTATGCCCTTGCAGGAGGCATGTTTTACCTGATGGAGCGGTACGAGAGAAGGAACTGACCGAATCATCGTGCAGGTCTTTCTCCCCGCATCACTTGTATCTCTTTGTTCATCCTGTATATAATATTCTCGCGGATGGTTTGTTTAACGTCATTACGACTCGATTCCGGGGGAAACGGGCATAGTCAAAATGCTTATCGGCTTCAACACGAACGTACCCTATAAAGGAAAGGTTTACCATGTCCAGACCGAGGATAGCGGTCTGTCGAATCCCTGTATCATAACACTCCTGTATTTCCAGGGAGCAATCCTTCGCTCCGTCAAGACGGGCTATGCACATATTGTTGGGCGCCCTGGTTTTGAGGTGCAGCTCAGAGATCTCATGAAGCATCAGCATCGGGAGATGATACGGGCGCTGATTAAAGGGAAATGCAACGTCGAAAAGTCCGGCGATGAGGATGAAGAAGTTCTTTCCAAGGATGAAGAAAAGGATGTGGCGCCTGAGACGCAGGAGAGCAAGGCCAGGGTGCGCGCCAGGAGTCTTGATGAAATTCTGCTTGAACATATTTCGAGGAAGGTAAAAAAATGACAAATCAGGGAATGGTGACAAGGGATGTGAAACAGTTAGTACAGCACGCGAAAGAGATGCGGAGGGAGATCATCAAGATGCTGACGGAGTCAGGGTCGGGCCATACAGGGGGCTCCCTTTCTGCTGCAGACATTGTGACTGCTCTTTATTTTTACAAGCTGAGGCACAGACCCCGGGATCCGGCCTGGAGGGAGAGGGACCGTTTCATCCTCTCCAAGGGCCATGCGGCCCCTGTCCTTTATGCCGCTCTCGCCCTTACGGGATATTTTGACCGGGAACTTCTCAAGACGCTCCGGAGAATAGACAGTCCCCTGCAGGGCCATCCCAGTTCGAAGACCCTCAAGGGGGTGGAGGTTTCCACCGGCTCTCTGGGACAGGGATTATCCCTCTCAAACGGGATTGCGCTGGGTCTCAGGATGGACGGCCTGGATTCACGGGTGTACTGCCTCCTGGGAGACGGTGAACTCCAGGAAGGCCAGGTATGGGAGGCTGCCATGACCGCAGCCCATTACGGTGTGGACAACCTCTGTGCCATTGTCGACAACAATGGACTGCAGATAGACGGCTTTTGCTGCGACGTTATGAAAATCGAGCCCATCACCGAAAAGTGGAAGGCCTTTGGCTGGAATGTGCTGGATATCGACGGGCATAATATGGAGCAGATCGTTGACGCACTGGACGAAGCGGAAAGGGTGAAGGGGAAGCCCACGGTCATTGTAGCGAGGACAGTGAAAGGGAAGGGTGTCTCCTTCTTCGAGGGAAAGGCAGAGTATCACGGCATAACGCCCACCAGGGAAGAGCAGGAGAATGCCTTGAAGGAGCTGGAATAATGGGAAGCAGAGAAGAGAAAACACCCCCCCATCCCCCCCTTGGCAAGGGGGGGCAAGAGGGGGGTAGGCAGGCAATGGCGACAAGGGACGCGTACGGTGCTGCGCTCCTTGAACTGGGGAAGAAAAGGGAGGATGTGGTGGTGCTGGATGCCGATCTGTCAGGCTCCACAAAGACCGCCAAGTTTGCCAAAGCCTTTCCGGAGAGATTCTTCAATATCGGCATATCCGAGCAGGATCTGGTCGGAACCGCCGGGGGGCTCTCCCTGGCAGGGAAAGTGCCCTTTGCTTCCACCTTTGCTATTTTCGAGACGGGGAGGGCATGGGAGCAGATACGCCAGAGCATCTGCTACTCGAAGCTGAACGTGAAGCTCGTTGCCACACACAGCGGGATCACCGTGGGTGAGGACGGGGCGTCCCATCAGGCGCTGATGGATGTGGCGCTGATGAGGGTTTTGCCTGATATGACCGTGATCGTTCCTTCTGACGGCGTGGAAACAGCGCAGGTGATCCAATCCATCGCAGATTATTATGGTCCGGTCTATGTGAGGCTGGGAAGGGCCAAGGTTCCTGTGGTAATGCCCGGGGACTACCGGTTCCAGATTGGCAGGGCACACTCCTTTCATATCGGAAAGGATGCCAATATCATTGCTGCCGGCTTCATGGTCTCCGTATCCCTGGATGCCCAAAAGATACTGAAATCTCAGGGACTGGATGTGGGGGTCGTCAATATGTCCACCATCAAACCCCTTGATGGCGAGGCCGTGCTGGCGGCGGCCCGGGCATCGCGGCTCATCGTAACCGCTGAAGAGCATTCAGTCATAGGAGGACTGGGAAGCGCGGTATGCGAGTTCCTCTCCGAGCAACATCCGGTGACGGTCAGGAGGGTCGGCGTGCTGGACACCTTCGGCCGTTCAGGCAAGCCGGAGGAGCTGCTGGCGCTTTACGGGTTGACCGCTGAAGAGATCGTGAAAACCGTGAAAACATCCCTATGATAAACTTCCAGCAGGTGTCGAAATTCTATGATACTGCCACAGCCCTCAGGGACATAAATCTTTCCATCGAAAAGGGTGAGATGGCCTTTATTACCGGCCCCAGCGGCGCGGGCAAATCTACCCTCATGAAGCTGATTTATGCTGCGGAGCTGCCTGACAGCGGCAGGATAACCATCGCAGAGTGGGAGACGGACAAACTGGACGGCGCCACTATCCCGCAGCTGAGAAGAAACATCGGCATCGTCTTTCAGGATTTCAGGCTTTTGCTGAATAAGAATGTCTACGACAATGTGGCGCTGGCCCTCAGGGTGAGGAGGATTCCTGAAAAAGAAGTGAAGGCCCTTGTCCTCGATGCCCTCAAGATGGTGAATCTCAGACATAAGACCGACAGTTTCCCCTCCACCCTGTCCGGGGGAGAGCAGCAGAGGGTAGTGATCGCCCGGGCCATTGTGGGCGAGCCGATCATAGTCCTTGCGGATGAGCCTACCGGGAATCTCGACCCTGACACCGCGGCAGGCATCATGAGGATATTCAAAGAGATAAACGTGCGGGGGACCACGATCCTCATCGCTACCCATAACAGGGAGCTTTTCAGAGATACGGGAAAGCGGGTAATGAGGCTCGATAACGGCAACATGGTGAATGAAGAGAGGGGATGAGAACATGACCTATTCCATAAAGCTGGCGCTCCAGAGTCTGTGGCACGAAAAATGGATTAATTTCCTGTCGATGCTGACCATTGCCATGGGACTTCTGGTCGTGACCCTTGTGGTGTCCTCCATTTACAATGTGAATCTTTTTGCCAGAAAGCTCCCCGAGAAATTCTTTATCGTGGCATATCTCAAGGAAGGACTGACCGAAAAGGAAACTCAGCATATCATGAGCTCGATAAAAGACCGGGGGTCCATAGCCAGGGCAAAGTATATTTCGAAAGCCGATGCGCTCAAGGAGTTAAAGGCCTCGCTGAAAGACGCCGATTATGTTCTTGAGGGTCTGGATGAAAACCCGTTGCCTGCCTCCATCGAGATACGGATGAAAAAAGAGGCGGTCGGCCCGGAGGCGGTAAAGTCCTTTGCGGACTCCCTCAGGAAGATCGAGGGGATTGATGATGTCCAGTACGGCGAGAAGTTCCTCCTCTCCCTCCATTCCATGAAGACGGGGATGGAGACCATAGGTCTCATCCTCACCGTGGTGATGATTTCAGGGATCGTCTTCATCTGCTACAGCACGGTGAAGATCCTTTTTTATCGCAGGAAGGATGAGATAGAAACCTTGAAGCTCCTGGGGGCAACGAGGGGGTTTATCAGGACCCCTTTTGTGATTGAGGGCGGCGTTATCGGCGCCGTGGGCGGCATTATCAGCGTCATAATAGCTGCTGCCTTCTACTTCAGCGTGTTTTACAAGTTGAGCGCCACAGTGCCTGTCATAAGGGCCGTGGTTTTCCCGACGGAACTCTTCTTGTCGTTGCCCGCAGTAGGTCTTTTCCTCGGGATTACCGGTTCCCTCATTGCCATGGGAAGGATACGGTTTTAGCAAAAGTTGAAATGCAGAAAATAAAATGCAATAGTAACAGATCTCATTGTTTTGCATTTTTCCTGTCTACTGTCTACTGTCTGCTGTCTGCCGGATTGCTCCTGCCCGCAAGGGTTTCAGCCGAAAATCCGAAAGAGCAATATCATAAAATTCAGAAGGAGATGGAAACCCACAAGGAAAAGCTTGAGCAGGCGAAGAGACGTGAGCGATCTGTCCTTGAAGACCTGGACAGCATGAGCAGGAGACTTGCCGAAATCGAGGCGGACCTGAAGAAGCAGCAGCGGCGCGTGCGACAGACGGAGGCAGAGATCAACAAAGTCGAAAAAGAAATAGCTGTTACCAGGGGAGAGCTTGAGAAGAAGAAGAAGTGGCTCAAAATGCGGCTCAGGGCCATGCAGCGATACGGACAGGCCGGAGATATATTGTTCCTTCTCACCGCGACGGATGATATGGCGGGCCTCATGAGGAGATGGAGATACCTCGAAAAGATCAGTCTCAGGGAACGAAAAGGCATAGATGAATATGGGGACAATCTGAGAAAACTGGATGAGAAAGAGAAACAGTTGCAGACCCTCCGTGCGGAGTTGAAGCGCGGAGAAGAAAAAATCAGGCTTACCGAGGCTTCTCTGGCAGAGAAAAAGAAGGAAAGGGAGGCGCTCCTGGCCTCGGTGAGGAAGGAGAAGTCCACCCATGAAAAACTCTACCGGGAGCTCCAGGAATCAGCAAAACGGCTTCTGGAGGTTATCAGGAAGCTCGAAGAGAAGGAGACGTATGAAGGGAAGGGGTTCCCGGCCCTCAAGGGAAGCCTGGCCTGGCCGGTGAACGGCAGGGTTGCCATCCCCTACGGCAGCCAGAAGGATCCCAAGTTCAATACCCCGGTGTTCAGGAACGGCATATACATCAAGACCGAAGATGAATCGGTGAAAGCGGTTTACAGCGGCAAGGTGGTTTTTGCAGACTGGTTCAAGGGATACGGGAATCTCGTCATCGTCAATCACGGCCAAGGATACCATACCCTTTACGGAAATCTCTCAGAGACTTTTTTGAAGGTTGGAGATATAATAAAAGGTAAAGATACCATCGGCAAGGTGGGGGAGTCAGGGATGCTGAACGCCCCTTCCCTTTATTTCGAGGTGCGGTACAAGGGAAAACCTCTCGATCCGATGCAATGGTTAAGGAGAAAATAGATGGAGGTTACTGAAGATGCTCAATAAGAGGAAGATGCTCATTGCCTGGGCGCTGGTTCTCACTGTTGCTCTGGCAGGGATTATTGTGGGAAGGTGGTCGGTGGGCCTGGTGAACGCCGAGGTTGAGGGATATGAAACCGTCAAGGTCTTTACCGAAACACTATCCATCATTAAGAAAAACTATGTGGAAGAGGTGAAGACAAGGGATCTTGTGTACGGCGCAATCAAGGGCATGTTGAACTCCCTCGATCCCCACTCAGGGTTTATGACCCCGGAGGCGTACAAGGAGATGCAGGTGGATACAAAGGGGGAGTTCGGGGGCCTTGGCATACAGATAGGGATGAAGGATAATCTCCTCACCGTGATCGCGCCCATCGAGGATACCCCGGCATATAAGGCAGGGATAAAGGCAGGGGACAGGATCATCAAGATCAATGATGAGACCACAAAGGACATGGGCCTGCAGGATGCGGTGCATAAAATGAGGGGACCCAAGGGGACACCGGTGAAGATCACCATTGTCAGGGAGGGTTGGAAAGAGCCGAAGGACTTCATCATAGTGAGGGATATCATAAAGATAAAAAGCGTGAAGTATAAGATGTTGGAAGACGGAATGGGGTATGTCAAGGTCACGCAGTTTCAGGAACAGACCGCGGTAGACCTTTCCAATGCCCTCTCAAAGCTCCACGACGAGAAGGTGAACGCTCTGGTGCTGGACCTCAGGAACAACCCCGGCGGCCTTCTGAACAGCGCAGTGGATGTTTCCAGTCAGTTCCTCCCTCCGGGGAAGCTTGTTGTGTACATCAAGGA
>JAMCQB010000026.1 GCA_023382175.1 Nitrospirota bacterium | reverse complement strand
GCGCCGTCCTTCCCGCGAAGGCGGGAATCCAGACATCAGCATTGCGGAAACCATCACTTTTATGGAGAATTGAAACCCTCTTTTTCTGGAAACCTCTGGATTCCGCATCAAGTGCGGAATGACAAAAAAGAGATGACTATACGGGAAATTGCGCGATGATATGGTTACCCTCTCATTTGAATTTCTGCTCTTGGGCGTGCTAAGATAGTGCTGCTTTTTTCTTAACAAACGCGGGCTTCTCCCAAAATCTCTTTAAGGGGAATTTCGCAGGGGGAATGAAGTCCCTCCGTCCGCCTGAGGCGGAGCGGATGCGCGAAAGGAAACAAATGGCTGAAGTCATCCCTTTCAGGGGAATTCTCTACAATACAGAAAAGGTGAAGGGAGGAGAGGTTGTTGCCCCTCCCTATGACATCATTACACCCGAACTGCGGGACATCCTCTACAAAAAAAGCGCTTACAACATCGCCAGGATAGATGCCGGCCATGAACATCCCGGAGATAACGAAGCAGAGAACAAGTACCTGAGAGCAGCCCGATACCTCAAGTCCTGGATCGAGGAAGGCATCCTTCGAAGATCCGAAAAGCCCTGTTTTTATGCCTACGAGATGGACTACCGTTCCGGAGGGGAACAGAAGAAGCTGCGCGGTTTTTTCGGTCTTGTGAGACTCCAGGAACTGGGAAAGGGGGTCTATCCCCACGAGGAAACCCACTCAAAACCCAAGGTCGACCGGCTGAATCTTATGACCGCCTGTGAGGCGAACACCAGCCCGATCTTCTCTCTCTACCACAGCCCTGGGAAAGGGGCTTCGAAGATCGTCGAAAGAGTCGCCGCAACAGCGCCGTATATGGAAGCGGAGGACCCCGATGGAGCCTTTCACCGGCTCTGGTTGATAGAGGGGGAGAAAGCCACTGCTGCCATCAGCGCTGACCTTGTGGACAAGGCGATTTATATTGCGGATGGGCATCACCGGTACGAGACGGCTCTGGAGTACCAGAGAATTATGCAGGAAAGATCCGGGTCTGTAACAGGCAGCAAGCCCTACAATTATGTCCTGATGTTCCTTGCCAACATTGCCGATGGAAACATAACAATACTTCCGGCACACCGCATTGTAAAGTACTCCGGGGAGGATCTCCTGGAGAAGTTGTCACCATACTTTGAGATAAGGACAATGTCCCTGGATGATGATATAATGGATTCTATGAAGGGGAAGTCGCAAACCTTTGGACTCTACCGGCGAGGGGAAAAGAGACAGTATCTTCTGCAGTACAAGGGAGAAGGATTGAAGGAGGTACCCCCTGCATTGCAGGGCCTTGATGTGACCATCCTCCATGAGCTAATATTGAAGGAGCTGCTGAAGGCCGCTGCCATCCGTTATGAGATGGACCCGTCCCTTGCCAGGGAAATGGCGAGGGAAGGAGAGTATGACGCAGTCTTTTTCCTGAACCCCACAAGAGTTGAGGATGTGGAGCGCGTTGCCCTGTCATCCATGAGAATGCCGCCGAAGTCCACCTATTTTTATCCAAAGGTGATGACGGGCTTCGTAATAAACAGTCTGAGTAATTCCTTATAAGGAGGACGTTATGTCAGTTAAAGTCGGGATCAATGGTTTTGGAAGGATCGGAAGGAACTTCTTCAGGGCGAGCAAAGGCGTCAAGGACTTCGAGATCGTCGCCATCAATGACCTCACCGACGCACCAACCCTCGCGCACCTGCTCAAGTACGATTCAGTGCACGGCACCTTTGATGCCGCGGTCTCGGCAAAGGAGAATAACCTCGTTGTTGATGGCAGGGAGATCAGGGTGACCTCTGAGCGGTCTCCCGAAAACCTGCCCTGGAAATCCCTTGGCGTTGATGTCGTGATCGAATCAACGGGACTCTTCACCGACCGGGAAAAGGCTGCGAAGCACCTCGACGCCGGAGCGCAGCGCGTCATCATCTCGGCGCCGGCAAAGGAGCCGGATATCACGGTCTGCCTCGGTGTGAATGAGGAGATGCTCGATCCTGCCAGACATAAGATTATCTCCAATGCCTCGTGCACCACAAACTGCCTCGCACCTGTGGCCAAAGTCCTCCACAAGGAGTTCGGCATCATCCGGGGCCTCATGACCACGATCCACTCCTACACAAACGACCAGCGGATCCTCGACCTTCCCCATAAGGACCTGCGGAGGGCGCGAGCGGCTGCTATCTCGATGATCCCCTCGACAACAGGCGCGGCAAAGGCAATTGGTCTCGTGCTGCCGGAACTCAAGGGCAAGCTCGACGGCTTTTCCATGCGGGTGACAACGCCGAATGTCTCGGTCGTGGATCTTACGGCCGAACTCCAGAAGGACGTAACCGCCGACGACATCAATGCTGCTATGAAGAAGTGGGCTGACGGGCCGATGAAGGGAATTCTCCAATACGTCGACGTGCCGCTCGTCTCGGTGGATTTCAATGGGAACGGCCACTCCTCAATCTTCGACGCCACGCTCACAAAGGTCATGGAGAAGCGCATGGTTAAGGTGATCGCATGGTATGACAATGAATGGGGTTACAGCAGCCGCATCCGTGACCTTCTACTCTATCTCATAAAGTGAGGACTACAGAGCCATGATCAAAAAGAACGGGAACCCTTCACCCCCAACCGATATCCTGAACAAACTGACTATCGAAGACCTGGACATCAAAGGCAAGAGGGTATTCATTCGTGTGGATTTCAACGTGCCCCTTGATGAAAACCTTAAGATAACCGATGACCGCCGGATCCGTTCCGCTCTGCCGACAATCAACTACGCCATTGATGAAGGGGCAAAGGTGATCCTTGCCTCCCATCTCGGCAGGCCCAAGGGCAAGGTAAGCCCCAGGGCCAGCCTCGCTCCTGTTGCCAAAAGGCTCCAGAGGCTCCTGGACAAGGACGTGATCTTCGCCGATGATTGCATCGGGCCCCAGGTCGAAAACTTCGTATCAAAGATGAAAAGCGGCGATGTGCTCCTGCTCGAAAACCTGAGGTTCCATCTGGAAGAGGAAAAGAATGATGAAGAATTCGCAAAGGCCCTGGCAAGGCTTGCAGACGCTTACGTAAATGATGCCTTTGGAGCGGCTCACCGGGCCCATGCATCCATTGTGGGCATCACCAGGTTTATCCCTGCTGTTGCAGGCTTTCTGCTGAAGCGGGAGATAGAATACCTGAAGGGAGCGGTGCTGAATCCTGTGAGACCCTTTGTTGCGATCCTCGGCGGCGCAAAGGTCTCAGGGAAGATCGGGGTGCTTGAAAACCTTGTTGACAAGGTGGACAAGGTCATTGTGGGGGGAGGAATGGCATTCACCTTCATAAAGGCCATGGGGTATGAGATCGGCAATTCTCTGGTGGAGACAGATATGCTTGACTTTGCGAACAGTTTACGGGAAAAACTGATCAGGAATAATGTGAAATTCTATCTGCCCGTGGATTGCGTCATTGCCCAGAGCATGGAGCCGGGGGTCGAAACGAAGATTGTCACCACTCAGGAGATACCGAAAGGGTGGCTTGCGCTGGATATCGGACCTGCATCGGTGCGCCTCTTTTCAGAGGCGATCCAGGATGCCAAGACCGTGATCTGGAACGGCCCCATGGGAGTATTTGAGCTGGATGCATTCTCGCGGGGGAGCTATGCCATCGCGCATTCTGTTGCAGACGCCTACGCCCTTACCATAGTGGGTGGGGGAGATACTGACCTCGCAGTTCACAAGGCCGGCGTCTCTGACTCCATATCCTTTATCTCCACAGGAGGCGGCGCATCTCTTCAACTGCTGGAGGGAAAAGAACTCCCCGGCATAGCAGCGCTCACAGACAGGAAAGAGTAAGCCTCCTAAACTGTCTGGAGTTCCGGCTGATCAACCTTGTGCGGAAGTTTTATGTTCTCGTGCGAGAGGATCCCTCTTTTCATCTCCACCACAGAAGGGTTCTTGCTCTCAAACCGTTCTATGAGGAATCCAGCGGCCACCTCAGGCTTGATGATATCACCACAGGTGAAGATATCAACGGCAGCGTAACAGTACTCCGGCCAGGTGTGTATGGACAGATGTGACTCTGCTATCACTACCATGCCGCTGATTCCAAAGGGATTAAATTCGTGGAAGGAAATATCTACGATTGTGGCCTTTGCTTCCTTTGCTGCTGAAACTAAAGCATCTCTGACTTCATCGAGACTCTTCAGGATTGTAGGGTTACAATCCCTCAATTCCACTAAAAGATGGGTACCTAAAGCATGCAATCCTCCACCCTCCCTCAATGAAATCTCGGGGAGCGAAGCACTCCCCTTTTCGGTCTAAGAATTTACAGCAAAATGGTACTGTTTGTCAAGAAAAATTTTCCTCCCGGCCGAAATCGGGCACGGCCACTTCTGACCGCGTCTCTGAAAAAAGAACAATGAAGGAACATCCGGCATGTTGCTATCAAAAAGTCCACTTTGATATAATTACGGTCTGCGGTAAATCAAGGCGGTGTAGCTCAGATGGTTAGAGCATGCGGCTCATATCCGCAGTGTCCGGGGTTCGATTCCCTGCACCGCCACCAATTTCTGTCCCAGACTCATCGATTATGAGCAATACGCGGGGCATGTCAGTTCAGTTATGCTCACTTTTTATCGGAACATTGCTCTCATCGGATGCTCCTCGGGAAGCGTGCGATCGGAATCACCGGATTGCAACTCATATCTGTTATAGACGCCCACTGCTCCAACCGCCGGCGCAACGAATTCGACATTCCTGAGAGGCCCGACAAACAAGAAGTCCAGCCCGAAGGCTGTTACATATCCTAACGTTGCTGACAGTGCGGCCATGAATGCTCCTTCGCCCCGGCTTTTCAAAGCCTCCCACATGTACAGTCCGTTACAGGGTGCTCCTCCAACAGGCAACGCTGTCCGCTTCCGCACCTCCCGAGCAATTTTAGCAGAGATTTTCACAGAAGCTTCGTCGAGGAAACCAACATCAAGCAAGAGGCGCCTACGGACATGACGAGGCAGAACTTCCTTCATCTGCCTGACAATGGAAAGGGAGGATTCAAGTCCGAAATCCATCGGGTCTACAGCGCTTATAACTATCGCAGCAGGAGTATATCTTGTGAGGACTTCCATCTCTTCTTTGACCGTGTCTGTCCCGATAGAGTTATACACTGCCCTCTCCAGTGCCGAATGCTTCCGGACAGTTTCAATGCCGGCGAGCCGGACTTCATCCGAGCTTCCATCTATCAGAAAGGGAAGAGAGGTATTCTGAATGACAAATTCCAGGTAGCTCTTCATAGCCGTAGGTGTCTCAGCCACGACATCAAGAAACAGAGAAACCCCGGACTTGCCGGCTGCATCTTCGCACCTCCGGATCTGCCCGACAGCCTCAGCCTTATCAAAAATCCCTTTTTCAGGATCGGCAAGCAATTTTTGCCCACTGAAAAATAGAGTGCCAAGAACAGCTGTGGGATATTCTCCCACAGCTCCTCCCATGCTGCATTTGCCCACCTGAACAGTAATGGCGTTGCCCATTGGCTAATTGCTCTTCTGTGGCTGAAACCACTGTTTCATGATCAGGACGGCTTGGGTGGCGTCAGACGCATATGCATCTGCACCGATGAGCTTAATTGCCTTTTCAGCATTCACTGCCGCCCCGCCCACGATGACCTTGACCTTCTTTCTCAGACCGTTCTCCTCCAGCGCCTTAATTACTCTTTTCGCCTCGCCCACGCCCGAGACCGTCATAATGGAGAGACCGATGAAGTCTATCTCCTCTTTCGCGGCTTCTACGAATTTTTCACAGGGGACGGATCTTCCAAGGTCTCGTACCTCTATCCCGTTTGCCTCAAACATGATTCTGATGATGTTTTTCCCGTTGTCCTGCGTATTCCCCTTCACAAGACCTATTACGCCCTTTGCAAAGGGTTTTGCCGGCTCTTTCTTAATGAGCGGCTCGATTTCAGGCAAGGCATCATTGAATATCCTGGAGGCTTTAAGCATGTCTGGAACGAAATATTCCTTCCGGGCATACCGCTCTCCCACTAACTCCATTCCCTTGGACAGTCCTTCCAGCAATATTTCTTTTGCAGAGAAACCCTTTGCGAGGGCCTCCCTGATACCTGCCAGGGTTTCCTCTTCATTTAATCTATTTAACGACTGTGCAATCTTATCGAGTAGCATGGCTTTTGCTCCTTTCAAATTTTATCGGGTACGTGAAGCGATGGGCCGTCTCAACCAGCACGAGGATGTTTTCCGAAGGGACATCATACCCCGTGTCACATCCCGAGGCAAGGACAAAACCTCCTCCGGGTGCAGCCTGCCTGATACACTCCTCTGCCGCATCTCTTACGTCCGAGGGTGATCCGAAAAACAGAACGTTTACGGGATCTATATTCCCGACGAGGCAGATCTGGGAGCCTATCTGCTCTTTGCACTTCTTTATACCCGGAAGAATGTCGCCATGGAAAGCAAAGGCCCCGAGAGTGGCTATGTCTTTCCATATCGGTTCCGTGTAGGCGCAAATGTGTATTACCGGAACTCTCTCCCTTCCCTTGATATGGTTTATGACTTTCACCTGGGATGGCATCACTGTCGATCTGTAGAACGCGGGAGAAATAACATCGCAGCTGCTCAAGGGGTCAAGAATTATTAACCCAAGGGCTCCATGATCAATGAGAATATCCGCATACCGTATCACTGCGTCCGTTGCTTTGTCCATAAGCTGTTTGAAGTACTGAGGGTTGTCCTGGAGATCGGAAAAGCCATTTTCAAGGCCGCGCAGTTCCATTGCGGTGGTAAAAGGACCGCTCACCGGCACTCCAACGACTGCCGTATTGCCGTATTCCTTGCTGAGAATCGAAACCTCTTCGGCTACCGCTGATACCCTGCCGCTTTTGATGTCCAGCTCGCCAAGCTGATCCAAAGACGGGTTCCTTTCAAGGAGGCGCTCGGCGACAACCGGGATGCCCTCATCCAGATACTCCATTTGACATCCCATGGCTTCTGCTTCGACATTAAGCCCGGTACCCGCCACGAGAGCATCACCCCCGAATTTCTTATAGGCCTCAATCTTTGCCTGGGCCATTACCTGAGGGTCATGCAAGGTCTCCTTGGTCCCTTTCAGCCCGACTTCTTTCAAGGCACGGATCATTATGACCGGTATCACTGGTACACGGTCGGGCTCCTTCAGCTGAAGAGCAGTTGCCACCCTTTCCAACGAACTCATTGTACTCATCGTTACCTCCTTTGTTCTACAATTACGTTACTGTACAGTTGATGACAAAAAATTTTACCTTCTCGAAATGTTCTCTCTCAAAGGTTGCCCCTTACCTGCTTTATCCTGCCTTACGACAGCAATTTGCGAATATAACGAGACGACGAAGGGAACTACGAAACACAGCACAATTTGAACCAGGCGATTCTTTGTGACCCTATCGCCGAGAAAAATACCACCATGATTAATAAGCACTAATATCACTCCCACAACAAGAGATACTTGCGTTGACTTAAGCAAAACAACACGGCTCACGTTCATCTCGGATCTTTTTATGAGTACATATCAGTAGTGTCCGACAGTTTTTTGTGTAAAAGCATTTAACTTATTGAAAGCATAACATAAAAATGATATCAGCACCTGTTATCGACTTGAAATATTTTCAGCCA
>JAMCQB010000006.1:3544-33017 GCA_023382175.1 Nitrospirota bacterium | reverse complement strand
AGAAAGACTGCGGAAAGCGTGTTCCGGATCGTAAGCTCACGGTGGTTGAGGAGAGGGGTCTGCATGTCTACGTTGAGCGGGAGTGTGCCTACTGCCACCAGATTCAGGGTAGAGGCGGACATCGGACCGGACCAGACCTGGCGAACATAACGGCAAAGGGCAAAACTGCCGGCTACCTGTCCAAATTTGTGAAGGATCCGCAGGCCGTGCGATCCTCGTCGATCATGCCCAGGTACGATCTGCCGGAGGAGGACCGCCGGGCTCTGGCCGAGTTCATGCTGGCCCTCGACTTCAGTAAGTATCCCCTGAAGATTATGAAGCGGGAGGATGTCCTCAAGAGCTGGTCCCGTCCGGATACAGTGAGAGCAGATCTTCATGAACAGCCCGGCGCCAGGGGCCACTTTCCAGAGGAGGTGAGAACAAAATGAAAGACTTCGACTACCGGATCGTTGAAGAGGCAGCGAAGCAGACCTACATCCGGGCCTTGTGCGACCTGCCCCCGGACGTACGCATAGCACTGAAGAAGGCCTATGACCGGGAGACAAAGCCCACAGCGCGGGCGGTATTCGAGGCCATCTTCAGGACCATCGAGATCGCGGACCGGGACAAGACGCTCATCTGCCAGGACACAGGCCTGCCCATTTACAAGGTCAAGATCGGCTCGATGTTCCCGTGGAACGGCGCCAGGATCAAGAAGTGCCTTTACGAAGGGGCAAAACGGGCGACGCTGGAATTCCCCTTTCGGAGCAGTTCAACTCATCCCCTGACGAGGGTCAATCCCCAAACCTCGGTGGGCGTGGGGCTGCCGGTAATCTATTTCGACTTTGAGGAAGATTCCGATAGCCTGGACATACTTATGGCGCCGAAGGGGTCCGGCTCGGAGAACATGAGCAAGATGCAAATGTTCTATCCGGCCCACGGCGTGAAGGCCCTGAAAAAATTCGTCCTGGACACGGTCATTGAGACCGGCGCCAATCCCTGTCCGCCCGGCATCATCGGCGTCGGCATCGGCGGCACGGCCGACCTGGTCATGAAGCTGGCCAAGGACGCCATCATGCGGCCTGTGGGCCAACGTCACCCCGATCCGGAAATCGCAAGGATGGAGGAGGAACTGGAGGAGGCCATCAATGCCACAGGCCGGGGCCCCATGGGTCTGGGTGGCGACGTCTCCACCCTTGCCGTGCACATTGAGATGGCCTACACCCACATCACCCAGAATCCGGTTGCTGTGAACACTCAGTGCTGGCCTGCCAGGCGGGCCAGGGCCGTTATCAGTCCGGATGGAGGCGTCCAGTATGGCTACTAACCGCACTAACCAGGGGGAGAAAGGAGACCATGGCGGAATATCATCTTAAATCACCCTTTTCAGAAGAGGACATCAGGAAACTGAAGGCAGGCGACATCGTTTACTTCGACGGCCTGCTTTTTGGCATCCGTGATCTGACCCAGATTTACATGTTCGACCAGAACCACGAGCCTCCGGTCAGTCTTGCCGGGGCAGCCTGCATCCATACCGCACCCAGTCTGCGCAAGGTCGGGGACAAATGGGAAAAGATCTGCGTGGGCACCACCACGAGCACGCGCATGGAGCGCTTTACGCCAGAACTGATCAGCAGGTATGGAGTGCGGGCCATAATCGGCAAGGGCGGGTTGTATCAGGGAAGTCTGGATGCCATGAAGAAGTACGGAGCGGTCTATCTGGCCATTGTCGGGGGATCGGCTGCCCTGGAAACGCAGCAGATCGAGGAGGTGGAGGCTGTTTACTGGGAGCACCTTCATCCCGAAGCCCTCTACCAGTTTCGGGTGAAGAATTTCGGCCCGCTGACCGTGGCCATGGATAGCCACGGCCGGAACCTGTACGAAGAGGTCAAGGCCGAGGCCCTCAAACGGCTTCCGGAGATTTATGAGAAGCTCGGCGTATAACGCCGTAAAAACTCTATAATAGAGAAAAAGGAGGTAACATGAAAAGACGTAAAGAAAGATTTTTCAGTTTTGTCATGGTGGTTGCGTTTGGGTTCTTTGTTCTTTGTGGAGGGCTGACATGGGCCGCGGCAGAGGACAAGGAGATAAAAATTGCCCGTCAGTACGGGATCAGTTATCTGCCGCTGATGGTAATGGAGAAATTCAAGCTCATCGAAAAACACGCCAAGGCATCAGGCCTCGGAGATGTGACGGTTGAGTGGAAGACATTGGCAGGCGGCGCTGATATGAACGAGGCCCTTCTTTCGAAGAGCATCGATTTTGTCTCCGGTGGCGTCGCTCCCATGATCAAGATATGGGCAAAGACGAAGGGCAATTATGATGTGAAGGCGCTGTGCGCGATCAATTCCATGCCCCTGTATCTCAACACTACCAATCCGAAGGTCAAGACCATCAAGGACTTCACAGATCAAGACCGCATTGCACTTCCTGCGGTGAAGGTATCAATACAGGCGGTGACCTTGCAGATGGCAGCGGCAAAGGCGTTCGGCGATGCCAATTATCAGAAACTTGATCATCTGACAGTGACTATGTCTCACCCCGATGGCACGGCCGCTTTGCTTTCCGGAAAATCAGAAATCACCGGCCATTTCTCCGGTCCACCTTTTCAATACAGCCAGCTGAAGGATCCCCGTGTGCACACGGTATTGAATTCATATGATGTTTTGGGCGGGCCGGCAACATTTAATCTCGTCTGGACTACCAGCGAATATCGCAATTCCAATCCAAAAACATATAATGCAGTGGTTGCTGCCATAGAGGAGGCAATAAACTTCATCAATAAGGACAAGCGTGCAGCAGCTCAGATCTATGTCGAGATGTCCAAGTCAAAACAGTCAGTGGATGAATTTCTTAAAATGCTTAACGACCCATTGATACAGTACACCATAACACCTCTCAATACCATGAAGTATGCAGACTTTATGTACAAGGTGGGTTCCATAAAAGTGAAACCCAGCAACTGGAAGGACATGTTTTTCCCCAATGTCCAGACTTTGCCCGGGAGTTAATATGGCAGTGTTTGAAACGACACGAATATCTGACCAGGTTCCCCCTCCTCTTCTGAAGGTGGAGGGGGTTACTCTTCAGTACAAGACCAAGGATCACCTGGTCACTGCGACCTACAGGGTGAGCTGCGAGATGTTCAGATCCGACCGCTTTGTTCTCCTGGGACCGTCGGGATGCGGGAAATCGACGCTCCTCAAAGCAGTGGGCGGCTATATAAAGCCCGTGGAAGGAACAATGACCCTGAGAGGAGATGAGATCAACAAACCCGGTCCGGACCGGATCATGGTATTTCAGGAATTCGACCAGCTTGTTCCATGGAAAACGGTGAAGGCGAACATTATGTTCCCCCTCACGGTAAGCGGTAAGATGTCCAGGAGCGAAGCTGAAGACAAGGCGATGTTCTACATCAAGAAAGTCAATCTCGCTAACTTTGCCAACGTTTTCCCCCATATGCTCTCTGGCGGCATGAAACAGCGCGTGGCCATTGCCCGTGCCATGGCCATGGAACCGGACATCCTGCTCATGGACGAGCCCTTTGCCGCCCTTGATGCCCTTACGCGGCGCAAGATGCAGGAGGAGCTTCTCCAACTCTGGGAGGACACGAAGTTCACTGTGCTCTTCGTTACCCATTCCATTGTGGAGGCCATCATCGTCGGCACCCGTATCCTGCTTCTTTCCCCGCATCCGGGGCAGGTGAAGGCCGAGTTCAACAGCCACATGCACGGCTATCAAACCCAGGACAAGACGGAGTTTGCGGAGCTGCAGGACAAGATCCACCGGCTCCTCTTTTCCGACATTGTTGAAGAAGGAGAAGGACCATGCACGACGAAAACGTAGCTTTTGAGCGACCGGAATATATCCGCGAGGTGCTCGACGCAAAGAATATCGGAAACATCAAGAAGCCCCTCACCCTGTGGGAGAAGATCAGCAATGTTGGAGCGCTGCGCAAATTCCTGATCCTCTTCGTCCTTGCCGCCATCTGGCAGGGCTACTCTGTCTGGGTCGACAACCCCCTCATATTTCCGACCTTCAAGGCGACCATAGTCGCTTTCTATGATGCGCTGTTTCGCGGCGAACTCCTCTCGCGCGTATTGGTCTCCATCAAGCTCTTGATAACGGGATATTCCATCGGCATTGGCTTTGCCATGGTGCTGACCGTCTTTGCGATAAGTTCCCGGCTCGGTTCCGACTTCCTCGAAACCCTCACCTCCATGTTCAACCCGCTGCCCGCTATTGCCCTGCTCCCTCTTGCGCTCCTGTGGTTCGGCCTCGGTAAGATCAGCATCATCTTTGTCCTGATCCATTCGGTGCTCTGGCCTGTCTCGATGAACACCCATTCGGGCTTCAAGAGCGTGAGCAACACACTGCGCATGGTCGGCCGCAATTACGGTCTCACCGGCTGGGGCTACGTATCGAAGATCCTTATTCCTGCAGCGTTCCCCGCGATCCTCACAGGGCTTAAAATCGGCTGGGCCTTTGCATGGCGCACCCTCATCGCCGCAGAACTGGTCTTCGGCGTCAGTTCCGGACAGGGCGGTCTGGGCTGGTTCATCTACGAGAACAAGAACGAACTGGAAGTTGCATACGTTTTCGCAGGACTGCTCACGGTGATCGTCATCGGCATCTGTGTCGAGAATTTCATATTCCGTAACATTGAGAACAAGACCGTGCGGAAATGGGGAATGTGCAGCTGATGGATGATACGACCAAGGGAAGGACTGTAACTCACTTTCGGCCGGCGGTATGAGTCTGCTGAACGCTGTTCTTGCAGCGGTCGCCTTTTTTGCGGGAGTCCTCAAAAGCGGGTTCGGCATCGGCGCAGGGATTTTTCTGACCCCCATCCTCGCCTTGGTGATGGACCCCAAAGAGGCGGTTGTTGTGGTTGCGCCCATGATGCTCTTCACCGATTTCACCGCGGTCTATCAGTACCGGCGCCGGTGGAATACGAAGGATGTATGTACGCTGGCGCTTCCCTGTCTTATCGGCGCTGTGGCGGGCGCGTTCCTGCTGAAGGGGTTTACTCCGGCCATGGCCCGGAGAGCCATCGGCATTATCGGCCTCCTCTACGTGGGAAGTGAACTGAGCCGGAAATTCCTCTTTCGCTCTTCAGGCACCGCAAGTCCGGTAAAGGGGGTCTTCATCGGCATCGTGGGAGGAATTACTTCTGCGCTGGCCAATTCCGGAGGGGTCTTTATCTCGACTTATTTTGCAGGGCGGCTTTCGAAACTCTATTTCGTCGGAACCCTCGTGGTGGTCTTCCTATTTTTGAACATCACAAAGGTCGGGATGTTCACGGGCTTCGGGATGCTGAACAGCAGGCTCTGGACCATAGAACTCTATCTTTTGCCCCTCATGTTCCTTGGGGGATTAACCGGCAAATGGCTCAATAACCGGATTCATGAGACCCAGTTTGCGCGATGGATCTTTGTCCTCATCGTCGGAGCATGCATTAAACTTCTCTTCTTTTAAACTTATTGCCGTCATGCCGACTATGCCCTCTCTTTCCAATTCCCTGAGCCTTTCAAGGGGGAGCACGATATCATGTCCCTGTCTGCATCTGCGTGGTCATAGTAGTACCGGGAAGGGAAAGCGGGTAAGGATTCTTGCCAGGAGCCTGTTCATACATCGCGAAGTCTCTGTCACCGGTCTCCTGAGGTCTGCGTTTCTACCATGTCAATGAGAGCAGGGACCCTATGTCCGACTGCAAGCGGTTGAACTTGCATTTGACCACCATGCAGCGCTCCGCGCGGTAGCAGGCGCCGTCCTTAATGATCACATGGACATTGATGCCCGTGATTTGACGGTGAGGGCAGGGGATATGAAGTTTCCCGGTGGCCTCGGAATAATGCTTGTCCAGATACGCGCCTTTCATGCCTTATTATACAACGAATGCGGTACTGGAAAGGATCGGCACAGCTTATGACTTTTTTATCAAAACGAGCGTGGTGTAAATCTTTATTCCCAACCCGCCAAGATCTTTATCATTGCTCCAGATGGGACAATCGAGCTTCAGGGATAAGGCAAGGAGGTGAACATCGTCAGGGTCTCTCTTTCCAATCAGGTTCTTGGCCTTCTGTAATTTGTCTCTGTAAAATTCGTCATCGCATACAGAGACCGGTAGCATCGAAAGGGCAAGAGAGAGGTCTTTGTACCCTTTGAGTTTCTTGATGTGCCTGCTATCTGGATGAGGATTTGTTTCAAGCCTCAAACACGCCGTAAGAATTTGGCCTATCTCATGCTCGGGCAGATCAGACAAATCCTTCTGCGCTTTTTCAGTAAAGGCAACTTCGTATTTAAGCACGCTTTCTTGCCTTCCGTGCCTTCAGGAGGTCCCTAAGCGGTATTCTCTTTCCCCCTTTTATGTCCTTAAGCCCTTCTTCAATCTTTTTCCTTATACCGGGGCTGTGTTGAATCATGTAATCTTCAATCTCATCTTCACTCAGGGGATATATAACAGCAGCGGGCTTCCCCCTTTTCGTAATTATCACATCCTCGCCCTTTTCAACAAGGCTAATGATGCCTGAAGCATCTTTTTGAAGTTCTTTCACATTTGCAAATTTCATAGTTGACCTCGTATGTATTTTTGTATATACAATAAAACAATTATCCAAATAAGTCAACTTTCGTTGTTCGTTTCCTTTTCCGTCCTCTTCAACATTCATTCTATGCTATAGTAAAAAAAAATAGAGGGATTACAGGGTTTGACGAAATTTGGAATAACTGTTAAGTTAGTCCTCCGGTTCGCCTCAGCAAATCCGCCTGAGGCGGAAAGGAGGCATTAACCTTTTTCTTATGAAACTCAGGATTGGACATCTCTCCACCTTTTACCATACTTCAATCTTATTAATGGCAAAGGGAGACGCCGGCAAAGATCTTGGAGTCGATATCGAATGGGAGTTGTTCGGCACAGGCCCCGCCATTGTGGATGCCTTTGAAAAGGGGAGGCTTGACCTTGCATATATGGGATTGCCGCCTGCCGTCGTAGGGCTAAGCAGGGGAATGGGCATTGTATGTGTTGCAGGAGGACATGTAGAAGGAACAGTAATTGCCGGGAAAAAGGAGTTTATCGGCTTTCAGGAAGAAGAGGATATTCGGGTCATCCTCGGTCAGTTCACGGGAAAGAGCATAGGAGTGCCGGGTAGGGGTTCGATACACGATGTGATCATGAGGGAATGCCTTGAGAGACTGAGCCTCAAGAAAGGGGTAGAGATCGTGAATTTTCAGTGGGCTGATGAAGTGACAGAGGCAATGGCGAGGGGAGCTGTTTCTGCTGCGGCCGGGACACCTGCTTTAGCGATAGCAGTCAAACGGTACGCTGGCGGCAAGATCCTTTACCCTCCATCTAAACTCTGGCCGAATAATCCGAGTTACGGGATCCTTGTGGACAGGAAGTTTCTGGAGAGGGAAAGGGATGTAGTGGAGGGATTTCTCGTCTTACACGAAGAGGCCGCGTCGTTTATAAGGGATAAGCCCCGGCAGGCTGCAAAGGTGATCTCTGATTGTGTCGGATTTATCGATGAAGAATTCGTGATGGAAACCTTGAGGGTTTCACCGAAATACTGCGCACAACTCACCGATGACTATATTCTTTCTACAATGGAACTTGTGAAGGCATTAAGAAAACTCGGGTATATCACGCGCGAGATTCCACCCGATATGATATTTGATACTTCTCTGATTAAGAAAGTGCACCCTCCAAATGACCACTACGGAGATGGGATATCTGAATAGGACAGGCTTGTAAGCTGCGCCTGCAGGCCGCTCAGATGAAATATTCAGAAAAGCAAAAGGAAGGGCAGCTAAAAATCATTGTGGCGTAAAAAATCCTGCACCTGTTTTTTTATCTCAAGATGATGTAACGAGATATTCGGCACATCTTTGTTTCCCGGAATGGCGAGGACATGGACAAACCTGAGCCCCTTGCCTGAACCTTTCATGACATCCATTAACCCCTTCTCATCCGCCACTTTAACGATGTTCTTTATCCCGAACCCCCTCGCCACAGATGCAAGGTCAACACATGATTTTGTAAATGTGGGCTGGTCTCCTGTTGAGCCGTAGGAACCGTTATCTATTGCAAAGATGGTGAGGTTTTCGGGTGAGAAATACGCAGCAGTAGCAAGGCTTCCGGGATTCATTAAGAGGCTGCCGTCGCCATCTATTACGATGACGTGTTTTTTTGATGTCAGCGCGACTCCGAGTCCGATCGGGGTAACCATACCCATGCTGCCCAGCATATAAAAATGGGAAGGCTGGTGTTTGATATGGAAGAGTTCTTTTGAAGGGAAGCCGAGATTGCACACAACCACTTTGGAATCAAGATGAGGGGCTATGATATTCAGAATCTCGAAGCGTGTCAGCTGCGGGGAATGCGTCTGTTGCCCAGTATGCGATTCATGTTCAATTCTTTTTTTTGCGTCTTTTGTTCTAACTGATGGATGCTGAACGCTGACCTCTGACTTTTCCCATATTGCGGGACTGAGGAGAAATGCGTGTATCCTGCTTTTTGTGTAAATTTCTTCAAGTCTCTTCCCTATAAGTCTGAAATCCTTCCTTGTGTTGACGGCTGTATGGTGTATGCCGGCTCCATCTAAAATGCCAGGGAGCTTCTTGCCCATGGGTATCTGGGCCTCAATTTTCTCTTTATATATGCCTCTACGGCTGACAAACAAGGCGAGGGGTAACTGGTAAAATCCTGTGAGGGAAAGTAATGCATTGATCATATTCCCGATGCCTGAACTCTGGACGAACATTGCGGGCCGTCTGCCGGATAATGCAGCGCCTGCACAAATGCCCACTCCTTCTTCTTCCCTCGTCAAAGGCGCGTGGAAGAAGTTTTCTCCTATCAGCGCGAGGAGGTTTCCGATCTTCTCGCAGGGCAGGGAACAGGTAAAATCGACACCATTGTTATTAAGAATTCCTATTAGCTCTTCTTCAGAGTATCGCACAGCAATGCCTCCATCTCTTTCTCTGAAGTGCGTTTTGATATAAAAGAGGGCTTTACTTCATAGGTCTTCTTCTCTTTTTTCAACCTCTTCTCCCCTCCGCCGGTGATATTGAGCAGTATTGTATCGCTGCTATCAACCTTGCCGGTTCTGTTATGAGAAGCGCATCCTTACAGTGTTCGCAAAAGGCACAGTATACATCCTCAAGTTTTTTTTCACAATTTCTGCATCTTATCGAAAAATGGCTCATATCGCTTCCTTTAGATGAGGCTCCCCAATAGTTCCATGATGTCTGTAATCACTATCTGCCTGTCATGTCCCTGCATGGCCTCGTTCATCTTTACGTAGCAGGCGGGACAGCTCAGAATGAGCCTGTCAGCCCCTTTCTCTACAGCCTCATCAATGGTCAACCTTCCCATGGCGATGGCGTTTTCGTGGAAGACCTTTCTTGCGGCGCCGCCCGCGCCGCAGCACCGGGTGTTCAGGCCATGCCTTTCAAATTCCAAAAGCTCCACTCCCGGAATGCTCCTGAGAACAGTTCTCGGCTCTTCAATTATCCCAACCCCCCTGCTCAGATAACAGGGATCGTGATAGATCAACCTCTCTTTCAATGGGCGCTTTATCTTCCATTGTCCGCTCTTGAGCGCATCTGCAACAAACTGGGTGACGTGTCTTATCTTGAAGGGCAGTTCCTGTCCATAAAATATGGGCCAGTCCCTTGCCATAATGTTCACACAGCACGGGCATGAACAGAGAAGGACTTTTACTCCCCTTGCCTTATATGCATTCACAAGCCTTCTGACCAGGTCTTGGAGCATGTCATGCTGGCCGGTGATAAAGAGAGGGAATCCGCAGCAGACTTCTTCTTCAGGAGGGAGCATGGTGAAAGGCTCGCCGATTCCCCTAAGGACGAGGACATCTCCCCTCACCATGGGCTGGGCCTCATAGGCGCCGGTGCAGCCTGCATAGTATGCAATCTCAGCCTTCTCCGCAATTATCACATCCTCTGGAAACCAGGTTCTGTATCTCTCCTCAGCAGGCTTGTCATAGGGATTCCCTGTCTTTCCCATAGCCTTGGGAAGGTCAGCCTGAATTCCCAGGGGGCCGAGACCTCTCCTCACCATCTCTTTCCGAAGCATTGGCCAGAGCCTCTGGGTGAAGATACCCACAGTACAGTTTTCACCGCATGCGCCGCAGGTGGTGCATTCATAGATGGCCTTCAGAAAATCCTCAAGGAGTTTGGGGTCCACCTTTGCCCCGAAGAGCCTTGCCTTCAGACCTTTGGTGGCCTTTAGAAATTCTTTGAACATGCGGATCTTTTCAAGAGGGGATATGAGAGGGTTTCCCGTCACATCCTGGACAGGACAATACGTGAGACACTCTCCGCATTGCGTGCAGGCGTCCAGTTCCAGAAGCTGCTCCACGGCCAGTCCTTCTCCAAAGGGTTTCCTATTTATCATGGATGATCATCCCTAACTCTTCCTCACGCTTCCTGGCTTCCATGATCACAAAGGGGGCCGCGAATATGTGGGAGGGAAGAAAGGCCACCAGAAGAAGCGCGAGGACAAAATGGATAATGAACAGGATTCCGTCAGGGGAATTCACTGGGCTGAAGGTGAAAATGCCGATCATGAACCCCTTGACCGCCACGGTATCGGTTCTAAAGACCGTCCTCATGAGGAGGCCTGTGACCGCTATGAGGAACAGCAGGATTACGAGAAAAAAATTATACAAGGGGAAATACCCCTTCTCCTTTCCTATCTTCATGATGAAAATATATGAGAGCGAAAGAGGAAGGAGGTAGCCTGCAACCAGTCCCAAGGGCTGGATAAACCATACACATTCAGGCACGGGAGTGAGCACGAACCGGAGATGCTGCAGAACTACGAGGACAAAAGAGCAGTGAAACAGCCACTCCCCCATCCAGAGAAGATCATTGGTTCTGAGGAGCCGTGCGAGGAAGAGGATATCCCCTGCGGTTTTGAGAAGCAGGAGGGGTCTCAGGGGAGAACGGAAGGACGAGCATTTCGTCACCGTTTTCGCTGCCTTCCACAGGGCGAGGAAGCGGGTAAAGGATACCCCCAGAAAGATCACCAGGACTGCATAGGCGCTCAGGGTAAGGACTATTCCCATGGTCTTTTATCTGTGCCGTTCTACTTTTTGCTTTCCCCGGGGCTTTTTTCATCCTTCAGAAAAATAATGCTCACGTCTTTGGGGAGAGCAAAACCAGCCTCTGCTTCCATGGCCTTGAGGATGCCGCCGGGCACAGGACAGGTAACATGCTTCAGATGCTTTGATGCAGAACGGTAAACCGGGTTATCGAGGAACCTTGTGAATACCGCCATCATATCCATGACAGAGATCTCCTCGGCCATCTTTTCCACCATCTCGCATTCCGTTTCCAGGGAGATCAGGATCTTTTTGTCTTTGCCTTTCTCAGCGGTTACGGTCACCGAAAAACCGCATACCCCTGAATGTACAACTACCTTGGTCATGCCTTACTCCTTATTAAGCAATGCAGGTGTCGGGTCGTTCCCTCAAACTTCGGAGAGGTTATGCACATGGGTGAACATGCCGTTGACGTTCCTTGTCTTTTCCCTCTCCTTCGCAAGGAACAGGAGTATCTCCTTTCTTATAGAATTCAGTTCAGGGCTTGTCCTGTCCCTGGGGTGGGGAATATCCACCGCCAATACCTTTCCGATTTCCGCAGGCCGTGAGGTGAAACAGATGATCTCGTCCCCGAGGAATACCGCCTCTTCCACATTATGGGTTACAAAGATCACGGTCTTTTTCGTCTTCTCCCAAACCTGGAGAAGGGCGGTCTGCATATAATTCCTGGTCTGGCAGTCCAGGGAGACAAAGGGTTCGTCCATGAGCAGGACCTTTGGTTCCACCACCAGCGCCATGGCCATGGCCACCTTCTGTTTCATTCCCCCGGAAATCTCTTTTGGATAGAAGTCTCCGAAGTCCTGAAGTTCCACCAGTTCCAGGGCAGCAAGGGCCTTCTGCCTCCTCTGCTCTTTGGGGACGCCTGTGATCTCAAGGCCGAACTCAACATTTCTTATCACGGTCCGCCACGGCAGGAGCGTCGGTTCCTGGAATATATATCCAATCTCCCTCACCGGTTCAGTGATCTCCTTCATTCCCAGGAGAATCTTTCCCCGGTCCGGCCTCTCGAGACCCGAGATCATCCTCAGCAATGTCGTTTTACCGCACCCGCTGGGACCGATGACGCAGACAAATTTCCCCTCACCCACAGTGAACGATACATTCATGATCGTATCGATTCGTTCACCCTCCGAGGCGCTGAAGGCTTTATGGAGATCGATGATTTTCAGGTCCATAGGGTTATCTCCATCTGAGGATCCTGTCTTCGATCTTCCTGATGACAAGATCCATTGTGTAGCCGATCACTCCGATTACCGCCATCCCCGCGATGATCTGGTCGGGCCGCTGAATATCCCGTGCGGTCATAATCATATACCCGAGGCCGTATCCGCTCTTCACCCCGGTGAATTCCGCGGCCACAAGGGTCATCCACCCGATGCCCAAGGCGATGCGTATGCCGGTGATGATGGAGGGCATGGCTCCCGGCATAAGGACCTTCATAAAAAGGGCTCCCTTCTTTGCGCCAAGAATGATGGACGACTCAATAAACCTTTTATTGATGGACAAAACCCCGCCGATGGTATTCAGGAGAATGGGGAAGAAGGCGCCCAGAAAGATGATGAAGGATGCGGATTTGTCTCCGATGCCGAACCAGAGAATGGCGATGGGCACCCATGCAAGGGGAGGTATTGGTCGTATCATCTCCACAAAGGGGGTGAGGAAATCCCTCGCCCGCGCCCAGTACCCCATCATCATGCCGAGGGGCAGGGCAGTAACGAGGGCTATGGCCGCTCCGCTCAAAACCCTCTTCAGGCTTCCGAGGCAATGGCCGGTGAGGGTATACCCGGGAGGAAGGCCCTCTGAAGCCAGTTCTGTGAACCCATGGAGTATGGTCACCGGAGACGGCAGCCTGTTGCCGGGGATAATACCGGAGGAAGAGAGTATCTGCCAGATGACGATGACCCCAAAGACAGGGAGATACCTTAAGGATCTATATATGCGGAGCAATCTTTTCTTTCCTCCTCCACAGGTCTTATTGGGAAGTCCGAAGGAGGTTATTTCGTGACATCTTTCACAGTCTTCAGATCCAGGTATTCACGGGCAAAGGCATCCACGTCCAGGGGCTTTATATATCCGAATTTCACAAGATATTTGACGTATTCTTTTATATCGTCTTCCTTTGCAAGATAGTGGTAAGAGATGTGCCTGACGGCCTCACGCACTGTGGCTTCGTCCATCCCCGTATATTTTATCCCGATACGGAGGGCCTCGTCGGGGTTTTTCCTAATGTACTCCGTGGCCTTTACGTGGGCCTTCACAAAGCCCTTTACCACCTCGGGGTTCTCTCGCTGGAAGGCGTTATCCACCGCAACAACGCAGCAGGGATGGTCTTTCCATATCATGCCCGAAGAGATGAGGACCTTGCCGATGCCCATGGTCACTGCCTTTGACGGATGGGGTTCCCATGCGATGAATGCGTCTATCTGTTTCGAACTAAGAGCAACGATCATTTCAGGCGGCTTTATTACGATGATGTTCACCTTCCTGGGATCGACCCCTGCCCCCTCCAGAGCCTTTCTCAGAAGAAAGTCCTGAACACTGGAATATCCGGGGATGGCAACGGTCTTCCCCAGGAGGTCTTTCACCTCTTTTATGGAAGAATCCTTTCTCACCACCATGGAAGAGCCTTCGGCGTTGGCCAGGGCAACGGCCTTGACGCTGGCTGACTTGTTTGCCAGTCCCGTGGCGCTGGGGGCAACACCGAGGTAGCCCATATCGAGGCTCTTTGAAGCAAAGGCGGTCATCTCTTCCGGCCCTGCATTGAAGATGCCGGCAACTTCAACATCGACTCCTTCATCTTTGAAGAAACCCTTGTCAATGGCCACCCACGCAGCAAGGTGATGAAGGTCGTTCCGCAGATATCCTATGCGTACTTTCTTGGGAGACGCCAGGGAACCCAGGGCGCTCACGAGCACCAGAATCATTAAAACAGCAAAAACAAATTTTTTCATTCGCTCTCTCCTTTTCAGTATAGGTCGAGGACTCCCAGAGGAGGCATGCTTCTTTCTTTTACCCGAGTCCCGTCCTGATTTATTATACCACTGACGTCCTATGCCTTTATCTCCACCTTACTCCCTGACTTTTCGAGGAGTTCTTTAAGGTTCGGGAACTTGTCCTTCATGTGGGGGATATGCATCGCCTGCATAAACTCTTTCTCGAATGCGGGATCGGTGGCGATTTCGAGGAATTCCACCCACCGCGCCCTGTCTGTGGCTTCCTGTCTCTTGCCCCTGTTGAGGAGGGCCATCCTCGCGCCGTCCCCTGCTGCGTTCCCCACTGCATATACCTTGTCGATGGGACAATCAGGAAACATCCCCAGGGTCATGGAAGCTTCCCTGTCGATGTGGCTCCCGAAGGCGCCTGCAAGGACCACCCTGTCGAGCTTTGTGATCCCAAGCTTTTTCATTATCAACTTCGCTCCGGTGTAAAGCGCGCCCTTTGCCAGCTGGAGCGCCCTCACATCCCCCTGCGTGATGGTGATGTCCGTTCCTATGGAGGTCTCTTCAGCCCAGGCGAGGACGTACTCCGGTTTCCCGTCCACATCCTTCCGGACCCTGGGGGTGTCAAGGTCCATTACGAACCTCCCTGACTTGTCGATGATCCCTGCCTTGAACATCTCCGCAACGATCTCTATTATGCCTGAGCCGCAGATTCCCTTTGCATTCACCTTCTCTATCTGGGTATGCCAGTCCGCCTTTCCGATGACCTTGTAGAGAGGCTCCTTTGTGGCGGGATCGATCTGGACTTTCTCAATAGCTCCGGGTGCAGCTCGCATGCCGAACTTTATCTGTGCGCCTTCAAAGGCAGGTCCTGTGGCGCAGGAGGTGGAACAGACCTTGTTCCGGTTCCCGAGCAGGAGTTCACCGTTTGTTCCGATATCGATGATCAGAACCATCTCGTCCTGGTTGTACGGCTCCTCAGCAATGAGCACGCCCACATTGTCAGCGCCCACAAACCCGGCCTCAATGGGAAGCACATGGATATACGCAGAGGGGTTGATCTTTAATCCAAGGTCCCGCGCCTTGATGTTCAGTGAGCTCTGCACGGCCGGGATGAATGGCGAGCGTCCTATATACTCCGGATTGAAGCCCAGGAATATGTGGTGCATGGCAGTATTGAAAACAATGGTGAGATCGTCGATGGCAAATCCGGGGTTCGGTCCGTCTTTCCTGATCTCAGAAACCACCCTCTCGATGATATCGTTGAGCCCTTCGATGATCGCCTTCTTCATGGTCTCAAGCCCCGTGGGGTTGCTCATTGCATACGTGATGCGCGACATCACGTCCTCACCATAAGGCACCTGGGGGTTCATCATGGACTCGGTATTGACGACCCTTCCGGTATTGAGATCGGACAGGTATCCGACACAGGTGGTGGTTCCCACGTCTACCGCCAGACCATAGCAGGCCTCCACAAAACCCGGCTCCACCTTTATGATCTCCTTATCCATCCAGACCGTGACCGTGGCCTTCCACTGACCCTTCCTCAGCAGGTCCTGAAGATCTTTCAGTGCCATGAAGTCGAAGGTAAGATCTCTGAGACCGTAGTCCTCCTCGAGGAATTTCAATACCCTTTCGCAGTCCCCTGTGGTCATGTCATGGAGTGTGGGGGGAGTGAGTTCCACATTGTATTTCCTCACTGCAGGGTCCAGGGCTATGGTGAGCTCCTTTGCAGCCTTCCTCACCACCTGCTTCCCTGCCCTTGACCGCTCCGGGACAAAGACTTTTACATCGCCGTACACCTCTGCTGTGCAGGCAAGACGGATCCCCGGGCCGTCTTCAGGCTTTATATGTTTCTTTTCCGCTTCAGTGAGGGGCGAGAGATGGGCCATGCCGGAATCCATACCGTCCTTTTCAAAATATCCTTCCTCAATCCTCACCTTGCACTTTCCGCAGACCTTCTTGTTGCCGCAGAGGGCCTCGATATCAACCCCCAGGGATTGAGCGGCCTCAAGGAGGGTCTTGCCTTTTTCCACTTCTCCCCTCCTTCCCGAGGGCTGGAATATTACCCTGTATTTTTTCATCTCATTTCCTCCAGACGTATCATGATTAACAGATAAGTATTACGTTCTTTGCAGTGAAAAAGAGGGGTGATCTCCTCTCATTGAGAGGCTATCCTGTTTTAACAAAAGATTTCTCCGGATCATCCTTGTATATTTTCCTCCCGTAGGGGCAGATGGTGATGCAGAGACCGCAGTTGGGTTTACCGTGCAGCGCCTTGATCTTCTTCTTGTGGGAAGCGCATCTGTCCATCTGGATAAGTTCGCCGAATGGTTCGCGCCTGGACCATTCTTCCCCTGTGATAGCATCGGAAGGACAGAACTCCATGCACATTCCGCAGTCACCGCAGAGGCTGTGCTCTATGGGCATGCCGGCCTGAAGGGGCGCATCCGTAAGGATGGTGGCAAGGGAGAGTCTCGGGCCGAAATCAGGGTTGATGAGAAGGCCGTTCTTGCCGATCCAGCCCAGCCCCGCAGAGGTTGCCGCCATCTTGTGGGTGAAGAGGGGATAGAGTTTTGACACGAAGGTATTCCTGATTCTGTCGGAATCAGGGGGAATACAGAGATACCGGTATCTGCCCTGTCTCAAGATATTGACGGCCTTTTTCTGCAGCCCAAGGAGCAGGGTTACCGTATCCTCATTGAGATTCTTGTCCACCCCGATAGAGACAGCCCTTTCAAGGTGGGCTATCTCCTGATGCAGGGCGTCCTTTACCCAGGCGACACCCACCACCGCTGCCCCTGAACCAAGGAGTTCCTTCCTGAGAGTCCCGTTCATCACTTCTTCCTTGCTTCAGCCTCTTCCTTGAGTTTCTTCAGAGAACTGATCATATTGATGGCATCTTTCAGGGCGTTGTTGGCGTCTTTCGCATATCCATCCGCTCCCCATTTCTCTGCGATATCCGCGGATACCGGCGCTCCGCCGATCATGATTTTTACGTTGGGGTTCTTTGTCCTCAGGTCGTCGATGACCTTTTTCATCCCTGTCATGGTGGTGGTCATCATGGCAGAGAGGCATACGAGATCGGAATCGGTCCGCAACTGCTCCTCTACAAACTTGTCAAGGGGGACGTCACGCCCAAGGTCGTACACAGTAAAACCTGCCACGTCGAACATCATCTTTACGATGTTCTTGCCGATGTCGTGGACGTCGCCTTCCACGGTGCCGATGACCACTGAGCCTCTCACGCCGAGGTCAAGCTGCTTCACATGGGGCTTCAGGATGTCCAGCCCCGCATAGAGCGCGTCAGCGCACATGAGCAGTTCAGGCACAAAGTACTCCTGCGCCTCAAAGAGCCTTCCCACTTCCTCCATGCCGCTCACAAGGCCGTTGAAGATGGCATCGTTGGCATCCATCCCCACATCAAGGACTTCCCGGGACGCTTCCTTCGCAGCGTCTTCGTCGTACTGGATCACCGCATTTCTCAGTCTTTCCAAAAGCTCCTTTTTCTTTTCGTCCGCAGCCATTTTATCTACCTCCTGTATTTTTTCACTTCATCCATCATTGTTCGTATGTTTTCGGCAGGAACCGTGGGCCAGATGTCACAGCCGGGCCATACCGCACTTACGCCGTCGTCCATGCATTTCTTCATCGTCTCCTTCACCATTTCAGGGGTTCCCGCCACGAGGACATTGTAAGGGTCATAGTTTCCGAAGATGAGGGCGTCCTTGCCCAGTTTTTTGCGGGACTCTGCAACGTCATTCTTCTGGTCAACGCTGATGGCCTTTGCTCCGGTCTCCATCATGAAAGGAACGATGTCGTTGGTCTTGCCGCAGATATGGAGCACGCTGGGAACGGTCAGCCGGTCAAAGATCTTCTTGAGGTAGGGCTGAATCAGGTTCTTAAAGACCCTGGGACTCAACACGTCAGAGGTTGCTCCCATCTCCCTTACCGTGATGTAATCGATCCCTGCCTTTTGGAACTGGCCTGCCACCATGACAATGGCATCCGCAAGGAGAGCCAGAAGTTTTCCCACCTTGTCGGGCTTCTTGAACGAGAGTTTCAGCAGGTCATTGAGTTCCATGATCTGACCTGCCAGGGTGAAGGGGCCGAGGACATATGTCCCTATGGGAACGTCTCCCCCTATATCCTTCTTCATCAGTCCGATGGCTTCACATACAAGGGGTATCCTTCCCTTTTCCTGAAAACCGGACGGGAGAGAAATCTCCATTTCATCTTCCTTATGGATGAGTTTCTTCTTGATCGTGGGATAAAGAAGGTCTTCGGAATGGGCGTATACATTTATTTCACAGC
Source organism: Nitrospirota bacterium (assembly GCA_023382175.1). Taxonomy (GTDB): domain Bacteria; phylum Nitrospirota; class Thermodesulfovibrionia; order Thermodesulfovibrionales; family UBA9159; genus JAMCQB01. The sequence continues at coordinate 14,662 of JAMCQB010000006.1, read as the reverse complement.
CCAGGGCCTCTGCTTCCACGCAGAGGTCAAAGGGGACCACACCGCACTCAAATCCGAAGAGCTTGTAGGTTGTGGATGCTGCATCGGCCATCATCTTTGCATCAAGATGCGACGCAGCGAATTTGTAGCCGAGGGATTTCAGGCCTTCTGTGGTGACATTTCCCATGCCGCTGAAGCACGGCGGCCTGTCAACCTCTTCCCCCGCGAAGAGCTTCATTATTCTTTCCTTTGCTGTCATGGTTGTTATGGACATTACTCCTCCTTCATGATCGTTTTAGCGGCGCTCATCTTCCGCCGTTATTTTCGCGCTCCTCCTGATGTTAATTTCTCTATGAAAGCAGAAAAATATTTTCGTATGGGGAGATCCTGATTCCCGGGTATCTGCTCTGTTTCGTCATATACGAGGGTCGAGAGCAGGATATGCGCAGTGGCCACTGCAGGGAATATCCGCGGCGCTGTCACAATGGGTCCGTAGAAGTTGAAATCGCTCCAGAGCACCGAGCACATGCCCTGAGCCACGGCGTCCATGGCCTTGAACCCGTCAAGGCTCCAGATGGTCTTGGCGTCACCCCACATGTGCGTGCCGTTGGAATAGGCGCCTCCGCAGGGAAGCCCCAGTTTTTCCTTGATCAGCCTGTTCGCGAGGAGGGAAAAGGATGTGGCGGGCAGATTCATGACCGATGTGTCCACAAGCACGGTCTCAAAGCCGTCCGCTCCCTGGGCAAGAATGCTCTCGAGGGACTTCAGCCGGCCTGCCGGAGACTGGTCACCATCGTCAAAGGCCTGGACCACCACATGCTTTATTCCAAGGTCCTTCAGTTTATTCACCTGTCCCCTGATATCCTTATCCCAGGGCGTGATGCTGTTGTAGAGGAACTTGTCCTGAACTCCCAGCTTTGAGATGTATTCCGTGGCCTTTGCCCTTTTTTCCGCAACCCACATATCAATGCCGAAGGGCATGTCCGTTGTTTCGAGATAAAAATCTATATAAACCTGGGCTTCTTCAGGGGTATTCGCCACCACCGCCACCATCCCGGGGATTCCCGTGGAGGCAGAGAGTTCTTCCTGTTTCTTAATGAGTTCCTTGGCCTTCTGTCTGTCAAAGTTTCCTTTCCTGTCCACAAGGATTCTGTCCTTGTTATGAAACATGGAGGCAATGAGAAACGGCGGATTTTCTCCGGGCTGGCCGCCTATCCTGACCCCGGCTATTTCGAAAACTTTCTGTTCTGTCTTGAATCTAAACATCCCTTCTCCTTTTTTACCGGATTTCTGAAAACACTAAAAACCTTTTTTGCAAACCTATTTAAACCACAGAGAATACAGAGTTTAATATTTTCGTTACACGTTACGCGTTACGCGTTACGAGTTACGGAATGCTCTGCGACCTCTGTGGTGAGGACTTTTGCAGGAGCCTCTTCCCTGAAATTCAAGCAATGGAGGGGGAGTGCAAAGCACCCCCCCAAGCACTCCGGCTTAAAATACTCCGTGGTCGAACTTGGGCTGCGGCAGATATTCCCATTTTTCGCCCTTACGGTATTTTGCCTCGATGTCGAGACATTTAAGGGCATACTCAAAGGCATAGGGAATACCGGGGCCGCCCGGCACAAAGCCGGCCAGGATCATACCGACTGAGGCTGCTTCGAATATCTCGCCGGTCGTTGCGCCTGCGTTGATAGCGGGTATCACGTGGATTATGCATCTCGGTGAACAGTACCCAACACCGCCTGCCATGAACATCAGTTCCTTGACCTTGCGGGAGAGGGCCCCGTCTCCGAAGATGCTCGCATAAAAGTCCGCGAAGGTCCTTCCAGGTTCAGGGGTAACAGTATTGATAATCTGGAACATCCTCGGTACGAACCCGCACTGCTTCTTCATATACTCATTTACTTCTTCCACCGTCATCTTTCTTTCTTCTGCCATTGTTGCCTCCTTTTGCTGCCCGGAAGGGGAACCCTTCGGGGCAAATAGTTTTTTCAGCTCCTCAAATAATCCCATGTTTGCCTCCCTGCCCCTAAGCTGCTTTTCTCACCTCCTCCTTGCTAGAGTTTCCACTGGAGCGCCACATCGTGGAACCTTCTGAGGTTCTCATAAGGTATGGTCGGCGGGATGTCACAGCCGGGAACAAGGATAAATCCCCCGTCCTTGCCGGCAATCTCTATCACCTCTCTACATGCCTGCTCCACTTCATCCGCAGTCTTGTTGAGCAGTACATGAACAGGGGCGATATTCCCGCCAAAACACATCTTGCCGGAGAGAACATCCTTCGCCTTCTGTATATCCACCTTCTGATCGAAGAATATGACGGAACATCCGGTGAGGGGAAAGAGTTCAAGGCGGTCGCTGGTATCGCCGCATATGTGCAGAATGGTATGGACGTTCTTTGATCTTGCCCAGCCGCTCATTTTTTTCAGGGCAGGCACGGCGAAACGTTCCATCTGTTTCTTGTTTATCAGGTCCCCTGAGGCAGTCGGATCAGCGATACTAATACATTCAAGGCCGTCATTCACCAGCGGTTCATAGAGATGGATCAAAAGATCGGCGCAGAAATCCACCATCTTTTCAACAAAGGCCGGTTTCTTGAAGATTGACTTCATGAACGTCTCTTCGCCTGCCATCCGCGCCGCAAGAGTGAAGGGCCCCCAGCACGTCATGGTGACAAGGTATTTTTTCCCTATCTTTTCGTTTACCCTTCGCGTGGCTTCCATGACGGTTTTCACCACCGGGTCCTTAAGAACATCCTCTTTGTTGAGTTTCGTCATATCCTCTTCTGAATTCACAAAGTGCGTGGTGAGGTCGGGCGCGCCTATCTCGCGGTATTTGATCCCGGCGCCGAAGGCCTTGCCTACGGCCAAGGCGTGGAAGTTGTTATAACCCGAGCCGACATAGACGACATCGCTCCTGATCTTTTCCGCTTCCGTAACGCACATATCGGTCATCTTTTCAGGATTGAGGGACAGTTCCTCAAAACTCGTCCCATAATTCTTGATAGACCACATGCCCCCGCCGAACAGGGTCACAGGCACCCTCTCCGGTTTTCCCATTTCAAAGGCCTTCAAAATGATTTCCCGTGGTGTCATACCTTCCTCCTTTTCCCTACGTATCAAATCCTGGATAAAGCGCCGACGCGCCGCACATCATGAATTGCCCGCTTGAACTCTTCCAGGTCAACCGGCAGGGTCATGCTCACGACATCACTATCCAGCTTAGCAAAGCCTACGCAGATGACAACAATGTCAGGGGAGACGCTTTTTATGATCTGAACCGCGTCTTCTGCAGAAAGGCCAAAGGACTCCGAATCAATGATGACCGCGATGTAGTTCCGATGAAACACCCTCTGGACGGCAAGGGCCGAGTGGTCAACCACCTCGACGCCGAACCCTTCGTCTCTCACTATTCCGTAGACGTTTTTTATCAGTATCGGATTATGGGTGCAGAGGAGAACTTCATTCATGGCAGCGAATAAAGATGCAATTTTGATGCCACTGGAAAACTGAAAGGGAATAAGACATTTAGCTCTTCTTATCGATCTTCATTGGCCCGAAGAGATGAAAAATGCCCCACACGAATGGGGAATTATTCCCCATCTTCATGAAACCCTCTTTCCCCTCAACCGATTTGGGGGGAAGAATTCAAAGGATATCCCTGTTTTCCTCTTCCTCAGGATATCCCGTATCTTCAAGGTTTCGCTCCTTTGACAACAGTGATCTCTCCCGAGATGACCGGCGGCTTTATCAGACTGTCCACCACAGGACAGTGGGCGATCACCTTTTCAGCAAGGGCCCGAATCCTGCCTTCATCGTCAGGGGTTTCGATGGTGAAGGTGTATCGCACATCTTTGAAACCTGCAGAAACGTCATCGATCATGAAGAGGCCCCTGAGATCCAGGGTGCCTTCCGCGTCCACGGACAGTGCATGGATGGTGAACCCTTCATGAACTGCAAACTCGTAGAATGCCGCCTCGATGCACGCAGCCAGGGCGGAGAGAAGAAGCTCGATGGGGTTCGGCGCCATGTTTGTTCCTCCTGCTGCTTCGCCGTAGTCTGATTGGACAAGATGCTCCCTCACCTTTGTTTCCGTATAGAGACCCTGAATGTGCTTCGAAGAGACCTTCGGCTTGTATAGTGCCGATTCAGGTTTCTTCCTGAAAAATTCTATCCTCCTCGAAACGATCTCCTTTAAGTCCCGCTTTTCAGCTTTCATGTGGTCCTCCTTTGGTTCATTCATTATCGGCGTGGCTGATTAAACATAAAGCAAAAAGAATACCATCCATTGCTTCGTGCAGTTCCCTTTCCCCATCCTATCGCAATTTCCCCTTTTTTCAACCCTCTCATCGTATTCCTCTCCTTCCGTAAGAAGATATGACACAAATCAGGGTATGGGAAATAATGGTAAGATACATTACGGATGAAAGCAGACTTGAAGGAGTTACACTGATGGGTGAGCAGGTATGATGAAAACGACTATCGTCTGCGGACTGCTGGGAGCCGGGAAGACGACCTTTGTGCAGCAGCTTCTCCGGAACACCCGTGAAAAGACCGTGGTCCTTGTCAATGACTTCGGCCAAACGGGTATCGATGGAGAGATCTTCTCTGCGGGCGGCATCGAAGCCATAGAGCTGCCCAGCGGATGCGTCTGCTGCACCCTCAAGTTTGACCTTATTACTACGATACAGAAGATCATCGCGACCTTTTCCCCGGCACATCTGGTCATTGAACCCAGCGGTGTGGCTTCGCCTTCCGGAGTCCTCGAAGCCCTTGATACCCTGAAGATCAGCCCTGTGACAGTGGTAGGGATTGTGGATGCCACTGAATTTGCCGAGCTCCACGAAACCCGGATGTACGGGTCTTTTTTCGAAGACCAGATCATCAACTCTGACATCATACTCGTGAACAAAGCAGACCTCGTGGACGAAGAGAAAATAGCCAGGACTGCCGGCCTTGTAGAAAGGATCAACCCCCGGGCAATAATTTTCCGCACGGTAAACGCGACACTCCAGGAACCGGTCCCTGCTGTCTCCCCTGCTGAACGGGCCATAAGCAGGCATCTCCCTCATTTCCGCTTCGACACCCTCTCCCTCAGGCTGGATGCTGGAAGGGGATTGCTGTTCTATGAAGTTTTTTTTGAAGACATGGCGAAGGGGATCTATGGAAATGTGGTGAGGGCAAAGGCCCTGGCCCAGACCGACAGGGGCCCCTTCAGGTTCGATCTTTCCTATGGAAGGATACAGAGGGCGCCTTTTGCGCGGCAGATCACCGACAACCGGCTCGTGATCATTGGGGAGGCATTGAAGAAGGAGATCCTTCTGTTTATGTCGGGAGGGTGAGATCTTCTTCTCACGACGTTTTGCGGGAATTCCGAAGATGGTAAAATAAAATATGGACGAAACGACAACGATCCCAACTCTCCTGGAAAGACAGAACAAGAAGCTTTCGATCCTCTACGAGGTAGCCCTTACGGTGAGCAAGTCCCTGGACCTCAAGGGGATCCTCGACGATGTCCTTGAGATGATCATCGACTTCATGGGAGTGGATTCCGGGGTCATTTATGTGATCAATGATGAGACCCTGGAGATGATCCCGGTCACCTTCCGGAACCTCTCCGATGAAGTGGTGAAAGACCTCTGCGAAAGGAAAGTGAAAGTCGGTGAATGCATGTGCGGCACCATTGCACAATGTGACAGGGAGGTCATTATCCTTGAGAAGGCATCAAAAGACCCGCGTTTTACCAGGGCAATCCTCAGGAAGGAGGGCATGGAGTTTTATGCAGGCCTCCCCCTGAAGGCAAAGGGCAAGGTGATCGGTGTGTTATGTGTCATCACCCACGCCCGGTATTCCCTGGACGCCGAACTCCTGGGTGTGCTCCGTGCTGCCACGGTCCCCATGGGGCTTGCCATAGAAAACGCACGGCTTTTTGAAGATACGAGGAAAGAGGCAGAAGCGCGGCTGAGATACTACAACTTTGAGGGCATCATCGCCAACAGCCCGAAGATGGCGGAAGTCCTCAAGGTGGTGAGGAAGGTGACCAATGTAACCTCGAGCATCCTCATCTACGGCGAAAGCGGCACAGGGAAAGAGCTCATTGCCCGGGCAATACACTTCAACAGCATGAGAAAGGAAAAACCGTTCATCGCGGTGAATTGTGCTGCGATCCCTGAGACGCTCCTGGAATCGGAACTCTTCGGTTACCTCAAGGGCGCTTTTACCGGTGCAAACGCCGACAAGATGGGGCTCTTTGAGGCAGCGGACGGCGGCACTGTTTTCCTCGATGAAGTTGAGGCCATGTCAAAGAACCTTCAGGTCAAGCTCCTGAGGGCCCTTCAGGACGGGACGTTTTTTAAGGTGGGGAGCGCCCGTCCCCTTACTGTGGACGTAAGGATCATCGCCGCAACAAACCAGAACCTTGAAGAGGCGGTGAAGGCAAAGCTCTTCAGGGAAGACCTTTATTACCGGCTCAATGTGATAAAAATCGCCCTTCCTCCCCTCAGGGAGAGGGTCGAGGACATCCCCCTGCTCGTCCGATACTTCATCAACAAATTCAACAGGAAGATGGGGAAGAATATCAGGAGGGTTTCCGAGGATGCCATGGACATTCTCATAAGCCATCGCTGGCCGGGGAATATCAGGGAGCTTGAGCACGTCATCGAAAGAGCCCTGGTCATTGCCGAGACCGATGAGCTTACGAAGGAAGACCTGCCGCTGGAGATAACCGCGGGCCAAAGCGGGTCAAAGAAGGACTGGACCCTGGAGAGTATGGAAAGGGAGCATATCCTGAAGGTCCTGAACCTTGTGCAGGGCAACAAAAAGAAGACTTCGGCTCTTCTTGGTCTTGATACCACTACGTTGTGGAGGAAACTGAAGAAATACCAGATCAAAGGGTGATTGCATTCTGAAATATGAACCCTGAAACTGTCGAGTACCCCTCCTACCGCAATTTCGATATCGATTGATGTTGCGAGTTACATCAATTACTACTCCGCACTGGTGGAGGTTGTATCCGGTTATTTATTTTGATACTCTCATAATCACAGGCATTCCTGTTCATGATGTGACGAAGAATCAGTGTCTAAGGCTGTCGCTGTTTGACACGGTTGCTTAATAGGATATTCTTTAATTAGAAGATCACCCCGGTCGAGAACCATACTTTTTCAACGCTGAAGGAAGCGAAAAGGGAACTGGATGCAATTATCGATCTGGAGAAAAAGAAAGGCATGCCAATAAAAGAATTGATTGGGGAAGGAGATCCCACAAAGGAAGTTATAAAGGTTGTCAAAGAAGAAGCTATAGATCTCCTCATCATGCTTGCCCACGCGGAGGGTCGTCTGGAGCACTTTCTTTTTGGCCGCTCCAACGAAGGGCTCGTGCGGCAGATGCCGTGTTCAATCCTTATGGTTAAGAAGGAGACTGAACCCGCTGCATTTTGAGCCCAGCGGCATAAAATTGTCGTTCCTTTTCGACTAAAAAAGTGGCATGGTAATAACGCTGGCACATTTAAATAAGGGAGGTAAAGGTATGCATTGGCGAATCTATGAACGTGGAATGGAGTTTGGATGGTTGTTTGTAATCATCTTCTCGGTATTGGTTCTCCTGGGGATTGTCCATCTTATAAATTTGGTTGGCGGCCGCAAGAAAAAGGGAACTTATGGCGAATCCCCGCTTCATGTTCTCAAGAGGCGATATGCTAAAGGAGAGATAACCAAAGAAGAATTTGAGAAGATGAAAGATGATCTCATGAAAAGTTAAAAAGAGGAGGCAAAAGGCTTAGGGCTTCCGGTATCTATTGGATTGCCTGATGAGATTTATCAGCTTATGGACCTGTTCCCGCAGGCGATGCAGCAGAGGCCATCTGTTCAATACATACCTGTTCCTTATAAAAAGGTCGGGGAAAGAGAGAGGACAGGATAATATTATATTCGGTATGGCATCGGCACGTCTTTTTGAGTCACGTCAGAGACGCTCTGAACAGGGAATATGAAACGGACGCAGGGGTGTTACATGCTTTTTCTTAGAATCCCGGGATACATGGAGGGCGGAAATTTGAGGTTAAGACCGTTGAGAATGTCCGACAGCCCTTTCATTCTCAGGGGGTTGAATGACGGGGCAATTCTGAAGGCAAGCGGTCTGAGCAGACCTGTAGCATCATCATGGTTTTTTGTATGGTGGTGGATGAAAAAGACCTTTACTCCTTCTTATTTTATAGAATGCGATTCAAAGCAAATAGGATTTATCGGCCTATACAACCTTATTCCCGGTAAATCTGCTGAGATGAGTCTGGTAATATTTGATGATAATTTCAGGCGAATGGGTTATGGAACGAGGGCCTTTAATATTTGTGCGCAAGGTATGCAAAGGCATTCTGTTGTAAAAGAGATTATTGTAAAGGTTAAGGCAGACAATCATGGCGCATTGTCATTTTGGAGGAAGCTCGGTTTCGTTGAAGCAGGTATTCTGGATGATATAATCAGTATGTCTATGGATTTAAGTAGAAGCTATTGATAACTGCATAATAATGTCTGCTTTCTGTCATTCCCGCGAAAGCGGGAATCCAGATGCCGTCCCCCGTATCAAGTAGGGGGCAGGCTCTGCAAAAGCAGGGAACTAAGGCATGGATTCCGCATCAAGTGCGGAATGACAAGAATATTTATAGGTTTAGGAAGGAAGCCTATGGATGATATAAAAGACCAGTTCCCAAATATTCCGGATAGAATAGCAGGACTTGGCAAATTAGCCTACAATCTCTGGTGGAGCTGGCATCCGGCAGCGAGGATGCTCTTTAAGATGCTGGACCGCCAGATATGGAAGGAATGCAGGCATAATCCGGTAAAGATGCTGAGGGAGCTTCCTCATGAGGTTTTGCAAACTGCTGCAGGCGATCCCGAATATCTCCGCCATTACGATGCTGTGCTTGCAAGGTTTCATAAAGAGATGAATACAAAGGGAGGCTGGTTTTCAGAAAACATCGCAGATCCCGAATGCCTGCCCATTGCCTATTTTTCAGCAGAATACGGGCTGCACCATTCCCTGCCCTTTTATGCAGGCGGATTGGGGTTTCTGGCCGGTGATCATATCAAGGAATGCAGCGACCTCGGAGTGCCCCTTGTGGCAGTAGGTTTCATGTATCCAGAAGGATATTTACGCCAGAAAATCCGCTCGGACGGCTGGCAGGAGAATATAGACGAGGTCCTCGACAGGGATGCTGCACCCATTATAAGGGTCTTAAATGAAAAGGAAGAGCAGCTTGTGGTAAAGGTGCCCTTTATTGAACCTTCCATCCATGTGGCTGTATGGAAGGTTCAGGTTGGAAGGATACCCCTCTATCTTATGGATACGGATATAGAAATGAATGACCCATGGAACAGGAGTATATCAGCTCATCTCTATATTGGCGATATTGAACAGAGGCTGCGCCAGGAGATTGTCCTCGGTATCGGAGGGAGTGAGGTTCTGGATACTCTGGGAATCAAACACTCTGTGCTTCATCTGAACGAAGGACATCCTGCCTTCGCCATTCTGGAAAGGATCAGGGAGAGGGTGGAGGATGGGATGAATTATAATGAGGCAGTCCGGCAGGTGCGCTCCACCACTGTTTTTACAACACACACGCCCGTTCCAGCAGGCCATGATGTCTTCCCCTTTCATCTGATGGATAAATATTTCGGGCACTATTATCCTATTTTAGGACTAAACAGGGATGAATTCTTAAGAATGGGAATTCAATCAGGCGACCCGGATGCCGGTTTCAATATGACCGCCTTTGCCCTTAAAATGTCCGCTTATCACAATGGCGTCAGTAAGAGGCACGGAGAGGTCTCCAGAAGGATGTGGCAATCCCTCTGGCCTGACACAAAAGAAGAAGACATTCCCATCGATTCCATAACCAACGGCATTCATGTTCCAACATGGATCGAGCCGAAGATGCAGCTCCTTTTTAATAAATACTCAGAACCCGATTGGCTGGAAGACCATGACAATCCTGCTATATGGGAATTGATAGACGACATCCCTGATAAGGAGCTGTGGCAGACCCATTACTGGCTGAAGATGAAGCTTATTAATTTCATCCATGACAGGGCGCGCCAGAGATGGGTGGAAAATCGGATCAGCCCTACCAATATTGTTGCCGGAGGGACATTGCTTGAGCCATCTGCCTTGACCATTGGTTTTGCCCGCCGTTTTGCCACCTATAAAAGGGCAGATTTAATCTTTCATAACATGGAGAGGTTGAAGAAACTTTTAAATAATCGATGGAGGCCGCTTCAGATAATATTTGCAGGCAAGGCCCATCCGGCAGATGACCCGGGGAAGCGGATTCTCCAGAGGATCTTCAATTCTGCCCATGACCCTGCCCTCGGAGGAAGGATAGCCTTTGTGGAGGATTACGATGAACAACTGGCGCAATACATGACACACGGAGTGGATGTATGGCTCAACAACCCCATGCCGCCGCTGGAAGCATGTGGTACAAGCGGCATGAAGGCATCTTTGAATGGCGTTCCGCATCTGAGCATCCTCGACGGCTGGTGGATAGAGGGTTTCAACGATAAGAATGGCTGGGCCTTCAGCGGGAAGGGGAATGACGAGGAGGATGCAGAAGCCATTTATGAACTCCTTGAGAAGGAGATAATTCCATTGTTTTACAAAGTGGATGATGACGGCATACCTCATGGATGGGTTAAGGTCATGAAAGAGGCCATTAAAAGCACAGCGCCGATGTTCAGTGCCAGAAGAATGGTGAAGGAGTATGCGAGGAAGTTCTATCAGAATGCATTGAAATTAGCCGGGGAATAATAATTTGAGGTGCGATATGGATTTAAAAGTTCGCAATACATCTGAATACGAAAAGTTTTCCATTGATGATACCCTCAAAGCCCTAAAGACATCAATGGATGGGCTCATTGAATCCGGGGTCGAAGATAGGCTTAAGACATTCGGATATAACGAGATAGTGGAGAAAAAGAAAAATCCTTTTTTAGAATTCCTCTTGCGCTACTGGGGCCCGATGCCGTGGCTGCTGGAGCTGGCAATGGCGCTTTCATTCATATTGAGGCATTATCTTGAAGGGATAATAATCTTTGTGCTTCTCACTGTAAATGCAGTCATTGGCCACATGCACTCACGGGGT
>JAMCQB010000006.1:2551-3532 GCA_023382175.1 Nitrospirota bacterium | reverse complement strand
ATGGATAATGAAAGAGGCAAGGGAGATCGTGCCTGGAGATATTATTGCTGTAAGGCTCGGCGATATAATCCCTGCTGATGCGAGGATATTAAGCGGTGAACTCTCTATTGACCAATCAGCCCTCACCGGAGAATCCCTTCCGGTAAATGCAAACCAATCTGGTATTGCCTATTCAGGCTCTGTAGTAAGGCAGGGAGAGGCCAGGTGTGTGGTTGTCAATACAGGCATAAATACATACTTCGGCAAGACAGCAGAACTGGTCAAGATAGCAAAGCCAAAATCACATCAAGAGGAAGTGATGATGGCCATAGTCAGATACATGATGTATCTTGGCATAGCCGCATTGGTTCTTGTTCTGACATATGGTTTGGCGATGCATATTCAGGAGCATCTTGTAACTGTGCTCACCCTCGCTGTCATCTTTCTTATGGGAGCGGTGCCTGTGGCCCTTCCTGCAGTTCTCACCATAGTTCAGGCAGTGGGTGCAATGGAGCTTGCAAAAAAGGGGGCTCTGGTAACGAGGCTTGACTCAATAGAAGACGCTGCCTCCATAGATGTGCTCTGTCTTGATAAAACAGGCACCATTACCCAGAACAGATTGTCTGTCACAGACATCATGCCATTGTCAGAATATAAATCGGCGATAAGATTATCAGGCTTGAGGATATTAAAGGCCTAAGCGAGGATGAACAGGTGAAGATTATTGGTGAAATTGACGGCCTTGCAGAGATATATCCCGAGGACAAATACAGGGTTGTGAAACTCCTTCAGTCAAAGGGGCACATGGTGGGCATGACAGGAGATGGGGTAAATGATGCCCCGGCCCTGAAACAGGCAGAGATGGGGATAGCAGTCTACAATGCAGCGGATGTGGCAAAGGCATCTGCGAGCGTGGTTTTAACGGAATCAGGCATAGGTGTGATAATCGATGCAGTAAGGATAAGCAGGCAGACATACCAGAGGATGCTTTCGTGGGTAATA
>JAMCQB010000006.1:0-2541 GCA_023382175.1 Nitrospirota bacterium | reverse complement strand
GGATCCTCGTAATTCTGATCGGCCTGAAATACTTCCATCTTGAATGGGAGAAGCTGCGCACCCTCGTAATGCTTAATCTGATATTTACCAGCCAGTTCAAGGTATTGATCGTAAGGGAAAGAAGGCACTTCTGGTCATCCATTCCCGGCAGGGAAGTATTAATCCTGAGTGCGGCTACCATAATCGGATTCGCACTGTTGGGCATATACGGCATCTTTGTCCCGTCACTCACATTGCATCAGGTTCTCACTGTTCTGGCGTTCTCAGCCATATTCACACTGGGCATGGATTTTCCTAAATATTATTCGTTCAGAAGATTCGGGTTATGAGGGATGGGGTTGAATATTCCTGGAAAGTATTGGGAAATCGAAAGCGAGTATTTGTTACAGCAACTTGAGACCTCCCTTTCAGGTCTCTCAGAAGATGAGGCGGAAAGACGGCTCGCAGTCTTTGGACATAACCTTTTAAAAAAGAAAAAGAAGCAACCTGCCTTATTTCTGTTCTTTAATCAATTCAAAAGCCCCATTATCCTCATTTTAATATTTGCCAGCATTGTATCGGCCATACTCAGAGACTTTACAGATACTGCCATTATCCTTGCCATAATCATTGTGAGCGGTTTTTTAAGTTTTATTCAGGAATACAGCGCCACAAATGCGGTAGAGAAGCTCCTTCAAACAGTAAAGACAAAGGCAACGCTATTTAGGGCAGGCAAGAAAAAGGAAGTATTTATAGATGAAATAGTCCCTGGAGATGTTGTCCTTCTCTCTGCCGGAGACATTATCCCGGCAGACGGTGTAATTTTAGAGGCAAAGGACTTTTTTGTAAATAAAACAGGCAGTAATACAGAGATAGGCAAGATTGCTGACAGGCTTATTTTGAGGTCCCCCGAGACAGACTTTGAAAAGGGTGTCAGGCGTTTCGGATATCTTCTGATGGAAGTCACACTTATTCTTATTCTGATAGTATTTGCTGTAAATGTTTATTTCCATCATCCTGTCATAGAAGCTTTGTTGTTCTCACTTGCCCTTGCTGTAGGTTTAACGCCTCAGCTCCTTCCAGCCATCATAAGCGTTAACCTTTCAAAGGGTTCGCAGTCCATGTCGAAAAAGGGCGTAATAGTGAAAAGACTGGCATCCATAGAAAATTTCGGAACAATGGATATCCTCTGTACAGACAAAACAGGTACCCTGACAGAAGGAAAAGTCTATCTGCATGAATATATCGATATAAAACAAAATAAAGATAAAAAAATTATTTTTTATGCATTCCTGAATTCATTTTATCAAACAGGACTGAAAAACCCAATTGATGAAGCCATTGTCAGCTTTGAAAAACAAGATATATCCGGTTATGAGAAGGTCGACGAGATCCCTTACGATTTTCAAAGAAGACGCTTGAGTATAGTTGTAAAAGAGCGGGGTAATGGATATATTCTCATATCAAAAGGCGCTTTAAAGAGCATTTTAGATGTTAGCAAGTATATAGAGATTGAAGGGAAAGGACAGGAGATAAATCCATATCTGAGTGATATCAACAGGCTTTATCATGAATGGAGCACGAAAGGTCTTCGTATATTGGGTCTGGCATATAAACGGCTTGAAGAAAAGAAAGCATATAGCAAGGCCGATGAGTCAGAGATGACGCTCCTCGGGTTTCTCCTCTTCCTTGATCCGCCAAAAGGCGATGCAAAAAAGATGGTATCTGACCTGAGCAAGCTCGGAGTCGATCTTAAAATCATCACCGGCGATAACAGGTTCATCTCCCGATATACGGCAGAGAGTGTAGGATTTGCAATTAAGAATTTGGTCACCGGAGAGGAGCTTGATAGTATGAGCGATGAGGCGATACTCCATGCAGTAGAAAATGCCAATATATTTGCTGAGGTTGACCCAAATCAGAAAGAAAAGATTATCCTGTCATTGAAAAAACTCGGCCATGTTGTTGGATTCATAGGAGATGGTATAAATGACGCCACCGCAATTCATGCATCAGATGTGGGGATATCAGTGAACACCGCAGTGGACGTAGCAAAAGAAGCTGCGGATATAGTGCTTCTTGAGAAAGAACTCGAAATCTTAAAAGACGGTGTGGTAGAAGGGAGAAAGACCTTTGCCAATACATTAAAATATGTCTTTATGGCAACAAGTGCAAACTTTGGAAATATGTTCAGCGTGGCAGGGGCGTCGCTTTTTCTGCCATTCCTTCCCATGCTTCCGAAGCAGATACTTCTTACAAATTTTCTCACAGATTTTCCTGAAATGACGATTGCCACTGATGAGGTAGATAAGGAGCTTATTGAAAAACCGAGGAGATGGGACATCAAGTTCATAAAGAGGTTTATGATATTTTTCGGATTAATGAGTTCTATTTTTGATTACATGACCTTTGGAGTGCTTTTGTTTATTCTAAAGGCTGACCCTGTTCTTTTCAGGACAGGGTGGTTTATTGAGTCTGTGCTTTCAGCCTCTTTTGTGGTTCTTGTGATAAGGACAAGAAAGCCGTTTTACAGGAGTAGACCTGGTAAATATCTCTTAATGA
>JAMCQB010000147.1 GCA_023382175.1 Nitrospirota bacterium | reverse complement strand
ATCAAGATACCCGCCTTTGCCTTGTCCGCCATTTCGAGAAAAAATTTATCTTTCCGGTCCTGGTGCCAATAGAGGTTGTTCTTCAGAGGCGTAGCATGGAACAGCTTAACCGTTCTTCCATGACAGGAGAAAGCGATCTCGAACGGGAGGCTTCTCATATATTCCTTACTCTTCCCGGAGGCATGTTTTTTTGTCCACTCAAAGGACAGCGCCGCCATCTCCTCCTGAAGGGGGTCCTCATATCTGCACCCGCAATGTTCCTTATTATGGCCTACGGCTTCATCATAGTTGCCCTGTACTCCCTCGATTCCATGTTCCAAAAGGAAATCGACCACCTCATTTACAAAAGGCGCATAGCCTCCCACGTCGCCAAGGTGATATATCTTCTCCGCTTTCTGTAATATGGCCGTCTCATATACCACCTTTAACGCTTCGATATTACCGTGAATGTCTCCTAGTATTCCGAGTTTCATGTGAAGGTCTCCTTGCATCGTAGCTCATGTTACTTTCTCTGATTGCTCATCATTAAGGCGCGAGACTTGCCTCCTCTGACGCTCAACACATATTCAACCTTTCTGCTTACCAATATAGGCAGGAAATCTCTGACCCTTGCGTTTCTTTTGAAATCCCTCAGCACCGCCTCATAAAGCCTTCCCACTTCTTCGATTGAAGCGCCGATACGTCCTGCAACTGTCTGGATGGCCTTCAGATGCCGCAGTCTTTCAGAGTCATCCTCATAAAGCGCATGAAGATCTTCCTTCCCCTCCTGTGAAGCACCCGTTATCGCCATCGCAATTTCCTGAAGGTTACATACATTAACATCACGGGAACAAGGGCGATCACCAGGATAACAAAGAAGGTGGTGTACGCCCCTAAAAAGGTCCACGGCTTCTCCACCCCTCCCGGGAGATGGACATTCATCCCATAAAGAGTGCCCAAAACGCTAAACGGTATGGAGAAAGTAAACATGATGGTCAGGAGGGTGAGTATTTTGTTGGTGCGGTCGGAACTTATAATAAAATCGGAATCCTTATAAATCTCTGTTGTCTCTTTGCATTCCTCGAGGATTGCCCATGTTTTGTCGATGTAGTCGGAAAGGTCGCTGAAATATAGGTTGACGTTCCTTTCGGCGAATCTTTGGACCTTTTTTTCCAGATCGTGAACGACCCTGCCCAGGGGAAAGACTATCCTTCTCAGATTGGCGACATTGTGTCTTAATTCGGCCACCTCGCGAACCGCATCCATTTTTTCATCAAAGACCTTTTCTTCTATCTGCTCTATGCTGAACATTACCTTTCCAAGCATGAGCATAAGGTTTTCGGCACAGCTGTGGATCAACTTGTACAATAAGAGCGGGGGAGAACTGCACGATGATTCAATGATGATGCACTGCCCGTTTGATTCTCCGCTGTTCGCGAAAGACTGAAAAAGCCTCTTAATAGGCTTGATCTCTCCCGTGTGAACGGTCACGAGAAAGTCTTTCCCCAGGAAAATCGAGACCTGCTCCGGAATGGAATATTTCTTCTCCTTTCTGAATCTCGGAAAGTGCAGGATGATGAAGAGATACTCGGGGTATTCGTCGATCTTGGGCAACTGGGTTTTCGACAGGCAGTCTTCAATGTCCAGGGGATGGAAGGGATAGAGTTTTGAAAGGTGGCTCAAGTCGTCACTTGACGGAGAATCAACATTGATCCAAACAAAGGTGCCAAAGTCAACACGGTTAAGCGAAGCCAGGCCCGAACTTTCCATATTCCTGTTACCCTTTCAACTCCCGCATCTTGTCAGTCAATTCCCAGGGAAGTCCGATATCCATTCTCCCCACATGTCCGTATGCGGCAAGCTTTCTGTAAAATCCCCCCTTCAGCGTTGAAGGCAAGCGCCTGAGATTAAATTGTCGAATTATCCCGGCAAGGCGGAAATCAAAATACCTCTCAACAAGCTCCGCTATCCTCTCATCGGGTATCGTACCTGTTCCGAAGGTCTCTACCTGGATGCTCACCGGCCTCGAAAGACCGATGGAATAGCTAAGCTGCACTTCACATTCACCCGCAAGTCCTGCAGCGACAACGTTCTTTGCCGCGTAGCGGGCTGCATATGCGCCTACTCTGTCGATACGCAGAGGGTCCTTGCCGCTCAAGGCGGCACCGCTCTGTCTTGAGTATTCTCCATAAGTATCAATTGCGTTCTTCCTTCCGGTCAGACCGGAATGGACCGAAGGTCCACCGACAAGAAACGGTCCGTCGGGATTTATGAACAGTCTCGTATCTCTGTCCGGTTTGATATCCTCGTCCATAAATACTGAATCTATAACCACCTGTCTGATGTCGTCCCCCAATCTTCCCAGGTCGGGTCCCCCCGTTGTTGATGATTTGTTCTGACTGGCGATAACCGTGATGCCGTGAATTCTATAAGGTCTGCCGTTTCTGTATTCCACCCCGACCTGTGTTTTACCGTCGGGTGCGAGGTAGGGGAGTATTTTCTGGAGCCTGGCCGACGTCAGTTTTCTCGCCAACCTGTGGGCAAGCCAGATGGGAAGGGGAATAAAGGCAGAGGTCTGATTACAGGCAAAACCGAAGACGGTTACCTGATTTCGTACGGCAATGGCATCCATTTCCTCGTTCGACAGTTCTCTCTCATCAAAACACCAGCTTTCCTCGTGAGGGAGTTCCTTGAGGCTGGTTATGATGCTGCACGTCCTGGCGTTAAAGCTATGCTGGTCATACCCTATCTGGTTAATAACCTGTCTCGCTATATTGGGGAAATCCACGCTGGCACTGGATTCGAACCGGGCCGCGATGAAGATGATCGCGGTGGATACGGCGCACTCGGCAATGACTCTTGAATAAGGGTCCTGCTGGAGGAAATGGTCTACAATGGCGTCGCTTATCTGATCGCAGAGCTTGTCGGGATGCCCTTCCGTGACCGATTCCGAAGTAAAAATGAAATCTTTTTTCATATTTTTTTCTCCCGTGCACCTGTCTTTGTCGCTTCGTTCACCAATAAGGGGAGAGCAGCGCTGGCCCCTATCACTGCGCCATCAAGGATACCTATGGGAGCCAATCCCAGGAGGTTCCTGAGTCCCGGCATCACCATGGCAAGAAGCTGTATGGTAAAGGACCCCCCGAGGGCCATATTGAGATATCTGTTGGGCGGTAGCTTTTCTCGGTCGAATATGCTGTGCTTCTCTGAACGGCAACTTATGGCATGAAGAAGCTGTCCTGCGGTCAGGCTCACAAAAGCCATGGTGCTTGCCCTCTGTCCCATACCGTATCTCATCACGCCATATCCATATGCTCCCAGCGCCCCCGCAGAAATCACTGCAGATTCAAATGTGATCCTTTTGAAATCCGACGTCTTGACGATGGGGTCTTCAGGGTCCCGTGGAGGCCGGCTCAGCACATCAGGTTCCGGAGGTTCAAGGGCAAGGGCCAATCCGGGAAATATATCGGACATAAGGTTTATCCACAGCAACTGCATCGCACTGAGAGGTTGACCGATCCCTCCGGCAATTGCAGTGAACATGACCATGATCTCGCTCAGGTTTGTCGACAGCAGGAAATGGACAGACTTTCTGATGTTGTTATAGATGGTCCTTCCCTGGCTTATGGCGATGATCATCGTTGCGAGTTCATCGTCTTCGACGACGACGTCCGCGACCTCTCGTGCAACATCGGTGCCCACATGTCCCATCGCAATGCCTATATCCGCTGCTTTGAGGGCAGGGCCGTCATTAATACCATCTCCTGTCATGGCCACAACCTTTCCCGCACTCTGGAGCGCCTGAACTATCTGGAGCTTATGGGCAGGACTCACGCGCGCAAAGACATGCACCCTGTCGCAGAGCGCCTTCATCACTTCGGGGTCTATACTGGAAAGGTGAGAGGAATCAAGGATCTCAAGCTGCTCGCCATTACCGAGGTTCAATTCTTTTCCTATGGCATATGCGGTCGGGCTCTGGTCACCGGTAATCATGACCGTCTCTATCCCCGCCTTGTGAAATTCCCCTATCAGCCCCTTAACTCCCTCTCTAATGGGATCCGCCATTCCTGCAAGCCCCAGCCATACCAGATTATCGCTGAAATCGACATCACTGTTAATGAACGTGCCCGGTTCACCATCACTGAGAGAGTACGCCACCCCAAGGACACGGAGAGCCTCCCCGGCCATACGCTCATTTTCGGTGTCTATGGCGAGCCGCTCGTCATCGGTCAAAGGAATCTTCTTGCCGTCCTTCATATGCCATCTGCACATCGACAGGACCTCGTTCGTGCTCCCCTTTACGGCAACAAGCGCGGAATGGTTGCCTGCGCGGTGAAGTGTATACATATAGTTGCGGTTTTCGGAGCGATGTTGAATGTTCACCAGGATAAATTTTTCCCTGAGTCTTACTACATCGACCCCCGAACTCAATGCTATGTGGATCAGCGCATTCTCCGTGGGAGAACCATTGACCACATATTCACCATGCTGTCCGATCACTTCACTTTCATTGCAGAGGACAGATATGTGAATGAGTCTCAGGAGTTCGTCGAAGAGATACACACTTGCAGGTTCACCGGACGCAAAAAACTGTCCATCGGATACGGTGAATCGCCTCATGCCCGCAAATGCCACGACCACGGACATCCTGTTCAGGGTGATCGTCCCTGTTTTGTCGAGGCATATTGTGTGGACAGAACCGAGGGTCTCCACCGCTTCAAGGTGCCGTATGAGGACGTTATGCTTGCGCATATTCCTGATGCCGAGGGCGAGGGTTGTTGTCGCCACTGTGGGAAGTCCTTCGGGAACGGCTGCGACCGCAAGGGATATTGAGGTTTTGAGCATCTGTAAAAAACCGTATCCGCGAAGAAGTCCCGTGACAAAGACCAGGCCACAGACAGCACCGCAGATCAATACAAGCTGGCTGCCCATCATGTCCAGCTGGCGCTCCATGGGGGTTTCAGGAGGTCTTGTTTCACCGACCAGGATTTGTATCCTTCCGATCTCGGTAAACCTCCCTGTCGCCGCGACAACAGCAATCCCCTGTCCTCCGACGACAAGCGTCCCCATATATACCATGTTCGTTCTGTCGGCGAGAGGGACATTGTCCTCCGAAATCGGGGCCGTGGTCTTCATTGCCGGCATGCTTTCCCCGGTCAGGGCCGATTCATCGATGCTCAGGTGGTTGGTTTCTATGAGCCTTGCATCTGCTGCAACGTAACTTCCTGGCCTGAGCAGGAGAACGTCTCCGGGAACCACACTTTCTGCGCCTATCTCTTTCAGACGACCATCCCGCAGCACCATAGCGGAGGGTCTCACAAGATTCTTCAGAGAATGAATCGTTTTTTCGGTCTGGCTCTCCGTTGTATAACCGATCGCGGCGTTGATGAAAACGACGCCCATAATCACTATAGCATCTGCAAGGCCGCCGGTGAGGAGCGAAATGCCTGCAGCGGCTCCCAGAAGGGCGACGGGAAGGGATTTGAACTGGTTGATGAACATGCTCAGCCCCGAACGGGGAACCGCTTCCGGAAGGACATTGGGACCGTATTTATTGAGACGCACGTCGGCGAGGTCGCCTGATAAACCTGAATCCTTCGACGTACCGAAAGAGTTGAGGACCTCGGTCGCCTCAGCAAGATGCCACGGCTCGACCAGCTGGTCCTCGGACCGGACAATGCTTTTCCTTAATTTTCTCCTGTTTCTGAGCTCTCCGCGTTCCGGGGCCAGGATTGCGTTTGGCCCGGCTTTTGCCGGAAGCGGGTCGAGAACCTTTGCATATCGAACTTCCTTACCAGAGCTCGCTGTCGCTCTGGGAACGGGTGATAAGGAAGAAGATGACCAGCTGCCGGCATTTTTTTTATGAACTTCTACAACGTCCGCGATGAGCAGGGCTATTGCCTGGTGAGTGTTGTCTGAATTGAAGAAAACAAGTACACTCCCGGTCAAGATGTTTACCGAGAATTTCAGTATCCCCTTGTGGTACGAGAGACTCTCTTCAATCTCTCTCTTGAGCCTCTCAGAGCGGTGCAGCCCATCGACATTAAAGCGCACCCTACCTTTTACAGTCGCATGTACGGGCCGAACCACACCTTTTATCCCTTTTTACCCTTCGTTCTCGCGGTTTTCTCTGATACGACTGCTTTAGGCGGTGCTTCTTTTCGAGTAACTGTGGTGGCCGGTCTCGGTTTCGGCAGGGCGGCGCCTGCAACTTCCTTCACTCCCTCAACAACGCCAACAAGCATATCCTTAACGGCCTTCACCGCGGTATTCCCTATAGTGCCGGCAGCTTCGATGGCTCCTCCCACGGCAACCTTTGCCACATCTTCCACATTCCCGCCGACTTCTTTGGTTGCTTCGATGACTCCGTCAACCGCCCTCCTGGCCACCATGGCAACATCTGCACCAACCTCAGCCGCACCCTTGACTGCGCCTTTTACCGTCTGGCTGGCCACGGTCACCACATCTCCGCCGACATCGCTTACGCCCATAACGACACCTTTTGCTACGCTCTTGGTGCTCAAGATGAGGCCGGTGCCGACCTCTTCCGTAGCCTGAATCGTACCCTTTACCACATCTCTTGTAATAGCAACTGCCTCATTGGCCACCGAACCTGTAGCTCTCAGAGTATTTGAAACGGTATTCCTCACCAGGCTGACAATCTCCGCCTCGATCTCATTGATGCCCTTCAGGCTGCTTACCACACCCTCTTTTACTGTTGTGCCTGCCTTACCTATACCTTCTTCGCCTGTAGGTGTGCCACTTGCAACTCCTTTCCTTGCCATTTTAGCCTCCTTTTTTAAAGGGTTTATAAATTCCTGTTCACCCAAAACATTTCTAAATTTTTAGTGGTAAGAATAAACCGCTCAGTCGCAATCTTAATACCAATTCATTACAACAGCTTTAATAACCTGTTAAATTTGAGTTAAATAAATTATTCCCCTCATTCGTGTTTAAGTTGAAAGAG
The DNA here is from genome assembly GCA_023382175.1 of Nitrospirota bacterium. Classification (GTDB taxonomy): domain Bacteria; phylum Nitrospirota; class Thermodesulfovibrionia; order Thermodesulfovibrionales; family UBA9159; genus JAMCQB01. Next base: position 814 of record JAMCQB010000147.1, on the reverse strand, counting down.
GTTGGTTTGTCATATAGAATGCATACACCTTATAGGAACGTCATTCCCGCTTGTCGGGAATCTTTCTTTATAAATCATATAGTTAAAGAAGGATTCCGAACAAGTCGGAATGACAAAGAGTTGTATGTCACATCTATCTTTAAATGCTATTTTCATCTTTTCAACTTTTTTCAAATGAACCAATTATTCTTTGCCCTTGCTTGATTTTAAGAAGATATTAAGGGCATACCAGAATGCTGCATACCATGGTAATGCAGTAATATTCCCCTTGCCTATCTGGTATATCCCGGCACCAAGGAGAGCAAGGAAAGCTATTCCACCAATATCCACCTCGCCGCCAGTCAGCCCTTTCAGATGGACATTTAAATCGTTAAAGGTTCCTGATAGACGCCGCTGAAGGCCCGCTGGATAAGAATCCAATCCCTTGAGGGTGAAAAGGTTATTGGCCCTGGCGTACTCAGCAATCCTTCCCCCGTTCACATTGTGAATAATAAGAGCGCTTCCTGTTAAGGGATTGACTTCGAGGCATTTAATACCCTCAAGACCGGAAAAGCGTTCCTTCAGCGAATTCAGGTACTCACCATCCCCTCTTTTCGACGGAATCTTGATCCTCAGCCTTCCCCTGGTCTGATGGCTTATATGAGCGAGCGGCAGCATTAAGCGCTTGGTTCTCCTTCCGGCGCAACCGGGGCAGATGCGGTTTTTTCGGCCTCCGAGATCTCAGCCTTTACCTCGGCCACCAGGTCCTCAACCACTTCACCCACTTCAGCAAAAGTCTCTTTGCCTTTTTCAAAGAGGACAAGTCCTCCCTTTA